>JAZNMV010000212.1:0-18886 GCA_045579885.1 Acutalibacteraceae bacterium | reverse complement strand
GCTATCCAGTAAGTTAATCACACAAAGTAAAACGGACTTCGCTTTGCGAAGTCCGTTTTTTTATGTCTTATCCTTCGGTTTTGCAATAAGTGCCGCAAGAAACGCAAAAACCACCGCCGCGGTAATACCGGCCGCACCCGCTGTAAGACCGCCCGTAAGTGCGCCGAGCAAACCTTTTTCCTCCACCGCTTTTTTTACACCGTCTGAAAGCAGCCAGCCAAAACCGCAAAGCGGTGTCGTTGCACCGGCACCGGCAAATTTTGTGAGCGGCTCATAGATTCCAAGCGCTCCAAGCACCACACCGACTGTTACATAGAGAACCATGATCCTTGCCGGGGTCAGCTTTGTACGGTCGATCAGGATCTGTCCAACGGTACAAATGAGGCCACCTACCAAAAAAGCGCGTATATATTCCATTTTCCCGCCTCCTTTGATACTCTGTTTTAAGTTTATCCCGAGCAAGGGTGTCTATACATACATTCTTAACGTGGAGTATTTTCACGGTCAATTCCCGTTTCAGCCTTGAAAAACAGAAATGCCGGTGCTACTATTAGCGCAGATAAACACCCTAAGAGCATACAGAGGAGGTCTTTGTTATGCTGCTATCACACCGAAAAACGTCGGAAAGAGCCGATTCACTCCTGTCGCTTCAGTTTACGCTTCCAATCATCGCTGAAAATGTTCTCACCATTTTTATCGGTCTTATCATTACGAGACTGATAAGCGGCATCAGCTCCAGCGCCATGGCTGCAACAGGGATGTCCAACACAGTCTTTACGGTAATTTCTGCGTTCTTCGCGATAGTTTCAGGCAGCAGTGCCGTACTCGTTTCCCGTCATATCGGTGCAGGAGAGGGAAAAGAGGCCGGAGACCTCATTGCCCAGTCAATTCTTCTCTCTGCGGTCCTCGGCATTGCCATAACCGCAGTCTGCATCATCTTCAGCACTCCGCTTTTCCGTCTTCTTATGCCTACAGCGGAGGATATACTTTTCAACGAATCTGTGCGGTACTTCCGCATTATGATGATTGGTCTGCCGTTCCTTGTTCTCAATAATGTCCTCAGCCCCATCTTCCGTGCACTCGGCAGCAGCCATGTTTCCTTCACGGCTACGATCATCATGGGACTCTCCCAGCTTCTTTTCGCATGGCTCTTCATAAACGTATTTCACATGGAAGAGGTAGGCGCCGGTCTTGCCGCCGTGTGCTGCAGGATATGCGGCACCTTCTGCCTGTTTCTTGCGCTTTTACGGGATCGCCGCTATTTCACACTGGAGCTTCGTTCCCTGCTGCATTTTGATCTGCCCCTGTGCACGCGGCTGTTCCGCCTCGGTATCCCAATGAGCATGGAGAGCATATTCGTGCAGGTCGGTTATATGCTTGCAAACAGTATGGTCATTTCTCTTGGCACCTTCGAAAGCGGTGTGTATCAGATCATCAATACGCTCGGCTCCTTCACCGGCCTCGCGCAGGGTATCTGTTCAGCGGTCGCCACAGCAGTAGTCGGACAGCTTCTCGGCGCGGGCCGACCCGATCGCGCACGCAGGCTCGGGCGCAGTATTTGGGCCGCAGGTCTATTGTCCACCGCCGTTCTTTGCACCCTTGTAATGCTGCTCGGCAGACCGCTTTCCGGTCTCTATTCCGCCGACCCCGCAACAGTGACAGAGAGCTCGCGGCTGCTTTGGGTGCTTTTGATGATGAACATGGCCGGTGTTTCCATAAACGCTATTGATCCGCAGCTGAAAGCCGGCGGCGACGTGAACTTTGTTATGATCATGACCGTATCCGCCGTATGGCTCATTCGTCTGCCGCTGACATGGCTGTTCTGCTTTAAGCTGAATATGGGTGTAGTCGGCATTTACCTCGGTAACTCCATCAGTCTGTACCTCCGTGCCGTTCTTGGCTTCATCCGCCACTGCGGTAAAAAATGGTACGCTAAAAAGATATAAAATTTCGGGAGAGTTTTCACTCTCCCTTTTTTCTTGACAGACCGGGAAAACCGTGTTATGCTCAACTTAACATTTTGAATCTTACGAAAGGATAAAATGAGTATGAAGCTGTCGGCAGGTGAGCCGGCCTGAGTCTGTAGACTCCGCCCGGCAAAACAGAGTGAGCAGGACGTACTTTGTGTACGTCAGATTTCTTATTGAAATTTTTAGGCTGTACCCTGTTTGCGCCTGATACCGTTTTATCCTGCGTTATAAAATGCGGATTTATTTTGCGTGTATCCACAGGTATTTTGTGCAAGCAGAGTACCCGTGGATTTTTGTTTTGAAAGGAACCCTATGGCAAACACATTTATCACTTTGGAGTTTGAACAAATAAGAGAACAGCTTCTTTCGTACGCTGCAACGCAGAGCGCCCGCGAACGCATCGCAGAACTCACTCCTCATTTGCAGGAAGCAAAACTGCGCGGGGCGCTGCACGAAACAAACGACGCACGTATCATCCTCGATCACGCCGGCACACCGCCTATCCCCGATACCGCATCGGTACGCAGTGCATTAGTGCTCGCAGAAAAAGGCGGTATGCTCCTGCCCGAGCAGCTGCTGTCCGCCGCATCATTTGCCGCCGCCTGTAAGCGACTGAAAGCATACCTCAAGCGTGCGGAAACGACCGAAACTTCCCTTTCGTATTTAGGCACCGTGATCGATCCGCTCGAAGAGCTGACTTTGGAAATACACCGCTGCATCACCGGAACCGATGTGGACTCAAACGCTTCGAAAACGCTTCGCGATGTGCGCCGCCAAATGGAAAACACCCGCGAGCAAATCAAAACGCGCATGGAAGAGCTTCTGAAAAGTCACAAGAAGTTCTGCACCGACAGCTTTGTATCCGTAAAAAACGGGCACTACACCTTGCCCGTTTCCAAAAACTACAAGAATCAGATTCCCGGTACAGTCATCGCGACCTCTTCCGCTGGGTCCACCTGTTTTATCGAACCGAGTGCTATCCGAAAATACACGGAAAAACTTGCACTGCTCGAGACCGAGGAAGCCATCGAGATCGACAAAATTCTGTACACCCTCTCCGTTTTGGTTGCCGAAAACAGAACCGCTCTTTTATTGAACGCAGAAACAGTAGAAAAGGTTGACTTTGCTTTTGCAAAAGGAAAAATGAGCCTTGAAACGGATGCATGTGCACCCACGGTCAGCACCGACCGCCACATCAAAATCGTGCAGGGACGCCATCCGCTTCTGCAGCACGATATCTGCGTGCCGGTCGACTTTGAGATCGGCCACGAATATAAGGGACAAACTGTACGCGGTGTTGTCATTACAGGCCCGAACACAGGCGGCAAGACCGTAACATTGAAGCTTGTCGGACTCTTCTCTCTGATGGCACAGTGCGGCCTGCATCTCCCATGCGAAAGCGCTGAAATATGCATGAACGGAAACGTACTCTGTGATATCGGCGACCGACAGGATATCTCGCAGAATCTTTCCACATTCTCCGCACACATCACAAACGTCATCGACATTCTGAACGAAACAGGACGCGATTCTCTCGTGCTGCTCGATGAACTCGGCTCCGGTACCGACCCGGCAGAAGGCATGGGTATTGCGGTATCCATTCTGGAAGAACTGCGTCGCCGCGGCTGCCTTTTCCTTGCAACAACTCACTATGCGGAAGTTAAGCAGTACGCGGAACAGGCAGAAAATATCCTGAACGCACGCATGACGTTTGATCGCGAAACGCTGCGTCCCGAATATAAACTTGTCATCGGCGAAGCCGGTGAAAGCTGCGCATTCTATATTGCACAGCGGCTCGGCTATCCGCCGCATCTTTTAAAATACGCACAGCAGGTGACCTACGGGCAGCAGCACACCCCGAACACTGATCGGCGTTTTGAACCCCTGACGGAAGCACCTGTATCACAAAAGCGAAGCCGTGTGGAAAAAACACCTGAAAAGAAAACGGTACCGAAGCACGCGATGCAGTTTGAGATGGGCGACTCCGTATTTGTCTACCCGGGCAAAAAAATCGGTATTGTTTATAAGCCCTCGGATGAGACCGGTACGCTCGTGGTGCAGGTACAGGGCAGAAAATACCGCGTTAAGCACAACCGTTTGAAATTACAGACGAAAGCTGCGGAACTGTACCCTGCCGATTATGATTTCTCTATCATCTTCGACTCTGTAGAAAACCGAAAAGCGCGTCACAAGATGGATAAAGGACACACCGGTATATCCGCCGATTGCGACGAACATATCGAAGAAATGAAATAACCGAAAGGAAAAAGCAATGAAAAGTGATCTTTACAAAGAATTATTCAAAGCCGAATATATGATGGGACCAAACTGTCTGCGCCTTATAGATGAGCTTTTGACCGTCTATCCGCTGCACTTCACAGCCGAAAACAAGGTTTTGGACCTCGGCTGCGGCAAGGGCGCGACAAGTCTGTTTACGGCAAAAGAAACCGGTGCCACAGTTTATGCCAACGACCTTTGGATCTCCGAAGAAGAAAACCGTGCCCGCTTTAAAAAGTGGGGCATGCAGGACAAACTCATCCCCGTACACGAGGATGCACGTGACCTGCATTTTGAGAAAGAGATGTTTGATGCTCTCGTCAGTGTGGACGCCTACCACTACTTTGCAGGAACAGAAGGCTTCTTCACGGAAAACATTCTGCCGTACATCAAAAAAGGCGGCATCGCTCTTATTGCGATTCCGGGCATGAAGCTCGAATATGACGGAAGAAGCGAAGAACTGATGACACCGTGGCTCGGCGACGAAGCATATATGTTCCAGAGCACTGCATTTTGGAAAAGAATCATCGGCACCCATCCCGACATTGAAGAAGTAAAAACATGGGAAATGGATTGCTTTGATATCGCATGGCAGGAATGGTTAAGTGTCAGCCATGAATATGCACTCGGTGATCTCAAACATTTCGAGTCTCTCATTAAACCCTACACCTGCTTTGTTGGCATTATGGTAAAAAAGAAGTAAAAAACTCTGTATCTTGTGGTATACCCCGTTTTTACTCCAACAGGGTGCATTTTGCGAAAAAACAGGAAAAAATGCTTGCTTTTTATAGGGTTATGTGGTATTATTATTTCTGCGTTATTGGAGTTTAAGGCGAATCTATGCCCACCAATACGGTTCAGGCGGTTTCGCCGTACTATAATCCTGATTTTCGAGGAGGTGTCCACTGTGCCCAACATTAAGTCTGCAAAGAAGCGCGTAAAGGTTGCTGCAGCTAAGACCCTGCAGAACAAGATGATCAATTCCGAGCTCAAGACCGAGATCAAGAAGGCAAATGCTGCTCTCGAGGCTAACGCTCCGGACAAGGCAGAGGCTGTTAAGGTTGCTGTCAAGAAGATCGACCAGGCTACCGCAAAGGGTATTCTGCACAAGAATACAGCTGCCAGAAAGAAGTCCGCTCTGGATAAGAAGCTCAACGGCTAATAGCTGAAACTGGCGCTTAATTTCCAAATCGCAATCTAAAAAAGCTGTCCAATGGACAGCTTTTTTGCTTTGTGGAAAAGATGCACTTTTTAACATACACTGAACCCAAAAGCACCGAAGGAAACCCTTCGGTGCTTTTTTCATTTAACTCACTTTTGCTCCGCCCCATTCAACAACCGTGAAACCGGTACGTTCAAACAGCTCAAACATCTGCGGTTCGATCTCTATCGGTTCCTCTATCGGCTTCCATGCCATAAAGACACGGAGCAGACTGTCCGGTTCCGGTGTGATCTTGAGCTCTGCGGTGTCCGTATACACATCCGTTTGGAACGAGATTAGATTATACGCATTATGCTCCATCTGCGGCATCCAGTAGATGATAAACTCATTCGTTTCCTTTTCGGTCAAGCCGATCTCTGCAAGAGTCTTTTCCAAAAATACGGCGGTTTCTTCACCGCGAACCACAAAGCCTGTGGAAAAATCGTATTCTGTATCAGACACACCTTCCCAGAACAGGCAGTAATATTCGCGTCCGGTTTCATCATGGAGGGTGCCGTCCGGCTGTGCTGTAACCGCCCAACCGTCTCTGTATACCGGATAAGTGGAGGTCAATTCTCCGTCAAAATCAAGTTTCACGGTCACTTCGGCCTCTTCTTCGGGATAGAGATAAATAACCGGCTTTCGCGCAAGCGCAGGCTCCTGCTCCCTGCATCCTGCAACGGCAAAAACAAATACCAACACCAACATGATCGCTATAATTTTCTTCATACATAATCCTCCCTGCTAAAGACAATCACTGCTTCGGAAGCTCTTCTTTTACCGGCATCGAATACGACTGCATTTTCTTAAGTTTGCGCTTGCGGCGTTTAACGAGCACCACGGTAATAATAATGATCACACCGGCAATGATCCAAAGCGGGATCAGATAGATAACTGCCAGAACCAGACCTTCTGCACCGTTTTTCACACCGCGCAGCATATCGTGGAATGCATCCATGATCTCCTCACCGAAGCTCGGCTCGACCGGCGTATAAACTTCAACTTCCTCAAGGTATACGTGTACAGTTGCGTAATCAATGCGGTTCGTCAGCACCTTCATCTGCCCCGTATAGCTTTCTATCTGATACTGAACTTCCATCAGCTTATCCTGCACGGCAAGCAGTTCTTCGAGAGAGCCGGACTCTTCCATCAGCTCAAAAAGACGTTCTTCCTGTGTACGCAGACTCTTCAGGCGGGACTCCATATCCACATACTGTGCGGTCGCGTCTTCCGTGCTTTCTTCGGTGCGCACCACACTGCCCGCTCCCGAAACGCCTTCAAGGAAAGAAGTGTATCGGTCGGATGGAATACGGCAGGTATACTCCGCACTCTGTGTGCGGCCGCCGCTGTACAGCGAAGAATACTCCACATAGCCGCCCGCAGCACTTACGGCCTGCTTCAGCACCGTAACCGACTCCTCAAACGTCTTGGTCTCGACCGTCAGCGTCGTATTGCGGATGATCTTTCTGCCGTCATCCGGCAGCTCCGGTTCCGCCCCTTTCAGAGCAGCGCCGGCCGCGGCTTCTTCGCTGATCTCAACTTCCTCCATTTCTACGGTTTCTTCCGTATACACATCCTCGTAAGCACCCTCCGCATAGCCTTTGTCATAAGCTATGGAGGAATTTGTGCTCATCATTTCATCCTTTGGTGCAGCTGCGGCACAGCCCGCGAGGCTCGTCATCAGGAAAACTGCCAATAAAATCGCCAATGCTTTTTTCATGTACAATACTCCTTTCCGTTTTATTTATCCTTACGCAGATTATTCAACTATAAACTCCGCGTAAATCACTGTTTCTTCATACTCGCCTGTGCCTTGGAAATCCATGATCTCCTTACCGATGCGATACTCACCTTCGGGAAGTTCATCATAAAGCCAAGACCAGTCCACTTCCCATTCTACCGTCTCATTCTTCGGGATGCACCAGGCTTCTCCCGTCCAGCCGACCAACTCTTCGTCAATCGCGGTATATTCAGCTTTTTTCCATGTACCGTTTTCAAGCCTTTGAATTTCGTACCAGCTGCCGGTCTGCAGCTCGCCCTGTGCTTCGCCGCCGTTCTGCGTACAAACCAGTGTGAGCCCCTTTGCGGTAACATTCTTCACGGTCAGTGTTACACCCCAGTCGAACACAGGAACTTCAATAATCGGTTCAGCATCAGGGATAGATTCAGGCGCACCGTGCACCTCATTCCCCGAATATGCACAGCCTGTAAATATACAGACGAGCAAACACAAAAAGCAAAGTAATCGTTTCTTCATAATGATCCCTCCGTTTTCAGTATATCGATTTCAAATTTAATACGCAAGCTCTTTATTAACGTCCTCACCTATATAGAAAGTTTTCCGCACAAAAAGGTTACAGATAGCGGAAAATTTTCCTTATTTTATCTTTTCCGGAAATTTTTCAAAAAATCTTCTAACCCCTATTGACAATCACGCGATTATATATTATACTCAAATCATCAAATAAAAAGGAGATGAGAACGTGAACTGGACGCTTCCCGGAACCGTGCTCAGTGTAGATCTGAATAAAGAGGACTCCGCTGAAGAGGTCTTTTCCGCTATGTTTCTGACAGGCGGTCTCGTACTCTCGCAGGTCACACAGGTCACAGGACTTGAGCCGTACATTGTACAGAACTGGGTTCGGCGCGGATTCCTGCCGCCGCCGCAGCAGCGCAAATACACACGCCGTCAGCTCAGCCGTATTCTTACGATCAATGCACTGAAAAGCGCACTTTCCATCGAGCAGATTTGCCGTTTGCTTCAGTATATAAACGGTGCCCTCGATGATGAAGGCGACGATACGATCGATGATACACAGCTGTACCGCGCTTTTGTTTCGCTGGCCCGTTCCGTAACACGTGAAGGTTATCCGTCTGCCGAAGAGATGGCGCCGCTGCTTGAAGACAGCCTTTCTTCCTACACCGAACCTGTTCCCGGCGCTAAACAGCGCATTGAGGAAGTGCTTCGGATCATGGTCACTGCGTGGCGTTCCGCTCAGCTGCAGGCCGATGCCCAACGCATGCTGCGTGATCTTCCGTAACGGAAGAAAACTTTTGAAAAAGGATCTTTATCATTTTATTTTCAGAAAAGAGGTTATCCACTATGAATGAACCGTTCAAGGACTACACGGATTTCACCGAACAGAAGGAGAATAAACCCTTCACACCTAAACCGCCTGTCGTCAATATAAAGGGCAATGGCAACTTCATTAAAAAGCTGCCGAAGTATCTGCTCCTTGGCTTGCTTGCTCTTGTGATTTTAGCAGCAGGTACATCCAGCTGGTATACGGTAGACGACAAGCAGCAGGCTGTTGTTACAACCTTCGGTAAAGTTACGGATGTTACGGATGCCGGTTTCCACATGAAGCTTCCGTTCGGCATTCAGCAGGTTGAAAAAGTCGATGTTAATGTCTATCAGAAGCTCGAACTCGGCTATCGCACGATCGGCGGAAACGCAAACGAATACGATATTGTCGAGAGCGAAACAAAGATGATCACCGGCGACTATAACATCGTTAACGTGGAATTCTTCGTTGAGTACAAGGTCTCAAATCCTGTACAGTATCTGTACGGCGCTTATGAGCCGGAAACGATCCTCCGAAACCTCCTGCAGAGTCAGGTTCGAAATGTCGTCGGCTCCGAAGCGGTTGACTCTGTCCTGACAACCGGTAAGGAATCCATTCAGATGCGTGTTAAGGAACTCGTCACAGAGATCCTGCAGACATACGATATCGGTCTTACCCTTGTGGATGTAAAAATTCAGGACTCCGAACCGCCTACCGTAGAAGTTACCGAAGCGTTCAAGGCTGTTGAAACTGCAAAGCAGCAGGCCGAGACCGTTATGAACGAAGCACTCGCTTACCAGAACGCACAGCTGCCGAAGGCTCAGGCTCAGGCCGATGAGCTGCTGCGCAACGCCGAGTACTTAAAGCAGAAGCGTATTAACGAAGCAACGGAACAGGTTGCCATGTTCAACGCTATGTACAAGGAGTACAGCCAGAATCCCGACATCACAAAGTCCCGTATGTACTATGAAGCCGTTTCCGAAACCCTGCCCGGTGTTAAGGTATTCATCGACACCTCCGGCAGCGGAAGCCAGGTAGAAAAGGTACTGCCGCTTGAAAGCTTTGTACAGGAAAGCGAAGAAACAAAAACAGTAACCACTGCACCCACACCGACCGCTACCCCCGCACCGGTCATTACCGAACCGGTCGAGGACATTGAGTTCGAGGGAGGTATTGAGTAATTATGAAAAAGAGATATATCGTTATTATAGCCATTGTTCTTGTGGCAGCCATCTGCCTCGGCGGTGCTATGTTCACCATTCGTGAAAACGAATACGGCTGCACCGTTCGTATGTCGAAAATCATCTCCACCACGGATGAACCCGGTATGCACTTTAAGGTCCCGTTTATCGATACGGTAAAGTATTTCCCGAAGGCTACAATGCTCTACGACATTCCGCCCAGTGAAGTTCTGACCGCCGATAAGCAGAACATGACTGTAGACTGCTACGTTCTGTGGAACATTTCCGACCCGCTGAAGTTCTACCAGTCTCTCGGCAACACGACCGTCGCAGAGGAACGTCTGAATGCACTCACTTACAACGCACTGAAAAATGTTATGGGTACACTTTCCCAGTCCGACATCATCAACATGGAAGATGGCGGTGCACGAAATGATATTTACGAAGGCATCACCGCAAGTGTTGACCAGCTTGCCGTAAACTACGGTATCAAGATTGAAGACGTTAAGATCAAGCGTTTCGATCTCCCGGAAGCTAACGAAAGTGCCGTTTACACCCGTATGATCTCCGAACGTCAGCAGATCGCAGAAAAATACACCGCAGACGGCAACTACGAAGCTTCTCTGATTCGAAACGATGTAGATAAGCAGGTAAACATCATCGTTTCGAACGCTGAAGCCGAAGCCGCAAAGCTTGTTGCGGAAGGCGAAGCAGAATACATGAAGATGCTCGGTGAAGCATATAACTCCCCGGAAAAGCAGGAGTTCTATGAGTTCACACTTGCACTCGATGCCCTGCAGGCTACACTGGACGGCAGCGAGAAAACCATTATTCTGAGCCAGGACTCCGACCTCGCACAGATCCTGATGAATCCGTAACCCCTATAAAACAAACAAGGCAGAGCTGATCAAACGATTGGCTCTGCCTTAATTCTTTATTTATTTTAATGTCCGAAGCGGTGAACTTCCTCATCATCGAGCTTGGAGAAAACCATTTCCTGTCCGGAATACAGACTGAAATAGCCCGAAAGCAGGAAGCTGACGATCGCTGCGATCATGTAGAACAGTGCGCCTTCGCCGCCAAACAGTTCCACGCACAGAAGAATCGTTGTGATCGGGCAGTTGGTTACACCGCAGAACAAAGCCGCAATACCGACCGCTGCACCGAATGCCGGATCCATACCGATCAAAAGTGCTACCGTACCGCCCATCGTTGCACCGATAAACAGTGTCGGGACGATCTCGCCGCCCTTATAACCGGCACCGATCGTGATCGACGTAAAGATCATCTTCAAAAGGAATGCTTCCGGACGAACGATACCCTCGTTGAACACGCGCTCGATCACGTGCATACCGCCGCCGTTATAATCATTTGTTCCGAGCAGCAGGGAAAGAGCTACGATCAGCACACCGCCTGCAAATACGCGAACAAACTCATTTTTCACAAAACGCTTGAAAAGATGTGATCCGGTATGCATGACCCAACAGAACAGCATACTGACAAAAGCACCGATGACCGCAACAGCGAGTACGCGCCACAGTGTATTTACATTAAAATCCGGAATCGTATGTACATTAAAATGTTCCGCATGTGCACCAAGCAGTTTCGCCGTGCCGTAACCCGTTACCGCAGAAACGAGACACGGGAACATCGCAGCTGAAAGCAGACGTCCGACAAAAACGACCTCTACCGCAAACACACATGCACCCATCGGTGTACCGAATACGGCGGCAAACACCGCACTCATACCGCACATGGTAAGAATATGCCGGTCTTTTTCGTTCAGGCGAAAAACCTTACCGAAAAACGACGCAACACTGCCGCCAAGCTGCAGTGCAGCTCCCTCACGTCCGGCTGAACCGCCGAAGAGATGCGTGATCACCGTGCCAAGAAAGATCGCCGGCGCAAGCAGCACCGGAACGCCCTTTTCGGAACGAACACCCAGAAAAACCTCATTGGTTCCTACACCGGAAACGCGGCACAGCTTATACAGTGCGGCGATCAGAAGGCCGCCAAGCGGGAGCAGATACAGGAGCCAACTGTTTTCTTCTCGAACGGTTGTCGCAAGCGCAACGCATTTGGAAAAAGCCGCACCGATCACGCCGCCTAAACCGCCAACCAAAGCACCGAGAAACAGCCAGCGAAAGAAAACACGTGCATAAGCTGCCGTATTTTGCAACGCCTGCTGCATTTTATTTTGATTTTCCATAAACGCGACCTCAAACCCGGAAATTACTTGCGCAGAAACAGAACACCGAGCGTATTCGGACCGCAGTGGTTAGAAATGGTGCAGCCTGCTACCGTTTCCAGAACTTCCTCAAAACCGTAGCCTGCAACGAGTTCCTTAATATGCGCAACAACTTCGGGCTTGCAGCCGGAGTGTGTTACAAATACACGGTGCTTACGGATGTCTTCACGACCTTCAAGACGATCCTTTACATACTGCTCGAAGCAGACCTCCGTCTTACCGCGGTATTTCTTACCGACACCCATAGCGCCATCCTTAACTTCGATGCAGGGTTTAAGCTTCAGAAGATTCGCACCCAGTGCAACGAGCGCGGAGCAGCGTCCGCCCTTCTGAAGGTAGAACAGTGTGTCGATAACGAAGCTTGCCTCTGCCTTTGCCGCAAGCTCTTCCATTTCTGCTGCAATTTCTGCTGCCGGAACGCCTGCTGCTGCACGCTCTGCAGCCTCGAGTACAAGCAGGCCGCTGCCTGTAGAAAGATTGCGGGAATCGATAACATAAACATTTTCGAATTCCGCAGCCGCTACACGTGCATTCTGATAGCAGCTGGACATTTCACTGCTGATATTGAAATAGATGAGTGCGTCGTACTCCTTCATAACTTCCGCAAACAGAGCTTCATAATCTGCTACGTTTACCGCAGCTGTATGGCAAACACCCTGACCGGAACCTACATAATCGTAAATATCCTGCGGAACAATGTCGAGACCGTCACGGTAGAACTTGCCGTCCTTTTCAACAAACAGAGGCTGAATACCAATGTTGTATTTTTCCACCAATTCTGCAGACAGATCGCAGGTACTATCCGAATAGATCTTGATCTTCATAATTAAATACCATTCCTTATTTATTTTGATTCAAAAACGAATCGTATTTTTTGTATAGAACAGTATACTACAATACGTCTCTTTTTTCAATAAGGCAACTCTGCATAAAGTTTCCGCTCTGCACTTAATTTTTAAGACATTCTTACATACAAAGGGAAGCACTTGCAATGTTTTTTCTTTTCCGCTAAAATAAAACCAACGGTACAGTACTATCCATATCGGAAAGGGGAACCCTTTATGAACGATAATTCTTATAACTACACAGTACCGCCGTACGGCTACGGCATGGAGCCACCGATCGGCTATAAGCAGAAAAGCCGCCTCGCCGCAGGTATTCTCGGCATTTTGGCAGGCACGCTCGGTCTTCACAATTTTTACCTCGGAAACAATCGATTGGGTCTGACACAGCTTCTGATCGCCGTGCTCGGCTCCGTTGTGACCTGCGGCATCAGTACGATCGTTGTGATGGTCTGGGGTATTACGGAAGGCGTAAAAATCTTAGAACACAGAATCAATGTGGATGCTTACGGTATTCTGCTGAAAGACTGAGTTTGGGAAGGAGTACCGACAAAATGAGTGATTATAACGAAAATAACAGAAACAACGCTGCCAATACAGAACCTGGTCAGAATACTTATCAGCCGCCGCAATATTCACAGCAGTATACCGCGCAGAATAACGGCTACCAGCCGCCAAATTATGCCCGGCAGTACAGCCAAGCCTATGAACAGCCAACCTACGATCCGGCTTATGCCGTACCGCAGGGATATCCGCAGAAGAGCCGCATCGCCGCTGCACTGCTTGCATTTTTGTTCGGCACGATCGGCGTGCATAACTTCTACCTCGGTCATACCGGCAAAGGCGTTACACAGCTTCTGCTCAGTACACTGGGCGTGATCCTGTGCGGCCTCGGCCCTATCATCACCATGATCTGGTGTTTGTATGAGGGTATTCAGCTTTTGAAAGACGCCGTCCCCGCCGATGGGCACGGTATTCCGTTCATTGATTAACACACAATAAGGGCGGTCTGCACCGCCCTGTCTTTTTAGAGGGAGGATTTTCCAATGCCGCTTCCTATGGTCCACCTGGCTGTTGCCTATGCATTAAAAGACGAGCCCTTTGCAGGCTGCGACAAAGCCGCATATTTTCTCGGTGCCAATGCACCGGACAGCATTCATAAGCGTGAAGGCTGGACACGCCACGATAAAGATATTTCCCACCTGCGCGTTGATCTGCCGCAGGAAAACAAACAGGATGAGCTTGAAAAACGTATTCTCGCACTTTGGGCATCGCGTTCCGGAGATCTTGCGAGGGATAGCTTCCTTGCAGGATGCTGCGTGCATTTACTCACTGACATGGTGTGGTATGCGATGCTGCATAAGCCATACTTTCAGCCGCATTACAACGCGGACCCGAATCCGGCACAGGATATGAAGACCGCCTACTATAACGACACGGATTTGGCGGACCTTGAGCTTTATAACACCTGCCCGTGGCGACCGGAGGTTTTCTCTCTTCTTGCCGATGTACAGGGCGCAGATTTTAAAGACATGGTATCCGCACGTGAAACAGAACTGTGGCGCGACCATATCCTACAGTTCTATGATAACATGGATATGAACCGCTACATTCCGGCACGGTATATTCTCCCCGAAGATATCGATGCGTTCATCACGCAGGCTGCACAGTATGTCCGAAATGCAATGAACACCTAAACCAAAATGCACCGAGTTTTCAGCTCGGTGCATTTTTATATTTCTTATTTAACCGGCAGCCACACACGCATCTGGTTTTCACCGCGGTTTGCCCATGTGTAGTACGGGATCAGACGGATCTTCTTTTCAACAAACTTTGGCTTTTTCGTGGAATATAAATCGCCGCCGTCCTCTATTTTATAGCCATCGATCTCAATCGGTACAATACCGCTGAGCGTTTCCGGTTCAAACTCAAGTGCTTTCGGTTCTGCATCCTCACGGATAAAGAGCGGCAAAATCTCACCGTTATCCGCTTCCTCCGCACAGTAGACAAGTGCACCGCGCTGAACACAGACTTTACCGGTATCGGCTGCAATTCTCGACGAGCCGTAGATCACACGCGCTGTCATATCGAGCGTGAGGGTGACCGTATCTCCGTCTTTCCAGCAGCGTGTAACATAGGCATATCCATCACGTACAATCTCGGAAAGCACCTGCATTTCACCGTTTACGGTAAGCTCTGTTTCTTCACTCCACGCCGGAATACGGAATGCAAGTGTCGTTTCCGCCGTACCGGAAACCGTATACAGCACTTCACCGTCGTGTGGGAAACCGGTTTTGCAGGTAAGCGTCAAACCGTTCTTAGCTGTCACCTTACCGCCTGCATAGAGATCGGCAAAGAATGTATTTTCATTTTCACTGTATGCGTACGCACCGAGGGATGAAACAACGCGTGCCACATTCGGCGGGCAGCATGCACAGGCATACCACCGGGGACGCACCGGCAGATCGTGACTGTGGGTAACCGCTTTACCGGAAATGCCCGGAATAACTTCAAGCGGATTCACGTAGAAGAAACGCTTGCCGTCAAGCTGCATACCGGCCAGCACCGTATTGTAGAATGCACGCTCCATGACATCGGCATACTCACCGCGGTGTTCATTTTCGAGAAGCTTCTTAGCGAAGAACATCAGCGCGATTGACGCACAGGTCTCGGCGTAGACCGTATCGTTCGGCAGGTCATAGTCTACCGTAAAGGCTTCCCCCTGATTAGTCGAGCCGATACCGCCCGTTACATACATACGGCGCTTTGTAATGCTATCCCATAAGGTACGGCAGGCATTCAGCAACTCTTCATCGTCCGTTTCTTTTGCAACATCTGCCATACCGGTATAGAGATAAGCAGCACGTACAGAGTGTCCGACGGCCTCCTTCTGCTCCCGAACAGGCAGTGTACTCTGTGTATAGTCCGTATCAATCTCCGCCGTACCACTCCAGACATTCCAGCCGCGGTTCGGCTCTTCGATCTCAAAGAAATAATTCGGCTTCTGTCCGCGTTCGTCTACAAAATGCTTCGCGAGTTCTTTGTATTTTTCATTCCCGGTCGCTCTCCACAGGCGCATCAGCGCCAGCTCCACTTCCGGGTGGCCCGGATAGGCGATCGTATTATGATGCATGAACTCTTCGTAGATACAATCGGCATTCTTCGACATGATATCGAGCAGTTCACGTTTACCTGTAACCTCATAATACGCCACTGCCGCCTCCATCATATGGCCGGCGCAATAGAGTTCATGTGCCTCGCGCATATTCGTCCAGATCTTATCCGGTGCTTTTACCGTAAAATAGGAGTTCACATAGCCGTCTTCATGCTGAGACGCACCATAGAGCCGGATAACATCATCCACAGTTTTCTCGAGTTCCGGATTCGGGCCCGCAGCGAGCGCATATGCCGCCGCTTCGATCCATTTCGCTACGTCGCTGTCCTGAAACACCATACCATAGAATTCTTCGGGCTTTACATCTTCCCCCTGCAGCTTCTTCGCCGCAAGACGGATGTTCTCGATCGCATGGCTTTTCTCCACATCCGGAAGTGCATCGTTCAGCACCTTATACTGATACGGGATAACTTCTTCACGAACCAGTTTCTGCACACGGCCGACAAAACTGTCGTCCGCATGAAAATTCTGTACAGGAACACGGCTGCTCTTCATATCAACACCTCATTCTGATCTATATCGGCACGGACAAAATCATCCGTGCATTTTTTCTATATATTTTTTATGATTTTAGTTTGTCATAAACAGTCAGCCATTTTCCGCTGAAATAGCGCCATGCATACAGAGCAACACGGACCGCCCAGTCGATCGTCATCGCAACCCAAACACCCATAACGCCCATATTAAGTCCCGGTAATGTCAGGCCGAAAATTTCCATTTCCGCCGGTGCAAATACATAACTGAGCGCCACGCGGAAGATCCACATGCACAAAACAGAAACGACCATCGGGAATTTCACATCGCTTGCTGCGCGGAAGATACTCGGCAGCACAAAGCCGATCGGCCATACAAGTGCAGCGCACACACTGTGGTAGAGAATCAGCGAACGGGTCAGTTCGGTGGTCTCCGGTGAAAGCTGCCAGAAACCGATGATCGGCCGCACGAAAATCGCCGTGATCAGAACAACTACCCATATGCAGGCATACGCCGCAAACAGCATTTTGTTCGAGTAGCGCTTTGCCTGCTCCTTTTCCTTAGCACCGATACAGCGGCCGACCACGATAATGGCAGAACCGCCCACTGCACCGCCCACGGTATACTGGTAGTTTGCAAGATTATTCGCAACGGAATTTGCTGTGATCGAAGCCGTTCCCAGCGAAGAAACAACACTTTGCGTCAAAAGCTTGCCGAAGCTGAACATACAGTTCTCTATCGCATTCGGAATACCGATACGCAGTATATTTTTGATAATGGCAAAATCAGGTCGATACCGCAGAGGGCGGTCAATGTGAACGCTCTGTCTTTTGTCCAGCAGCATAGCCAAAAGGATCGCTGCACCAACCACACGGCTGAGTGTGGTGGCTATTGCCGCACCCGCCGTTTCCATATGAAGGCCGTAAATAAACACAACATTCAGCGCGATATTCACAACATTCTCAGCCAGTGAGATCAACATCGGTACGGTCGTGTTACCCATAGCACGCAATGCGGCGCCGCAGGCATTTCCTATGCCCAAAAGCGGAAATGAAAGAGACACAAACAGAAAATATCGGTCTGCGTAGTGCATAACAATCTCCTCCGCATCGCCGAAAAAGCAGTGCAACATCGGCACACGGAAAAGCTGACCGAACAGCGTGATCAGCACCGCCGCGGCCGTTGTAACATACACAAGCTGCTTTACTGCGTCCTTCGTTTTTTCCGTATTGCCTTTTCCCAAAAACTGAGAAACAATTACTGTACCGCCTACGGCCATTGAAGAAAAGAAGGTGATCAGCACGACATCCAAAGAATTGATCAGCGATACACCGGACACAGCAGCCTCACCGATTCCCGCAACCATCAAAGAATCGACCATGCCGACAACGGTTGCCAATATATTCTGCAGCAGCATCGGTAAGGTAAGTTTTAAAAGATCACGATTTGAAAACATCATAATAACTAAGTCTCCGCAACAGAAGCAGTCACAAAAATCTTCTGTCAAAACGCTTAAAAAATCGGTTAAAGCGCAGCAATTACCTTGTCCACATTCTCTCTCACGCGTGCATCGCGAATCAGATGGCAGTATTTCAGTGCATAAGCTTTCAGGGCATCCGTATCTATCGGCTTCGGCTTTTCTCCGACGCGGCGCAGGAAATTACCCGACAAAATCTTTTCTGCCGTTTCGTCCGGCAGACCGAGACCGCAGCTTTTGACATCCCACAACTGAAAATCCCGTTCCGTCGTGAGGAAATTATAGACCGTGTCTGCAAGCCATAGGTTGGAATCCACTTCATCGGCCTCATCCGAGGCATCCGTACCGAACTGAATACGGTCGCTGCAGCGGACAAAGAAGTCCTTATAATATTCCGCACGGCTAAGAAAATCGCCGTACATTTCACTGCCCGGTGTTAAATCGACCGCTGTATTCGGGTACTGCTCGAAGATCTTTTCCAGCCGCTCCGGGCAGCCGGACATGAAGAAGAAATGAGCAAAAGTCACTTTCAGCTTCGGATTTCTTCGAAGCACAGCGAGTGCCTGTTCATAAATCTCTTCATGCGTGGGATAATCACCGTTTCCGTAAAACCATCCGTTTTCAAAAGCGAATGCAGGAGCTTTATCCTTATCCCAAAATTCAGCCGGATCGTTAACATGCCATACCATATGTGTGCCGTCTTTCTCGACCGCATCGAAAAAATCATGATACAAAGGATCGCAAACCGGACGATCGATCGCTTTGAGCTCCGTCGGTTTCGTTTCCAACATCTTGATCCCATCAAAACCGATTGCCATGAGCTCTCTGTACTGCGTCAGCGGATCCATTCCCTCTGTCATAACAGAAGGCACCGGATATTTGTCGTAAATCAAGCCGCCGTGAATATAGGTTTCGGGTTTTCTCAATTTGTAAAGCGCAGCAATAATATTATTGCTGACATCCCACGAAACGGAAG
>JAZNMV010000211.1:0-2951 GCA_045579885.1 Acutalibacteraceae bacterium | reverse complement strand
CATCAAGGGTGAGTCCGATGCCTCTTCTTTCCCGTCCGGCGGTCTTCGTGCTACTTTCGAAGCCCGCGGCTACACAGCATGGGACCCGACCTCTTACGCTTTTATTAAGGATAATTCCCTCTATATTCCTACAGCTTTCTGCTCCTATGGTGGCGAGGTTCTCGACAAGAAGACCCCGCTCCTTCGTTCCATGGAAGCACTGAATGTTCAGGCACTGCGCATTCTCCGTCTGTTCGGCGACACCTCTACAAAGCGTGTTACACCGACTGTCGGCGCAGAGCAGGAATATTTCCTTGTAGACAAGGCGCTTTACGATAAGCGCCCCGACCTGCTCTTCACGGGCCGCACACTGTTCGGTGCACACGCGCCGAAGGGTCAAGAAATGGACGACCACTATTTCGGCGCCGTAAAGCCGCGTATTTCCGCATTCATGAAGGAGCTCGACTTAGAGCTGTGGAAACTCGGTATTCTTTCTAAGACAAAGCACAACGAAGCAGCACCGGCGCAGCACGAACTGGCACCGATCTTCGCTACAACCAATATTGCAACCGACCATAACCAGCTCACAATGGAGACCATGAAAAATGTGGCACTCCGCCATGATCTTGTTTGTCTGCTCCATGAAAAGCCGTATGCAGGCGTAAACGGTTCCGGTAAACACAACAACTGGTCCATTACAACAGATACAGGTAAAAATCTCTTCGAGCCCGGTAAGCTGCCGCACGAGAACGCACAGTTCCTGCTCTTCCTTGCTGCTGTTATCAAGGGCGTAGACGATTACCAGGATCTGCTCCGTCTCTCCGTTGCGTCTGCCGGTAACGACCACCGTCTCGGTGCAAACGAAGCACCGCCGGCGATCATCTCCATTTCTCTCGGCGATGAACTTACAGCGATCCTGCAGTCCATCGAGTCCAAAGAAGCATATCCCGGCACACAGCACGTTAATATGGAAATCGGCGTAAATGTACTGCCGACCTTCCCGAAAGATACGACCGACCGCAACAGAACTTCTCCGTTTGCTTTCACCGGCAACAAGTTCGAGTTTAGAAGCCTCGGTTCGCAGATCAACATTGCCTGCTCCAACATCATGCTGAACACCATGCTTGCCGAAGAGCTGAAGCAGTTTGCAGACGAACTCGAAGGTGCAGAAAACTTCAATAAGGCGCTTAACAAGCTGATCCGCCGCGTGATCAAAGAACATAAGCGTATCATCTTCAACGGTGACGGTTACTCTCAGGCATGGAAGGACGAAGCTGCTCGCCGCGGTCTTTCGAACTATCCCACCACACCGGAGTCCCTGGTTCACTACACCGATGAGAAGAACCTCAAGCTGTTCAGCGACCACAATATCTACACCCCGGTCGAGGTTCGCTCCCGCCAGGAGATCATTCTCGAGATTTACGGCAAAGCACTGAATATCGAAGCACTCACTGCGATCGACATGGTCAAGCGCGACATCATCCCGGCTGTTTCTTCCTACGTTGCGAAGCTCACAAACGGTGTACTCGCAAAGCGTACACTCAGTGCTTCCATCCCCTGCACAGCTGAGCTCGATATCATCACTGCACTTTCCTCTCTTGAAGACAGCACCTACAAGACTGTCTGCGAGCTTGAGCGTGTCATGACCGACATCAAAGCCGCCGGTACCGATGTCACCGAAGTCGCTTTCTACTACAAGGACAAGGTCATTCCGGTCATGAATGAGCTGCGCACCTATGTTGACGGTATGGAAACCATGGTCGCTTCCGACGCATGGCCCTACCCGACCTATGCAGACCTCATGTTCCGCGTCTGATTTTTTGCAGTAATGTTAAATCCCCCGAAACCGGTTTTGTTCCGTGTTTCGGGGGATTCTTATTTTGTGAACACTATAGATTATTTCTGCCAAAAGAAATTGAAATGTCACTTTATATATGCTATACTAAGTCTACGATCAACACTTGAAAGGGAGAGATCCGTGAAAATCCACGAATCGGCTGAGAATTATCTTGAAACCATACTGATGCTGTCGCAGAAGCTGCAGCATGTACGTTCCATCGATATTGCAAATGAATTGAACTACTCTAAACCCAGTGTCAGTGTCGCAATGAAGAAGCTTCGTGAAAGCGAACTGATTTCTGTGGATGAAGACGGCTTTATCACGCTGACAGAAAACGGCCTCGAGATCGCAAACAAGATGTTTGAACGTCACAGCCTGCTTTCCGATTGGCTCGTATTCCTCGGTGTTTCAAAGGAAACCGCCCTTGAGGATGCCTGCCGCATCGAGCACGTCATCAGTGAAGAAAGCTTTGAGCGCATCCGTGCGCATGTAACCGAAATGCGGGAACATTTTTAATCTCTGCAACTAAAAAAGGTGTGCTTTAAGCACACCTTTTTTGCTTTATTCAACCGGTTTCATCGTATTTGTGTTAAACAGTACAACCGCCTCACGGATCGATTTGTCGCTCAGGGCATACGGCGTATCGCCTTCCGCATTGAGAAGCTCTTTATATACCCGGCGGTTATGCCGCATCGGTCTGTCCCAGATCATCTCAATGCCCGGAAACTTAAAGGGCTTACGTCTGTAATATGGATCAAAAAGATATACCGAATTCTTTTTGCTGCCTGTGATCAGTACATAGTGCCAGCAATCGAACATCACGCGGGCAACAATCACACCTCCGCGCTGTAAAGCCTCTTCCAGAGGGCTGTTTTCGCCAAAAAAGACTTTTTCACCGGAAAGATATTCGCTGTGTATGGGGAATTTATTCGTCACTCCAAAGCGGTCGATCCAGTCGGAAATAAACGACATCGCCATACGAGATGTTCCGCTCTTTCCGGATTCGCCGCGGTCGTTATACGTATCGAGCGAATACAGCATGATAGATTTTATGAGATCCGGCGGAATACTTTCGCGCTCAAACAGCACACTTAGTGCGTTTAAAACACATGTCGGGCCACAGTCATATTCG
>JAZNMV010000210.1:0-9217 GCA_045579885.1 Acutalibacteraceae bacterium | reverse complement strand
GAAAGAATGGCGGCTTTGGGTCTTGCGCCCATTGCCTGATTTGTAATCTTACCGTCTTTCATCACGACTAAAGTGGGAATGCTCATAACGCTGAACTGTGCTGCAAGTTCGGGTTCTTCATCTACATTGATCTTGCCGACTTTGATATCGGTACGCTCTGCGGCAATCTCATCCACGATGGGCGACACCATACGGCAGGGGCCGCACCACGGTGCCCAAAAGTCTAAAAGAACGGTCTTTTCGCTGTGCATGACCTCACTTGTGAAATTGTTTTTGTTGATATGAATAGCAGACATATTTTAGTCCTCCTTGTTTTCTTTTGTGATTACAGTATACCCGAAAGTCTGTCGGTTTTCCGTGACAAAGTCACATTGGAAAAAAGGATGAAAAAACAGGTTGACTTTAACGCTGCGTCATAGTGTATACTAAGCTCATAAACGAGGTGAGAACATGAAACTGCAGATCAAAGAGTTCGCAAAGCTTTGCGGTGTCAGTGTACGTACACTGCATTATTATGATGAGATAGGACTGCTGAAGCCGAGTTTTGTGGATGAACAAAACGGCTATCGCTTTTACGATGAAAATTCTCTTAAACGTATGCAGGAGATTTTATTTTACCGTGAACTCGATTTTTCACTAAAAAATATTGCAGATATTCTCGCATCGCGAAATTACGACAGAAGCAAAGCGATTCAAAAGCAGAAGCAGCTGCTTTTGCTGAAAAAAGAGAGACTCGAGAGGCTGATTGCAGCTTTAGAGCAAGCGGAGAAAGGAGAAGTTAACATGAAAGCATTCGACAATAAAGCGTATGAGGCCGCACGCGAGCAATATGAAGCTGAGGCAAAAGAGCGCTGGGGCAATACTGGGGCGTATAAAGAAAGTGCCGAAAAGACAGCGAGTTATTCCGGGGACAAATGGAATAATGTGCTCGGCGGCATGAACAGTATTTTTGCGGAATTTACAGAGTGCAAAAATTTCGGGGACAGCCCGGAGAGTGACAAAGCACAGAAACTCGTAAGAAAATTGCAGAGCTACATTACGGAAAATTTCTATCATTGCACCGATGTTATTCTTGCCGGGCTCGGTGATATGTATGTTGGTGATGAACGGTTCAAGAGCAATATCGACCAAAACGGAGAAGGAACGGCAGAGTTTGTTTCCAAAGCGATTAAATTTTACTGCTGCAAATAAAAAGGAGCCCCGGCACGCGAATTGCGTGTCGGGGCTCTCGACTGGTGCGAATGTTCATAACGTACTTAACAATTTTATTACCGGAACGAACACACATATTTCAAATTGATGCTGCCTAAATTACAATCTTAACCTCTAACTTTCGGCATCTTCTATTATGTTTTGTTTATTCTGTAAGTTCTATCTTATACATACGAAATACAGGTGGTATTTCTGCATTCGCCACAGGAAGCTTATAAGAAGTATAAAGAAATTCTCCGTCAAAGTGTATTCTGTACGTCAACGCTCGTCCGTCAGGATCTTCCAGAGCACGCCCAATAAACGTCAGTCTGTTGTCATTTTCGATTTTAGCAATACCCAGTCCCTGTTTATCGAGGTTGAAGAGTAAATAGTTGTTTATCGTACACAGAAATGACGGAGCAGGATCTCCCGCAATGACGCCGACATATTCTGGTTTGTCACTGTCAGGTAGTTCCATATGATAATACTCTTCTGTAAGCCTGTCATGCGGGCCGTAAATAATTCCTCGCTTATCAAATCGCGTCCAATCCACGTTTTTATATCGTTCTCTAAAGCGATTATTGCCCGGTGTAATTCCTCCGTATACAAAGTTTCCTTTTGCAGTAAGACCAAAAACCGTATTCTTTACCCCGGTCTCAACATCGTACATATCGGGAAATTTTTCGGGGTTGAGCTCACCGCAAGGAGCAACGCAATTGTTCTCAAGGTCATAGGTATAAACACTTATGCCGTATTTATAAGAGGCCATTGCGACATTTATTTTTTTCGCGTTCACTTCAAAAACTACACTGTTTTGAAATTCTCTTGCGGAAGTGCTCCTCGGCTTCTCAATCTCAATGTACTTTAAAGCACAGGAGATAATATCGGCACTGTCGCTTATTTTATAAATATAAAAACCATGAAAATGCAAAGATACAATTAACAGATCCTTATATTTGGTGATATAGGTAACCTTGTTTTCAAAATTCAGTTCCCTAACCTTCTCAAGGTTTTCCTTGCTTATAATGGTAATATTTCCAACGATTACGCCGTCCGCCATATTCGTAACACCGCCACTGCTGGCTCTGAGAGAAATAACAAGATATTGGCCGATATCAACGATTGCCGTGGAGTGAGCGTATCCCTTGCGAATATAGTCCATTTCCGGATTCCCTGTGTGGTCTGCGGCAATATCCGCTTTTTTCAAAAGTTTTGGGTTTTGACTGTTGCTGATATCATATTTACAAAGCACCGTCCCACCCATTAAGTACAAGATATTTCCGTCCTTCAGATAAGAATTGGTTGCGGTCATACTTGTCCCATCATAATTATCTTCGTAATCCGGGTATATCTCCATATATGGTTCAAACAGCATTATTCTTCCACCTTCTGCAAATTTAGTTACCCTAAAATGGTTACAGGTATAACCAACGGCTCAGGATAACCTTCAGCCTCAAGCGCAATGTAAATGCGATTATAAGCTTCGGTGTGATTGTTGGCCTGAAGTGTGACCTTAAAGGAAGGGTCGTGCTTTGTAAGCCATACCCAATCGAGGTTTATGTCGTGGTGGCCGGTACAGTGCTGAAGACAGATAGCCTTCGGATAGGTTGCGTTCCATCCGTCAGGTGTCATAACCCTTGCAGTAAGCTGGAAAAGAGTAAAAACTCTATTGCGGAGCTTGACTTCGAAGGTAATTTCGCCCATCGGTGAAATACGGGGCTCACTCTCAAAATGTACCGTTGCCTCAAGCCAATGATTCTTGTGGCAAGTTGTGAGGGGAGGGAGACTCAGAAAATGGTGGGTATAGCCGTTGGGTTCGAGGTTACTGTTCGTGGAGAAAGGAGCACTTTCATCATCAGTAAACTCGATATAGTAGCGGCTTTTATAGTTGTCAATATCAAACCAGCGTCTAAAGCTGTTCTCTGCCATAAAGGTAGGCATTGTACGAACCACCATCTCGGTCAACTCGGTACAATCCTTGGGCAGACATCCAAAGCTTGAAATATCGAGCGACTTTGTAACAATGCGGTCTCCGATGTATTCCTTCAGATCGTCGGGAATAGAGGCAGTTCCACCGAGAATTCCCAGAACAGAGCCAACGGTAGCACCTGTACAATCGGTATCATCGCCACAGTTGATAGCATAGATGAGAGACTGCCGGAAATCCCCCTCACCGTACAGCAGCCCGATAATAGAGTATGCTATATTTGAAGCTGCCATAAAATAGCCCAGATCATCATTCATATCCAGTACCTTTTGGCGGGTTTCTTTCCAGCCGGTTCCCTTGTTGTATTCATCCATAACAAGACGAACACTCTGTGCTACGCGAGAGCTTTCGGGAATGTATTTAAGAGCAGTGTCAATGGCAGCACTTAAATCACTTTCTACAAAGGCGATGCTTTCCAAAGCTGCAGTGAAAATCTCGGCGGCGGTACCGTCCGAAACACCATGATCAATGGACGCTTCCATAATGGCATATTTTACCGCGACGTTTGGAAATCCCGGAGCAAGACAAGCCCAAATCTCCGAGCGTATCCAAGCACCGTTAGATGCCTTCCAGCCGTCGTTGTAAAGTTCGCCCGACATAGGCGGCGTAAAACCGACTGCAGCATTATTGCGTCCCACTCCGTACTCATTCCATTCTGCGGGGATGTACTTTCTCCAGTACCAGCTTAAAATGTTAGCATCAAGGTTCAGCGCACCGACCTCGATAAGGGCCTTTAGCCATACAATCTGCAAATCCAGGTCATCGTTTGGAAGAGGTTCCCCTTTTGCCGAGGTAAAGCCTTTGATATCGAGAATGTTGGGATTGCCCTCAAACGGCGTTCCCATAGTTCCGCCTATGTTTTTTCCGAGCCAGCAAGCATAAACCTTGTCGCGATATACTTTTCGATTGATTTTTACATCCATAAAAAAGACCTCCTTTTACCTATATAATACAGATAAGAGGAGGGTAAAAAAAGCAACATTTTTGTCCTAAAAAAGTATTTACATTTTACTTTTCCGGTAGTTCTTAGGGGTAAAACCAGTTTTTTCGAAAAAGACCTTATAGAATTTCGTGCGATCGGAAAATCCCGATTCGGCCGCAATGTCGCTAACCTTAAGCTCGGTATCTTCGAGGAGTCTGCAGGCAAGGTCAATTCGGCAGGAAGTAAGATATTCGGTAAAGGTATAGCCGGTCTGCTTTTTGAACAAACGGGAAAAATAGGCGGGATTATAGTAATTGACTCTTGCCGTTTCTTCCATCGTCAAAGGCTCGGCGCAGTGGAGCTTTATATATTCCAAAAGCTCAGCCCCTATTCCCGATTCCTTTCGCATTGGCAAAGCCATCTTGCGAAAAACAAGGGTCAGCAGAGAATTGAAAACAGAACGGAGCATGAGCTCTTTTCCAGATTGGTCGGTCTCTTGTTCGGCTTTAGCCAACATAATGAGGCTTTCTATCTGTCTGCGCTGAGGTTTGGAAAAATGTATCATACGGTCGTTGCGATCAACTGTCTTGGCAAATTCCTTGAATCCGTCAAGCTCCAAAAGCGCAAAGGCATTTTCCACTCCTTTTAAGCTTTCACTTATATATTCGGGCTTAATTATAATGTCAGCATAGCTTAAGTCCCCTACCACTTCAATGGCATGGGTACTGCCATAGTTTATAAAAAGAGCATCTCCTGCCCCCACGGGATATTCCACACCATCAACCACATGTATTCCGCGTCCCTTGAAAATGTAGGTTATCTCAAGAAAATCGTGGGTGTGAAGAGAAGTGGACTTTGCCGTGTTAACACAGCTGATGTAACATCCCTCGTCTATTACGTATCGATTATCCAGCGTTCTGATAGGCGACATTTTATCACCTCAAAAATATTCTATCAAAATATCACGATTTCTGCAACAAAATTTGCAGGGAAGAATAACTATACAACTTCAAGGGATGTTTTCTTTACGCCGCTCACCCCTCAGGGTTCGATTCGGCGGGTTCGGCCCCACGTTGCCTTTACCCGCGTTCCGCGGCAGCGTTTTCAGCCTATGCTTTGGAGATTGGCGCGCCATCCTACGCAGCTTGCGCTCTCGGATTTGAATCAAGACATCAGCACAACGAAAAACAGGAAGCACAAACCTAAAGGCTCGTGCTTCCTGTTTTGGTCCGAGTGACACGATTCGAACGTGCGACATTCTCGGCTTCGCCGCCGGGTTGCGGTGCCCAAAAAAATCTTCGGGATTTTGCCCATCCTCGATTTTTTCGACCGCTGCCCCTGAGAATTCTCCCTGTTTCCGCCACTGGCGGCGGTCGAATTCTCAGCCCAAACCAGACGCTGCGCGTCTGCTTTGAAGGATACTGCAAGCCCTAACCCCTGCCATGTGAGCGAAAAGAACAGCGAGAGGAAAACCTCTCGCTGTTCTTTTGGTCCGAGTGACACGATTCGAACGTGCGACATTCTGCTCCCAAAGCAGACGCGCTACCAGCTGCGCTACACCCGGATATTTTATTAGGCAAATTATTATACCGCATCCGCAGAAGATATGTCAAGGACTATTGTGAACAGCAGATGCTTTTCTCAAAAACGGTTCGGAGTATGCTCCGAACCGTTTTTTGGTATAGATCAAACTTTTCGTTTCGGCTTAAACTCAAAATAATTCTGCAGCAAAACGCCGCCGATGATGAAGATGAGTGCCAGAAGTGCTTTCGGCTGTAGTGTTTCTTTCAGAAAAACTGCGGAGACGATCAGCGAAAGAAACGGCGTAAGGTAAGCGAGATTTGCGATCACAGCCGTATTTTTCGAACTGTTCAGCGCAAGTGCCCACAGAAGATAGGCAAGGCCGTCCACAATTACGCCGAGCCACAGAATACCGAGCCATTGCGCGCCGTGGATCGGGGCCCAGTTTTCTGTACAGAGGCCGAACACAGCAGCGCAAATTGCGGTTGTAAGCCAGATGAACATCATAGAGACATTCTGATCGTAATTCGCTTTTTTATTCAGGACGGAGAACAGACCGTAACACACTGCGGCGAGAATGCATGAGATCATTCCGAGAGCAGCACCGATCGAGGGCGTGCTTCCCCCGCCAAGCGAAAGAATCACGATGCCGAAGAACGAACACAGCATGGCAACAGCTTTCATGACTGTAAGCTTTTCCTTCAGTAAAATGCAGGAGAAAACGACCAGCATAATGGGCCAGAGATAATTCAGAATGCAGGCTTCCTGCGCGGTCAGTACGGAAAGGCCGTAGTAGTAGAGCGCGGAGTACAGAAATAAGCCGAGAAAGCCGAGTGAACACATAACGGAAATGTCTTTCGCGGTATATGCTTTCAGCGTTTTGATCTTTCCGCTTTTCAAATTAACGATGAGCAGGAACAGGAACGAAAAAACGCTGCTGACAGAAAGTGTCTGCATATTCGGAATATCGGATAAAATCGCCTTTACGACGGATGCCATCGTGGACCAGATCAGTACGGTCAATACAGCATAGATCAGATTCTTTTTCATATTGAAATTTCCTCCGGAAATGTTTAGCGCATGGTTTGAAAATAAAAGTCCGCTAACCATTTTACAGGGAGACATGTGCCGTGTCAATCTGTCTTTTTCTTATTCGGCGGAATCCCGTGCCAGCTGTACGATCCTGTCCCAAACAACGGGACCGACGATTCCGTTGTTTTCGAGGCCTTGATTTCGCTGTATCGCACGTACGGCGGCTTCGGTATCGGGACCGAATGCGCCATCCACTGTTACCCGGGGAATGAAATTATTGCGTTCGGCAGCACGGTTTATAAGGTTTTGCAGATCCGTTACATCATCGCCGCTTACACCGCGAAGCAAAAAACGTCCGGGATAAATATAGCTGCTGTCCGGCAGTACATTCGGAGGGATATTTGCAACCGTTGCACGGTAGGTCTCGAGCAGACGCGGCGCGGTATTCGGTCCGAAAATACCGTCCGGATTCAAGCCGTTTAAGCGCTGAAATGCCAGGACAGAGTCCCTTGTGCGTGTATCAAAAACACCGTCCACGGGAGGTATGGGAATCTGGTCGTTAAAGTAAGCGACAACGGCTAACAGATACTGCATCTGCCGTACAAACTGACCGGTATCGCCAAGCTGCAGTACCTTCGGGTACAGTCTGTCAGCTTCTTCGGGCGTAATGCCTTCCGAATACAGCTCGTTCAGCCGCTTGATACCGTTATAGATCGATTTGATCTTGTACCAAGTGGCTTTCCCGACGATGCCGTCCGGGGTCAGGTTGAATATTCGCTGAAATGTGCGAACCGCATTTTCTGTGTCGCGGTTAAAAAAGCCGTTTGTTTCCGGTATGCGGGGGATGGACGGATAATTCACCGCGATGCGGTTTAATTCCCGTTGAATGACCCGAACATTTTCGCCGACATTACCGAAACGCAGCGGTGTGCCGGGATATGAAGCACGAACATCCGCTACGGGTGCGTTGAAAACAATGTTGATGTCGTCTCCGTAGTATCGCTGAAGAATTTCATACGGTACAAGGCCCTGACGGGCAAGGTCTACGGTGCCCCATTGGGAGAGACCGTCGCAGGTTGAAGTTGTTCCGTTGCAGTACTGCGTAAAGTATGGCTGAATGGTGCCTTGTTTTACGACGTAATCATTGAAGATATCGTCTACGATACGCGAGATGTTTTCGAAAATATCCCGGTTTGCGATAAATTTCTGGTCGTACTGTGTGGTGGAGGTGATATCAAAATCATAGCCTTGGCTTCTGTAAAATTCCGTATATACACGGTTCAGCGCATAGGAGATTTGTGCAAGGATATTGGCGCGTATAGCGGACTCGGGCCAGTTTGGATAAATTTCGCTGGAGGCTACGTTTTTGATGTAATCCGGAAAGCGCACGCGTACGTTTTCCGCCGGGCTGTCCGGCAAACCGAGATGCACGGTAATGTACTCGGGAATTACGGGAGGGTCGGGATAAGGCATAGCGTACTCCTTTCTCAAATACCGGTTTGACTGGACTGAAACTGTACGGGTTGGATGGATTTGATTCCGGGGAATATGGGTACCTGTTTGTAGATCTCCGTTCGGTAGTCCGGATGACTGACACGGATATCGTAAAGTGCATACGGCTGGATCGTTCCGGGATCCTGTGCGAGCGTGTTGTCGGGAGCGGGCAGCGTAATGCCGTCGAGAATGCCGCTGCGGTCTGTTTTTCCGGAGGCAAAGCGGCGAACACCGTCGACAAAATCGCGGGTGACAAGTACATCGGCATTCGGTACGGGGTAAGTCTGCGGTCCGGCAAAAGCCTGTACACGGAGCCAACCGGCACTTGTGTTGCGCTGCCGGAAGCTGTCAAAGGTATCCGGCACAGAGTCAAACGTCTGCAGCGGATCGCGTTCGGCGGAAATCTCCGGAAAGTTGATTACCGCATCATTGTCTTCAGGCAGTGTAATGGGGGTACCGACTCTGTTTTCTGCCTGTGTGCTGCGTGCGGCAAGTTGTGTCAGTTCGGCTTTATATTTCTCCACTTGGGAGTTGAATTCTTCAGTTTCCAAGAAAAACGCTCCTTTCAGGATGTTCTTTTCTATAATAAGCGGACAGGCCAAAAAGGTGACAAATAAAAAACGAACATTTTTTCGAAAAAATGCGAATGTTCGATTGACAAACATCGAACATGTGTTTATAATATAAAGCAAAGAAACAGATGTTCGCAACAAGTGTTCGTTTTTATAAGAAAGGGGAATGTAAAAATGTATATGGTTTTTCTTATGGTTGGAATCGTTGTAATGTGTGGTCTGCTTTGTGCAGCTGAACTGGTGGTCAGTGTTTGGGATAAAGCAGATACGCGTTCCCGTGCAGCACATCGTGCCGTTTATGCCGTTCCGGTAAGAACTGCAGCAAAAGTTACAAAGTTTCCGGTATCCGGTGCACTGCCCGACCGCGACGCGATCGGTAATATTTACTCTCTGTCCGATCATTTTGCAGACCATTTTCAGAAGGTCGTCAATTCGTAAAATACACAATCTTGTTTGCTCCTATAAAATAAAAAAGGATTCGAGGGCTGCTCTTTCCCT
>JAZNMV010000209.1:0-3344 GCA_045579885.1 Acutalibacteraceae bacterium | reverse complement strand
TGGAGTATGCAAAAGAAAATTACCCCGTAGATGAACGCCGCGTATACAGCATCGGTTACAGCTTCGGCGGCTTTATGACTGCACGCAACACACTGATGAGGCCGGATTTATTTGCCGCTGCAGGTATGGGCGGTATGCTGTTTGCCGGAGATGTGATCGCGCATGAGCTGGACGGACAGTTCTACCCGGAATACAAGTTGACAAAAGAAATGCTTACAAGGGTCGAAGAGCTTGAAATGCCCGCTCTGCTTTTCATGGGAGAACACGAAATGCTGCATTTGGAGCCGCTGTGGCGTGAACCGACACCTGAGATTCGTGATGGCGTTATCCCGCTCTCCGCAAAAGATAAATACTGTGCATTTAACAATTGGCGTCGTGCAGCAGGCTGTGCTCCGCTCGATTTTGATCATTCCGCAGATTTCTACATAAATCACAGCGATCCGGTAGTAAAAAGCATCGGCGCAGAATTCGAGCGCACTGAGGTACGTACATACAATGAGCGCCGCTATTTCATCGGAGACAGCGTAAAAGCGGATGGCGAATGTCTCTTCCGCACAGTCTCCTGCGAAGGTATGATCCACTGGCCGACTACCGTTTTCGCTGATCTGGTATGGGAGCACATCAGCCGCTTTGCCAGAGATACAAAAACAGGAAAACTGATCCGCCTTTGATCGTCGGAATATCCGATGGGCTTCTCACAAAACATATTCTATCATAACAAATAAACCTCGACAGGCAAGCCGCTTTGTCGAGGTTCTTCTTTATTATAAACTGCGCTGTGCATTGAAACATGAGCAATAGTGTGTTATACTTCTAGGAAGTGAATACAGAGAAAATCTAACGATATACTCTGTTCGTACCGTAGTATTCAAAAAAGATATTTGGCAGGTAGCTGAAATGATTTGGTTTATAATTTTACTTATATTTTTTGCCCTCTTAACTTTTATCATCTCTTACATTATCTACCGTATAGCATTCTATTCTTCGCCGAAAAAGCGCAATGAAGTACTGACATTGCCGCAGGATGCAAATTATACCGAAGAGCAGCGCGCTGCCCTTAAGGAACTTACCGACGATATGAAGAGCCGTCCGTTTGAACTCGTCTCTATTCGTTCTGTCGATGGGCTTACATTATATGGCCGGTACTATCATTTTCATGATAACGCGCCAATCGAACTGCAGTTTCACGGCTACCGCGGCAGTGCGTTTCGCGATTATTCCGGCGGTAACCGCTTAGCCCGTGAAGGCGGACATAACGCACTCGTTGTCGATCAGCGTTCACAGGGCATGAGCGAAGGTCACACGATCACCTTCGGCATTATGGAACGGCTAGACTGTCAGGAATGGGTTCGATATATTGCAGACCGCTTCGGAAAGGACCTTCCGATTCTCCTTACAGGTGTTTCCATGGGCGCAGCCACTGTTTTGATGGCATCCGAATTCGATCTGCCCGGCAATGTAGTCGGTATTATTGCCGACAGTCCATTTTCTTCTCCGGAACGGATCATCCGCAAGGTTTGCGGCGAAGATATGAATATCCCGCCGACATTAGCTATGCCTTTTGTCCGACTCAGCGCACGTGTTTTCGGTAAATTCAATTTGAGAGAGACTTCTGCGCTTCACGCAGTACGTAATGCGAAATATCCTATTCTTTTCGTACACGGAGAAGCAGATGCATTTGTCCCCTGCGATATGAGTCAAGACCTTTTCAATGCCTGTACAGCGGAGAAAACACTTGAAACATTCTCCGACGCACCGCACGGTTTCAGTCTTTTGACCGATCCTGTCCGCTACCGCAAAATGATCGGAGAATTCAACCGTCGGTATGTTCCGAATCAAGATGCACTGGAAGGCAATATCCTATAAAAAATGCGTACAGAACCATTCACGGTACTGTACGCATTTTATTTTATATCTGTTTACTTATTTCTTCTACCTGTCTCTTCAAGGAACAGTCTGCACGGAAGCAGAAAGTCTGTCTGAAGCAGGTCATAGCCGCGGTCAGCAAGCCAGCCCCACCCCTTCTCCGGATCATCATACATGGAAATATCGTCATTATGGTAGGCAGCAAGAACATCCTTATAGTTATAGACCAAGCCGTTTACCCAAACGATTTTGCCGTTCGCATGCATCATATCAACATATTCCTTCGTTGCAAAAGGAGAATCTTCCGTCTTGAAGAGAACTTCATTGCCGACATAGTTGATGTTGCGGCGCATGATATCATCAAATGTGTCATCCACTTCACGGGCGATCGTCATGTAGGGGATATCCGGTGCGTACTCCTCAACAGCATCGAGGTATTCTTTCTTATTTTCAGTCTTGATGAGGATTTGATCTTCCATCTCGTACTTACGGATCAGTTCAGCAATACTCTTCGGGTTATTCCAGAACTTGTCTATATTGATCAGGCACTTGCCCTTAAGCATTTGGAAAGCTTCTTCCAGACGGGCAATTGGCCACTCTGTCGGCGTAAGATCACTGTTTGAAAGCTTAAAATTCTCCACCATATTTGCAGGGAAATTTTTGATAGAATCCTGCATACGCAGATGCACCTTTTCCATACCGGGATGCTGCAGGAACAGCTCACCGTCCACGCTGTTCTCTACATCAAGTTCGATCATATCCGCGCCCATATTGATCGCAGAACGAAATGCCTGCAATGAATTACACGGAATATTACCGCCGCATACACCGCGATGTGCAACAAGAAGAATCTTCTTCTCCTTAATCATTTCCATCATATTCATAATAACTTACCTCCGGAGTATTTCATTACTGAATCGTATCTAAATGTGCGTGGAAGAACTCAGCAATCATGGAAAGACGCTCGCGGCTCCAAATACCCGGGCCATGATCCGCACCGAGAACCTTAATAAAAGTAACATCCTTATGCGCCGCCTGCAATTTCTCAACCAAATGAAGGCTCTGTGTAAAATGAACAACATGATCGTCGGAGCCGTGAATAACCATGATCGGCGGGATATCAACCTTCTCACTTACACGACCGCACGGACTCGCCGCATTTGCATCCTCCGCCAATTCAGACGGTACACCGCCAAGCAGCAAGCCTTCCGGAGAATCTGCGGAATCATGCTCAAATGCTGTATGATATTCACCGAGCTTCAGAATATCCGCTACACCGTAAATATCTACAACCGCTCCAACCAGATCGGATTCCTTCTTACAGATGCCGTTATTAAATTCACCCGGTGTAAGTGCCGTCATCAGAGCAACATGTCCGCCGGAAGAGTCACCTAAAATACCGACCTGCTTCTCGTTTACACTGTATTCCTCTGCATGTTCACGCATAAAACGAATTGCTGCTTTCGCATCCTCTACCT
>JAZNMV010000208.1:0-2211 GCA_045579885.1 Acutalibacteraceae bacterium | reverse complement strand
ATTCATTTTTGCCTGTTTTGAGCGCGATCTCGCTGCCCGCATAACGGAATACAGCTTTCGTTTCTTCGGGTACCGTTACCGCAAAATGTACACCCTCCGTATCGCGGCGATAGGACACAGCACATGCACCGTGCGGTGTCTGCATACTGCCTTCCATCCACTTAAAGCGGTGTACTGCTTCAGGCGCGATCACAAGCGAGGTATAACCTGCCGTACCCTTTTCCTGGTGAATACCCAGGAGGTATTCGAAGAGGTAAGCTACCGGTGCACCGAACATCGGGTGGTTATGCGAACGGCTGCGGTTACTGTCCCAGTACTCATGGAACGTCGTCGCGCCGTTTCTACGCCAATGTTCAAAGCCCTGGTCGCCGTGGTTTGTGAGAAGATCCACCGCAAGGTCGCTGTCCCCACGCTCAAAGAGCACACGGGTCAGAATATCCGTCGCAAAAATGCCCGTATCAAAATAGCCGAGCTTCGTATAATAACGGACAAGGTTTTCATAGGTTACCTCCGAGCCGAGACCGAGATCCACAGCATACGCATTTGCGCCCTGTGCATTCATAACGAAATTGCCGTCGAACGTATTGAAATACGCTGCCTGTATCGCACTCCTGCGCAGTGCTATTTTCTCTTCATATTCGGGTATATCTTCTGTTCGACCGATGGTCTCTGCGATCTCGGACATTCTCATCAAGGATTTCACCATGAAATATGTATTGACCATGGGGGCCGGGAGCAGCATCTGCTGATTATGCAGGTTGATATCTTTATCGGGGTAGAGAATGTTCGGGCCGCACCAGTCGCCGAGGCACCATTCCCCCGCCTTGTCGCTCGTAACGAGGCCGAACGCGGAATGTGCTTCGAGATAATCAATGTAGCGGCGCATATTGCCGTAATATTTCTCCAGAACGGTCTTATCGCCGTAATGGCTGTACAGCTGATACGGCACTTCAACGATCGCGGAACCCCAGCCGCCGGGGCCGCCGCCGCTGCGGATATACGGCGCCGTATACTGAATGTGTCCGCTCAGTACATCCTGGCTGTCTGCGATATCCTGCATCCACTTTTCATAGAATACTTTTGCATCGAGCGTTGTAAGCACCGCGTGGCAGGTCAGCTGACCGTCACCGGTGTAGCCGCGGCGCTCGATATGCGGACAGTCCGAAGGGTGACCGGTGTGCATGTTGCAGTGCATCGTGTGGATAAAGGTTCTATAGATCCAGTTCAGCGTTTCATTGTCACAGGCGAAAGTGGAATTTAGCGGTACATCCGCATGAATGACCTTTACACACTGCGGTTCAGCCGCACCGACTACTTCAAAATAGCGGAAGCCGTACCACGTAAACTCCGGCTGCACGGTCTGCTCCGTTCCGTCCGATATAACTGTGTACCGCTGCCCGTGTGCATGTGCACAGTCAACGCCGCCATCCGGTGTCAATTCTTCGGAAAAGAAAACTTCAACCTTCTCTTCCTTCTTCGCCAGAAGCTTCAGGACAGGGTAACCGGTGGTATTCTCTCCGCAGTCGTATACACTGCCCTTTTCACTCTCCCAAACCTTCGTCACGGGAAGCGTCTCGATGAGCTTATCCTTGGGACAATCCGTTACACAGTATTCGGTGTCGAGTGCTTCCGTGCACACGGCACGTTCCCAAGTGCTGTCATCGAAATCTGCAGCGAAGCAGTCTGTGAAATTCGAGAAATCCTGCGTTTCATACTGTACGAAATTGTATTCCGTCACATAACCGGGCGCTATGCGGCAGGTCTCATCGGAAACAAACTCTGCGGTTCCGTTCTGCGTTTCAACAGAAATGCGGTAGATCATTTTCGGCAAACCGTACACGCGCTCTCTGTGGGTATACCATCCGCCGCCGTACTGCACCGCGATCACATTATCGCCGTTTTTTACATAAGGCGTGATATCAAACTGCGGCACATACACGCGATGTGCGGAAAGAACCTCTCCGGAAGGATCACAGCTGTTCTCGAAATCCGAGGAAAGCGGCAGAAACGTATCGGGATTGATGCACTGTCCGTTAATATAACACTTAAAAAATCCTAAGCCCAAAATGTTCAGAGATACCTTTTCGATCTCCTCCACGGTAAAATGTCCGCGCAGCACCGAGAACCCCTCCGGTTCGCGCTCCGCCGCACCAACCCACACGGCATTTTTAAAGAAATATTCCTGTGTCATTCCATACGCCTCCTGAATTT
>JAZNMV010000207.1:0-2220 GCA_045579885.1 Acutalibacteraceae bacterium | reverse complement strand
CCTACAACGCAGCTGTACAACAAAACAAAACGATTCCACCCCGTGGAATACTGGCTTTTCCCGGAAACCGTGCCGGAAGAATATAAAGATTACGATAAAAGATAACGGCCTTCGCTGGCCTGTATTTGAAAGGGAAAACGCGCTGATATGGGGGAAGGGCTGCCGCTTGACGGTAGAGCGCCTGAATGTTTTAATGGCCGAAAGGAGAAATGAAAAATGGCTATTTACAAAATCAAAATTGCAAAGGTAACAGAAATTAAGGCACAGAACGGTTCGTCGTTCAATGCGTACAAAACCGTTGACAAGACCGGCCGCTTTATGGATCTTAAGTTCCAGAAGAGCTGCCGCAACGTGCCGGACAGCCCCTGCTGGATCTACGTAACGGACGAAAACTTCAACGTAGACAGCAACCGTCAGTTTCCGGTCATGTGGGTAAAGGACGTTGAGAAGATAGAGCCGCTCGCGCCGGTAAGCTCGAACGTCTCGAATTACTTCGATCCGGAACCGGAACCGGCACCGCAGAAAAAGCCGGACACGGCCTTTACACCGTTCTGATCCTTCCGGATCACGACCGCTAACAGGTAAATTCTAACAGGACCGGGAAGGAAGGCACCCCTTCCCGGTTCTCATCAACGAAGGGAAAAACAACATGGAATTTATCGCAGACTTTGAAACAACGTCCGTTCGCGTGTATGAAGAAATAAAGAAAACTGTAAACACACCTGAAGGACGGAAAACCGTAAAAGAAAAGCGCCTGGATCGCAAGAGAAGCAAAGCTTTTGTCTGCGCCTGGGCGATCATGCCCGAAGAGCTGGAGCCGGACCCGTCGCACATAGTGCGCGGCCGGACAATAGAAGGCTTCATGGCCTACGTCGAACAGCTCTATTTCGACAATAAAAAGACGACTAAAAGCGGTAAAGGAAAGCCGCAGAAAATAAACGTTTATACACACAACCTGAAATTCGACGGAGATTTCATTCTGTATTATATCCTTAAAGACAAGATAGCTGAAGTTGTTTCCGAAGTGCGCGAAAACGTGCTTTATAATTTCAAGATCCGATTCCCTTCGGGCGCCGAAATCGCCTTCTATGATTCGCTGAAGATATTTCCCATGAAGGCCGAAAAGATCGGTAAACTTTACGGAATCGATAAATTAAAGGGCGAATGGGATTATAAAAAATACAGAGACGAAACAACGGAGATCAGCCCGGAAGAATGGTCTTATGTAGACCACGACGTCATGATCGTTTCGCGCGCTCTGGCGGACTACAGGGCGCGCGGCTATATGGAGAACACCCAGGCAGCGATCGCCTACAACGAACGCCTGAAGCGCACGTGGCCCTGGTTTCATAAGCTGCCGGTTCTTCGCCTGAAGAAGGGAGACTTTAACGTATACCGGGATAAATTTCCGAAGGAAATTAAACCACTTCCTGTACGGCAGCACAAACACCTTTTATACGGATACTTCGGCGGTATTTCGTGGGTAAATCCGAAATACGCAAATGTAGATATATTCGGCGCCTACAGCTACGACGTAAACAGCATGTATCCGGCACAAATGCACGACGCCATGCTGCCTTTCGGAGATCCAAATATTATTGAAAACCCGTCGCTGAAATATGCGCTGCACTGCCTGCGGACGTGGCCCTGCGTCGTCGCGGATATAGACGATCTATCAATCACCCTGAAATCCGAACGACACCTTCCGTTCCTTATGTTCCCCACGGATTCGGAAACTTCAATTCGCATGCAGGGAAAAGTTATTTCTTGCCGTCATGAAAAGGCCGTTCTGTCGTGCCAGGATTTCCGGATCATGGAAGCGGAATACAATATTCATACAATAAAGATAACGCGGCTGTATTGCTTTAATTCGAAGCGTGGACAATACGCAGCGTTCGTCGATTACTTCTACGGCATGAAATCAGACGCGGACGAAGTAAGAAACGATCCGAACGCGTCCGCCGCAGATAAAATGCAGGCGGAGATAATACGCAACGTCGCAAAGGTTATGATAAACGCGAGCTACGGAAAGGACGGGACAAAGCTTATCAGGACCACGAACAAAACCGTATATAATCCGGCGGAAAACGTCCTGGAGAATCGACAGGATACAGAAATCGCGATTCCCGAATATTATCTACCGTCAGCGATCTTTATATGCTCAAACGCACGCTGGCAGCTCTACAAAGTCGGATCGTAGCCATGTCGTTCTGTGAGCCA
>JAZNMV010000206.1:0-1662 GCA_045579885.1 Acutalibacteraceae bacterium | reverse complement strand
GGTATTCGGAGACTTGCGCTGCAGGGTTCGAGAAAACCATCACCCGCTGGGGCTCGGCCCACTTTGCCTTTGACCGCGTACCGCGGCAGCGTTTTATAGTTTCGCTTTGAAGATTGGCGTGGTGCACTAAGCAGCTTGCGCTCTCGGGTTCGAACCAAACCAGCCTGTTCAAAATAGAAATAAGGTCCCCAAAAGGGGACCTTATTTCTATGGTGGACACGCTGGGGCTCGAACCCAGGACCTCCTGCGTGTGAAGCAGGCACTCTGACCAGCTGAGCTACGCCTCCGCTTTGATTACTCAAATAGTTTAGCACAATACAAAAACTTTGTAAAGACACGCAAATAGAAAACTTGCTTACCGAAAATAAAAATGATCTTCCAAAACTTTCGCACCCCAAACTTTACACACTGCAATTTTGACTGGGTTTTCATTTCCCCCTTTTTGCGCTACAATAGCCTTAAAGGAAGTGATGACCTATGACTACCGGAGAAAAAATAGCCGCTCTGCGCCGAAAAAAGAATATCACACAGGAACAGCTTTCCGAGATCCTTTCGGTATCGCGTCAATCCGTATCGCGTTGGGAACAGGATGCAGCATTTCCGGAAACGGAAAAACTGATCCGCCTGAGCCGCCTGCTCGAATGCAGTATAGACTATCTCTTAAATAATGATTTTTCAAAGCCGGAAAGCGCTGAACCTGCTGTTTCTGCTGCCGATTGCTGCAAGTTCATCCGGGAATGCGGCTATTTCTTTTTAGCTACATCCGTACATGATCAGCCACAGCTTCGTCCTATGGGCTTCATCTGCGCTGAGGGACATGATCTCCTCATCGCAACGGACAAGCGAAAGAAAGTATATGCCGAACTGATCGCCAATCCGCAGATTTCTCTCGCAAGCTACAATTTAAACACGCGCCGCTGGATCCGCATTACCGGTACGGCAATGGCTGACAGCAGCCAAACCGCCGTCGACACCATGCTATCTCTTTACCCCATGATCCGGCAGGAATTCATTCAGGAGGATGATCTGCATTTCTCAACTTTCCGGATCCTGCTTAACGAAGTGCACATAGACTAAGTGCAAAAGGAGTTTGCTATGAAAAGAAAAGATATCGGTCCTCGCCACACCATGCCCGTACAGCCCACTTACATCATCGGTACATATAACGAGGACGGCACACCGGATTTCGCCCCGATCACATGGGTGAGCCACACGTTTTTCGATGATGAAGAGCCGTGGCTCGTCATCAGTATGTGGGGCATAAAGAAAACCAAACAAAACGTACAGCGCACCGGTCAGTTCAGTGTAAACATGGCTACACCGGACATGCTGCAGCTTGTCGATTACTTTGGAACGGCATCCGGAAAAAAGGGCATAAAAAATGCACTGCCGTACGACTACAGCAGCGCATCCGTGGCTATTGCTCCTACACTGGACAGAAGTCCGTGGGTGTGCGAATGCAAAGTGATGCAGAGTGTAAAGACCGGTAAATCCGACACCTTCTTCTGCAAAGTGCTGAATGTTCAGCTGGACGAAACACTAGAAGTTTCCGAATGGGGCGTTGACCTGACGGAGCTTAACCCTGTCGTTTACTCCGGACATTACCAGTCCATCGGTAAATATCTCGGTACGATCGGCGATTTTTACAGCGAATAATAGTAC
>JAZNMV010000205.1:0-6286 GCA_045579885.1 Acutalibacteraceae bacterium | reverse complement strand
CGTTCCAGATCGACGGCAACTTCGGCGCTGTAAGCGGAATCGTTGAGATGCTGCTGCAGTCAGACGGAGAAAAGCTCTATCTTCTCCCCGCTCTTCCGAAAAAATGGAAAACCGGTTCAGTACATGGCTTAGCAGCACAAGGCGATGTTACAGTTGACATCGAATGGGCTGACTGCAAGCTTGTAAATTACACCATACATGGCGATGCCACTAAACTGCACGTGGTCGATTGTACTTGAATTTTATTTTCTGAGGTTTCATCATGCATTTTGTAGAGGCTAAAGGGATTTTATCTCCAAATAATGGAATGAACATTTACCGTGGATGTACGCATGGCTGCATATATTGCGACAGCCGCTCTGCCTGTTATCAGATGCAGCATGCATTTGAAGATATAGAAGTAAAACAAAATGCACCTTTTCTTCTCGAAAAGCGCCTGAAAAGCAAACGATCAAAATGTATGATCGGAACCGGTGCTATGTGTGATCCGTATATGCATTGTGAAGATACATTGCAGCTTACTCGTCAATGCATTGAGATTATCGATCGATATGGTTTTGGTTTAGCGATTCAGACGAAATCGGATCGCATTCTACGCGATATTTCCGTACTTGAAAGTATCAATCGGAAAGCAAAGTGCGTTGTACAGATGACAATGACCACCTATGATGAACCGCTTTGCCGTATTTTAGAACCAAATGTTTGTAGTACGAAAGCGCGTTTTGAAGCTTTGAAAGTTTTTCGGGATCACAATATACCGACTGTCGTGTGGCTCACGCCGCTCATACCGTTCATTAATGACACGGAGGAAAATTTGCGCGGCATCCTGAACTATTGCTTCGAAGCAGAAGTCAAAGGTATATTATGCTTTAATATCGGCGTTACACTTCGTGAAGGTGACCGCGAGTATTTTTACGCAGCCTTAGACCGACATTTTCCGGGACTTAAAGAAAAATATCAGCGCAAATACGGCAATACATATGAAGTGATCAGCGATAATAATACAGCGCTAATGAAACTTTTCCGTGAAGAATGCAAAAAGCATAATGTGCTTTTTACACCTGATGATATTTTTCAATACTTACATGAATTTCCTCAGGATATCGATGAACAAATCAGCTTATTTTAATATCTCTTAGGAGTGACATTATGAATGCAAATCTGAACTTCCCTATCTGCCAAACACATCTGGATTTTCATACGTCCCCGGATATTCCGGGAATTGGATCGCGATTTTCCAAGGAGAATTTCCAGAAAGCGTTGAAAGTCGGTCATCTGGACAGCATAACGGTCTTCGCTAAATGTCATCACGGATTGTGTTATTATCCTACTCAAGTCGGTACAATGCATCCGAATCTGAATTTTGATCTGACAGGCGCTATGATCGAGGCTGCGCATGAAATCGGTGTTCGTGCTCCGGTATATATTACTGCGGGTTGGTCTGATCGTGATGCTGTACAGCATCCGGAGTGGCGTGCTGTAAATAAAGACGGTACAGATCAGGTTACAGGCGGTTTTGAATACGGCAAAGCATATGGTGCACCAAAGAAATACGGCGCATGGCAAACGCTGTGTTTAAATGACGGTCAGTATGCGGAACATATTTACAAAACAGCTGAAGAAGTATGCCGCAGATATGAAAAGCTCGATGGTCTGTTTTTTGATATTTGTATCATAGGCGATGTGTGTTACTGTGATGACTGTAAACGCGGCATTAAAGAGCTTGGCATGAATGTTAATAATGAAGATGATGTTCGCAAATACTTTATTATCAAACGTCAGGCTTTCATGCAGAAGTGTACGGATATTCTGAAAAAATACCACCCCGATGCAACGATCTTTTTCAACAGCGGCGGTGCCGATCAATATAAACCGGATTTTCACGCATATCAAACACATTTTGAAATGGAAGATCTGCCTACTGCCTGGGGCGGTTACGATAAACTTCCGCTTCGCGCTAAATTCTTTGAAGGTACCGGTAAAAGCTACATCGGTATGACCGGTAAGTTCCATCTGGATTGGGGCGAATTCGGTGGATTTAAGTCCAAAGAAGCGCTGAAATACGAGGTTAGTGCCATGGCCCTCTATGGTGCCGGCTGTTCCGTCGGTGACCATATGCACCCCGATGGTGAAATGGAACTGCAGACATATGAGAATATCGGATACGCATACGAATATCTCAAAAAGATCGCTCCGTACTGTTACGGTGGTGAATCCACAGCAAATGTCGGTGTATACCTTTCTCCGGATAAAGATGCAAATGAAGGTATATCTTCCATTTTAGTTGAAAATCACATTGACTACGATGTGATACGTGATAATAATTTCAGAAAGTTTGATACGGTTATTCTTCCGGAAAAAACCGTATTGGATTCTGAAGAGCTTGCTGCCTTACGCGATTATCTAGACCATAACGGCAAACTTATCTTCATGGCAGATGCACTTGTAGAAAACGGTAAATTCCAGATTGATTGCGGTTTGGAATATCTCGGATCAGCGAAATATGACTGTGACTATTTGGTGACCTCAGTAAAAGATACATTGGTTCCTAATGCTCCGATGCTCTGTAACATTCCGGGGCATCGAGTAAAAGCGGCCGAAGAAACACAAATACTTGCTGAAAAGCTTGAACCGTACTTCAGCCGCACATACGCACGTTTCTGCGGCCATAAAAACACACCGCATAATAAATCTACCGAGAAGACACCTGCGATCGTTCAGTGCGGCAATATCGTATATCTCGCACACTCTCTCCCCCGCCAGTATTATGTATTCGGCTCACCGTATCATAAGAACTACTTTATGTTGGCTTTGCAGGCAGTATATGCTGGCGGTAAAATAACAGCAGATGGCTTATATGCGCAGGGACGCTGTACGATGATTCAGCAACGCGAACAGAATCGTTACTGCATCAACATGATTTATGCTAGCCCAATTCGAAGAGGCTGTGCGGAAATTATCGAGGATATTGTTCCGCTTTATAATATTCATGTTACGGCGCAGATTTCTGAAAAGATCAGTCGGGTATATTTGCCACTGACAGGGGAATCGCTTGTTTATTCTGTTGAAGACAAACAGGTAAGTTTTACTGTTCCTGAACTTAACTGCCACACAACAGTTGTAATTGAATATGTGTAACAGCTAAATGTAAAAGGTCGTCGAATCCACCGGAACTCGACGACCTTTTGTTATTTGCGGAAAAGTTTCATCTTCTCTGCACTATAATGAATATTCTCAAGAACTTCGGTATTTTCCGAAACACCGGTATCATCCAATGCAAGTAAAACTGCACCGACAATCGGCTCATATACACTGTCAATGATTTTGGCATTTGGAGCAACAGCCAGAATCTCGCTGCGAACTGTATCCTGCAGTTCCTTTGCGCGACACTTAAATACACTTCCGGAAAACACGACTTCAACTGCATCGTTTTGCATGTCAAAACGCTTTAATCCGGCAGTAACATACCGAGCAATATCCCTGCCGAATGTACACAGCACATCAATTGCCACAGGATCGGAGGTCTTCAAAATGACCTGTTCAAGAACCTCCGGCAAACGAAGAACTTTCTCATGCGGCAGCATCTTATTCACACGCTTGAAAAGCATGTCATCAGGAGTTGTACAGCCAACATAGTACAAGACAGCCTCTGTGAGTGCTGTAGGCGGACGAAGCATAGCTTCAGAATCCAATACAGCCTGCACAACACGGGCACCGAGTGCGCCGCCGCCCTGAACGCCATCCTCTATATAATAGCCGTATACATACTCATGAGCAGCATCTTTTCTTATACCGCAGTTCATGGCGCTTCCGACACAAAGAATACATCCTGAAGGTTTGGATGAAGCAGCACGAAGCGCGATCAAACAGTCATTGACTACATGAATTCTATCGATCGGAACAGAAAACAGTTCATGCAGCTTATTCTGCAGCAGCGGTCCCTCAAAGTCCCAGTCGACACCGGTAAGTCCGGCGCCGATACGGTCAATTTCGGAAAGAGATATACCGGCCTGCACACAGGCTTCCTTTGCAGACTCCAGCATTCCATCTGCTGCATGATCCATTCCGTTTACGGAATGGCAGCCACCATGTGCTTTTCCTACACCGAGTATAGTACCGTATTCATCGGCTATTGCAGCATGCGTTTTGCTTCCGCCCTGATCTAAACCTAATATGTACTTCACAGCAGTATACCTTACAGATTAAACTGCGGCAAATATGCCTTATTCGCTTCGAGCAACTCAGGAACAAGCTTCTCAACCAGCTCATATTCGCGAACGAGCGGATGCGCAAGCAGTGCCCACTTCATCTTGTCGACACTACCCTCAACAGCTGCTTCAACTGCCAACTGCTCATAGTTCTTAACCGCAGCGATCAGACCCCAACACATTTCCGGTACTTTACCGACATGAATCGGAGCCATACCGCGCTTGTTAACAAGGCACGGGATCTCAACTACAGCAGAATCCGGAAGGAAAGAAACTGCACCGTTATTCGGTACATTAACAACCATTTCAGTATCAATGTTATTGTAAACAGCATTTACAAAATTCATTGCGACTTCACTGTATCCGCCGCCGCCGCGTTTTGCAAGCGCTACAGGCTTATCAGCATTATTCGGGTCAGCATATGCATCATATACTTCTTTTTCAAGCTCCTGTACATATTCGCCACGTGTTTTAGGTGCTGCAAGCATGCTGTTGACCTTCTTTGTGGTGTGATAATAATACTGGAGATACGGGCTTGCGAGTACACCGAGCAAACGGCTGAGCTCCGGATTTACTTCACCGTTGGTTTCAGCCAGCTTATTAAACTCTTCCTGTGTGATCGGACGGCCGTCGATCGTAATATTACTGATAAAATTCATGTGGTTCAGACCGACATAGTCATACTGCACACGGTTGTAATCGATACCCATGGAGGACTTCGCCCACATCTTCGGGAAAATACCGCCGGAACAGAATCCTGCAATATTTGCCTTTGTATAACGAGTAACAGCCTCTGTGACGAGACCGGTCGGATTTGTATAATTGATGATCCAGCCGTTAGGAGCAAGTTCTTCCATACGTTCTGCAACATGCATCATTACCGGGATCGTACGGAAAGCTTTCATCATACCACCGGCACCGGTTGTTTCCTGACCGACAAGACCGTACTTCATCGGGATTTTTTCATCGATGACACGTTGTGTATTACCGCCAACACGGATCTGTGTATCTACAAAATCAGCACCGTACAGAGCATCATCAAGATCCATGGTAGCCCGAATTGAAACATCAAGACTCAGTTTCTTAGCGAATCGCTCGCAGAAACCGTGCATGATATTTAAACGATTCTCATCGATATCATAGAGAACGATCTCTTTAACCGGAAGAGAGTCTCTGCGTACAGCCATTTCTTCAAGAAGCTCCGGCGTATAAGAACTGCCAGCACCAACAATTGTAAATTTCATGGTAGTGTCAACCTTTCTGTAAATATATTCTGAAGTTCTCGCATGAACTTCTAAAATTCATTCAGCGTTTTACGAAATACTCTTCATACCAAACCAGGAAAGTGTAAATCGTCCATACCTTACGCCAATTATCGGAATTGCCACCGATATATTCCTCAAAAATTGCATTGATAGCATCGACATCAAAGAATTTTGCGGCAATATCGCTGTGGAACTTAGCGCGCACATCTCCGTTATATCTTTCGTCTGCCATCCATACACGAATCGGTACAACAAAGCCGAGTTTCTTTCTAAAAGCAATTTCTTCAGGCAAAACCTTTGACGCTGCAGTTCTGAGCGCAACTTTGTTTTGTTCCGCATTAACTTTAAATTCGGAAGGCATGCGTGAAGCGATATCGAAAATTCGTCTGTCGGTCAGCGGCATACGGATTTCAAGACCGGCAGCGGCACCCATTTTATCCACATTCAGATAAATATCGCCTTCGAGCCAAATTTGAATATCTACATCGGACATCTTGGAAAGCGGATCTAAACCTTCATTCTCTGCATAGATTTCTTTAACAAGATTTATCGGCAGAACATTCTCGTTATATTTCTTGAGAATCAGACGCTTTTCGTCTTCTTTCATGATGTTAGTATTGCCAACATAGAATGTTTTCAGGTTGTCACCGTAGCGTTCAGCGTTTCGGTACATGTTATATCCACCGAAAAACTCATCAGCGCCTTCACCGGAATAACAAATTTTTGTGTGTTCAGCCGTTGCTTTACACCCAAGTGCAAATGCTACAGCTGAAGCATCACCAAGAGGCTGCTCCATATTGTACATAACATACG
>JAZNMV010000204.1:0-2577 GCA_045579885.1 Acutalibacteraceae bacterium | reverse complement strand
TCTGTGTGTACGTGAACCTTGATGATCTCATCGTCGTCAACAACAACAACACTGTCGCCGATGGTTTCGAGGAACAAACGCAGCTCGTTCGGGTCGGTCTTAACCTCCGGATCACGGCCTACGATGAACTCTGTGCAGTAGGTGAAAGTGATAACGCTGTCGAATTCAGCGGCAACGCTTGCGAAGAAATCTTCGTTATCGGCTGCTCTTTCTTCTTCGGTCATACCGGTCTGAACGATCACGCCGTCCTTGAAGACGCTCATCATGCCGTCGAAGATCATGCAGACACCCTGGCCGCCTGCGTCAACAACGCCTGCTTTCTTGAGAACCGGAAGAAGTTCCGGTGTGGTAGCCAGTGCTTCCTCTGCACCCTGGCAGACTGCATCCCAAACATATACGGGATCGGGATCGACCGCTGCTGCTGCAAGACCCTTTTCTGCCGCAACACGTGCAACGGTGAGCATGGTGCCTTCGGTCGGCTTCATAACAGCCTTGTATGCTGCCTCAACGCCAAGCTGCAGTGCCTGTACAAGCTGCAGGCCGTCAGCGCTTTCCTTTTCCTCAAGACCCTTGGAGAAACCGCGGAATAAAAGGGAAAGAATAACACCGGAGTTGCCTCTTGCGCCGCGCAGCATAGCGGATGCTGCTGCTTTCGCTGCTTCGGCAATGGTAACTTCGTCGCCGAGCTTTGCCATAGCATCGCTGCCGGCACTGATCGTCATGGACATATTGGTTCCGGTGTCACCGTCCGGAACGGGGAAAATGTTTAAACTATCAACGTATTTTCTGTTTTTCAGTATAGTGTTCGCGCCGGAAATAACGGCATCGCGAAGCTGCTTACCAGTGATCACTGCAATACACATCCTGTCTGTTAATTTAGGGCGGTGCCTGAAACGCACCGGATATCGTGGTAATCTTACGATGAGTATATCATATTTGTTCCAAAAATACAAGGGAAGTCGTATGGGCAGGTTGTAAAATTATGGCGCAAATCCAGCGTTTTTTTGTCAGTTATCGAATAGAAAGGCGTTCTGCACTGCGGCAGAGGCCTGTTTTTTCGTCAATATCGAACAGCACGCAGTCCATTTTGCATTCGCCGTCTGCGTAATCGAAACGTACCGGCATACGGCTGAGCTGCTTCTTTATGACAAGCTCTTTTTTTACGCCGAGCACAGAATCGATCACGCCGGTCATGCCGACATCGGTGATGTATCCGGTGCCGTGCGGCAGTACGGTTTCATCGGCGGTCTGCACATGGGTATGGGTACCGAAAACCGCGGAAACGCGGCCATCCGCATAATAACCGAGTGCGCGCTTTTCTCCGGTAGCTTCCGCGTGAAAATCCACAACACAGATTTTTGGCAGATCGTATTTTTTAAGGATAGCATCGAGCGTGCGGAAAGGACAATCAAGATGCTCATCGAGATAAACCGCGCCCATAAGGTTGATCACAGCCACCTGCGTTCTGCCCATGTCGAGGATGGTGATACCGTGGCCCGGTGCATCCGGCGGGAAATTTGCCGGACGAATGATCGCTTCCGTATCGTCGAGATAATCGTATACCTCGCGGCGGCGATAGGTATGGTTACCGGCCGTGATCACATCGACACCGCTGTCAAAAAGATGGTTTGCGGAAGTGGGGGTGATGCCGTTGCCATCCGAAGAGTTTTCTCCGTTGGCTATAACAACGTCAATTCCTTTTGTTCTCTTAAGTGCAGGCAGATGTCTGCGCAGAAAATCGCAGCCGTTTCCGCCGACGACATCGCCAATACAAAGAATCAGCATAGTGTTCTCCTTTTTCTCAGTTTACCGAAAAATCAATGGTCTCAGCGTCCCTTGGAAGTGCTTTTGTGTATTTCAGAAAAGCGGTTACATGTCGGTCGTATTCATCTTCGATCGTAAAACCGAAGTGCTCGGCAACAAGCTCGGAGACCTTCGTGAAAAGTTTTCCCGCGGCAAACAGTGCGCGCCAGATATCTTCTTCTTCGCAGCGAGCATACGTGGAAAGCAGCGCCTGCCACAGCTCTTCAGGCAGGTATTCCGCTAACTTGTCGCTATTTTTGCCGAGCGAGAGATCAAATCCATGCTGCGAACCGACGTACCAGCCGAGCATGGTCAGCAGCATATTGCGAATGATGCCCAGGTGCGTGTGCGCATACAAGAGCTGTCCGCGCCAAAGACCTTTCGAAATATACGGTGCGACCCACCAGAACTCTGTGCGGCACTCGAAAAAGATCTGTGCATTCGGTTTTTTCACGAAGTATGCGCTGCCGTTATCGACGGGTACTTCGGGCAGTGTGCCGTCCTTATCGAGCAGAACGGTCGCGTATCCGTCACCGAAGCAGTAATCTTTATAGTTTTTTATGTCCGCAACTGTAAGGTCAATACGGTTTCCGTCCGCAAACTGCATCAGATAACAGACGAATTCCGGAAAATGCTCATTAAAAATCTCGCTTTCGTCGGTGCGTTCATACACAAGCATGTCGCCGAACAGCTTTTCGCCGTATTCGATGTTCCAGGCTTTGTTTTTATAGGCTTCCACGTTTCTGACAAGATAAACGATGTCAAAATCGTTAA
>JAZNMV010000203.1:0-5173 GCA_045579885.1 Acutalibacteraceae bacterium | reverse complement strand
CCCAGTGTTCCAAATTACGGCACACCCGGAAGAGGTGTGCGCCTGTTACCGGGCATGACAATCGCGATTGAACCGATGGTCAATGCCGGCGGCCATGAGGTTTTAGTCCTCGGCGACGGCTGGACTACGGTGACGCGTGACGGCAGTCTTTCCGCTCATTTTGAACACACTGTTGCGATCACTCCGAACGGTCCCGTGATTCTCACGGCGCTGTAAAAGAGGTGTCGTCATGGAGGTTCAGCGCGGACAGATCATGCGGTCGCTCGCAGGTCACGATAAGGGCGATTTTCAGGTGGTTTTAAAGCTTGACGGCGCGTTTGCTTATATGGCAGACGGTAAACGCAGAAAGCTTGAAATCCCGAAGAAAAAGAAACTGAAGCATCTGGCGCCTACAGGCACGGTGCTCGGTGAGAAGAGCCTTTCGACCAATCGGCAGATACGCATGGCTCTCGCTCATTACAGAGAGCATACAACGTAATATAACAAGCTCAGGCTTTGAAGGATTGGTGACTACTATGTCAAAACAGGACGTAATTGAAGTAGAAGGAATTGTCAAGGAAGCTCTTCCGAACGCTACGTTCAAGGTTGAGATTCCGGGCGGACACATTATTCTGGCCCACATTTCCGGCAAGCTGCGCATGAACTTCATCCGCATTCTTCCGGGCGATAAGGTCACAGTAGAAATGAGTCCGTACGATCTGACAAAGGGACGCATCACTTGGCGTTCCAAGTAAGATATATAATAATGTTTGAAACCCCACAAAGTATAAGGAGGGTACCCAAATGAAAGTCAGACCTTCTGTTAAGAAGATTTGTGAGAAGTGCAAGATTATTAAGCGCAAGGGTAAAATCATGGTTATCTGTGAGAACCCGAAGCACAAGCAGCGCCAGGGCTAATAGCTCTGAAACATTAATGGAGGTGCAATAAGCATGGCTCGTATTTCCGGTATTGATTTACCCAGAGATAAAAGAATCGAGATTGCTCTTACCTACGTTTACGGTATCGGCCGCAAGACAGCGACAGACATCTGCGCTGCAACAGGCGTTGATCCGGATATCCGCGTAAGAGATCTTTCCGAGGATGACGCAACTAAGCTGAGAGAATATATCGACAAGAACTGCGTGGTTGAGGGTGACCTCCGCCGTGAAGTTGCGTTCGATATCAAGAGACTTATCGAAATCGGCTGCTACCGCGGTGTTCGCCATCGCAAGGGCCTGCCGGTAAGAGGCCAGCGTTCCAAGACCAATGCAAGAACACGCAAGGGTCCGAGAAAGACAATGGCTAACAAGAAGAAGTAATCGGGAGGGATTATAAATGGCAGCAACAAAAGGCGGAAAGAAAGCAGCAACCGCAGTCCGCAGACGCCGTGAGCGCAAGAATAATGTGCGTGGCGCTGCACATATCCAGTCCACTTTCAATAACACAATCGTAACCATTACAGATACACAGGGCAATGCAGTATCCTGGGCCAGCGCTGGTGAGCTTGGCTTCCGTGGTTCCAGAAAGTCTACTCCGTTCGCAGCTCAGACTGCAGCAGAAACTGCAGCTAAGATCGCTATGGAGCATGGCATGAAGAGCGTAGAAGTCTACGTTAAGGGCCCGGGCGCAGGCCGTGAAGCTGCGATCCGTGCACTGCAGTCGGCAGGTCTCGAGGTCAACATGATCAAGGACGTTACACCGATCCCGCACAACGGATGCCGTCCTCCGAAGAGAAGACGCGTATAAAAGATTAGGAGGTTACACACTATGGCAAGATATACAGATGCTGTTTGCAAGCTGTGCCGTCGCGAGGGCCAGAAGCTGTTCCTCAAGGGCCAGAGATGCTACACAGATAAGTGCGCTATCACACGCAGAGCATATGCACCGGGCCAGCACGGCCAGGGCAGAAAGAAGACATCTGAGTACGGTCTGCAGCTGCGTGCAAAGCAGATGACAAGACGTTACTACGGTGTTCTCGAAGGCCAGTTCAGACACTACTATGAGATGGCTACAAAGATGCAGGGCAAGGCAGGTACAAACCTCCTCGTTCTCCTCGAGACCCGTCTCGACAATATCGTATACCGCTGCGGCTGGGCTTCCTCCAGAGCAGAGGCTCGTCAGCTGGTTGTTCACGGTCATTTCACCGTTAACGGCCACAAGGTTGACATTCCGTCCTACCTCGTAAAGGAAGGCGACGTTGTCGCTATCAAGGACGGCAGCCGTTCTTCCGAGAAGTTCAAGGCTGTTATCGAAGCAAACGCAGCAAAGCCGGTTGCTAAGTGGCTCGAGCTCAACGCTGCTGATTTCGAAGCAAAGGTTGCAGCAATGCCTGCACGTGAAGACATCGACCTCGAGGTCGACGAAACTCTCATCGTTGAGTTGTACTCCAAGTAATTCTCTTAATTTCACATGGATTATACGAATTACGTTGAATGTGTAAAGGAGGATCGCAAATGATTGAGATAGAGAGACCGAGAATTGAAACCGAGGAAATTTCGAATGACAGCACTTACGGCCGGTTCGTAGTTGAACCGCTGGAGCGCGGTTTCGGCACCACGCTGGGCAACAGCCTGCGTCGCGTGCTCCTTTCCAGCCTGCCGGGTGTCGCGGTTAAGTCGATCAAGATCGATGGTGTTGTCCATGAGTTCTCCACAATCCCGGGTGTTAAGGAAGACGTTACCGAGATCGTTCTGAACATCAAGGGCCTGATCGCAAAGCTGCACTGTGACGGTCCGAAGACCGTTGAGATCTCCGCAGAGGGTCCCTGTGTAGTTACCGCAGATTCAATTAAGTGTGACAGCGAGGTTGAGATCCTCAACCCCGAACTGCACATTGCCACACTCGGCGAAGGCGCAAAGCTGTACATGGAGATCACCCTGGATAAGGGCAGAGGCTATGTATCCGGCGAGCGCAATAAGCAGAACATGCCGCAGGGCGTGATCGGCGAATTGGCAGTTGATTCTATTTACACACCGGTGTTAAAGGTTAACTTTAACGTAGAGCCCACTCGTGTTGGTCAGAGCATTGATTTCGATAAGCTGACTCTCGAGGTTTGGACAAACGGAGTTATTACCGCTCAGGAAGCCGTTTCCCTCGCTGCTAAGATCCTCACAGACCACCTCACACTGTTTGTTGACCTGTCCGATAAGGGCCAGAGCACAGACACAATGGTCGTGACAAATGATCAGGGCAAGGAAAAGGTTCTGGAGATGACCATTGAAGAGCTGGACCTCTCCGTCCGCTCCTTCAACTGCCTCAAGCGTGCTGGCATCAACACGGTTGAAGACCTGCTTTCTAAGTCCGAAGAGGACATGATGAAGGTCAGAAACCTTGGCCGCAAGTCGCTTGAAGAAGTTATCTGGAAGATGGCATCTCTCGGCTTTAACCTCCGTAAGGACGATGAATAATTTATAATTATCTAACGATAGGAGTGACAATCATGCCGGGAACAAGAAAACTCGGAAGAGACACTGCACATAGACTCGCTATGCTGCGCGGCCTCGTAACATTCTTCTTTGAGAATGGCAAGATCGAGACAACAGCTACCAGAGCACAGGAAGTTCGTGCTATGGCTGAGAAGATGATCACAATCGCTAAGGTAGATAACCTTGCTAACAGAAGAAACGTTATGGCTTTCATCACTAAGGAGAGCGTAACAAACAAGCTGTTCAAGGAAATCGCTCCGAAGTATGTAGACCGCAACGGCGGCTACACCCGCATCACAAAGCTCGGACCGCGCCGCGGTGACGCAGCTGAGATGGCAATTATCGAACTTGTTTAATTAAAACCAATAAAAGCCTGTCCGGCGATGGACAGGCTTTTTCCATATTTACTGGAAAGGAAATACAATGAAATTCACTAAAAAAATAGCCGCACTGCTTTTAGCGGGTATAATGACATTATCTGCCTGCAACAGCACTGATGTTGTAACAACCACAGGCACAGAAGCACCTACGGTTGAAGCGACCACCACCACAACTGCCGCAGAGGAAACAACCACCGTATCGGAGCAGACAACCACAACAGCAGAAACCACAACGGAAGCGGTTGAAACAACTGAAGCAACCACCACCGAAGCAGAGGTTACAACTGAAGCAACAACAACTGCAACGGCAACTGAGGCAGTTACAACTGAAGCAGAGAAGCAGGAAATCACTGCCTCAGCAGGCTTCAAAGTTGACGGCACAGCTCTTTACGATGCTAACGGCAATGCTTTTGTAATGCGTGGTGTAAATCACGCTCACACCTGGTTCAAGGGTGAACTTAACACAGCAATCCCTGCTATCGCCGAAACAGGTGCTAACACAGTAAGAATAGTACTTTCAAACGGTTACCAGTGGAATAAGGACAGCCTTGACAGCATTCTTGAGATTATCGACTTATGCAAGCAGTACAAGCTTGTAGCAGTTTTAGAGGTACATGACGGCACAGGTAAGAACGATGTCTCAGTACTTGAGGGAATTGTTGATTACTGGCTTGAAATGAAAGATGCGCTTATCGGCAACGAAGCCTATGTTATCTTAAATATCGCCAACGAATGGTATGGCGACTGGGGCGTTGATGAATGGGCGGAAGCTTATATCGCTCAGATTCCAAGAATAAGAGAGGCAGGAATTAAAAACCTCATTATGGTTGACAGTGCAGGCTGGGGACAGTATCCTATGAGTATCGCCAAGCGCGGTGCAGATGTACTTGCAGCTGACAGTCTGAGAAACACAATGTTCTCAATACATATGTACGGTACAGCAGGTAAGACCGACAAGGTTATTCAGCGCAATATCGATAATGTCCGCAAGCAGGGACTTTGCGTATGTGTAGGTGAATTCGGCTACAATCATTCCGACGGTGATGTTAAGGAAGAGTTCATAATGCAGTACTGTACCGAAATCAACGTAGGATATCTCGGCTGGTCCTGGAAAGGCAACGGCGGCGGTGTTGAATATCTGGATATTGCCAACGAATGGGACGGCTCAGTTCTTTCCGCCGATTGGGGCGAAAATCTTATAAACGGAGAATACGGCATCAGAAATACATCTGAAATTTGTTCCGTGTTTGAATAATAAAAATGCGGTTCGTAAAGATGGTATTCATATAGAAGCTTTATAAATATTAGCGGTGAAAACCTTTCTGGAGAAAGGCTTTCCCCCCCCCCCCCCCCCCCAGACTTTTATAAAGATTTAAAACTGGCAGGGG
>JAZNMV010000202.1:0-5001 GCA_045579885.1 Acutalibacteraceae bacterium | reverse complement strand
CCGCTTGGCCTCCGACTTGAAATTCCGGTCTCCTCTTTCAGTTCACGGACAGCTCCGGTTTCAGCTGTTTCTCCCTTTAGTACCGACCCGCCGGTAAACTCCCATTTTAGACCGAATGGCTTTCTCTGATCTCTCTGCGTAATAAGCACCTGCTTCTGTCTCGTTACGGTAATGATCTCAGCTACAAGGTGATATACCCCCTGTGGAATTTCCTCTGCCTCATCGCGATACAGTTCGAATCCAAGTTTATTCCCTTCAGCATCGTACGCATCCCAAACTTCTCTTTGTTTCATTTCCCATATCTCCTTCCGTATACAGAAGCAAAAGGAGGACAGCTTTCGCCGTCCTCCGGTACACTGCTCTATTAGATCAGGCTGCGGATATAATCTGCTGCCAGACGGATATCGCCTTCCGGATCGTCACCGACTTCGCGTTCGATGGTCAGGAAGCCCTTGTAGCCGATATCATCAAGTGCCTTGAAGTATGCCGGGAAATCAACAGCACCCTGGCCGAGCGGAAGCTCAATGAAAGACGGCTCCTTGAGCATATCTTCATCTGCCATGCCGTAAAGGATCTCCGGCTCAACATAATACAGACGCTTACCGTCCTTGGCATGTGTATGGACGATATAGTCCTTCAGTGTATAAACAGCCTGCACTGGATCATCGCCTGTTACCATAACGAAGTTTGCCGGGTCAAGGTTAACGGAAACGCCCTTGGAATTGAGGCTATCCAGGAAGCCCTTCAGTGTTACTGCCAATTCCGGACCTGTCTCAACAGCAAAGAATGCTTCCATGGAGTCTGCATAAGCTGCGAGCTTGCTGCAAGCTTCCTGCATGATAGCATAACGTGCAACAGCCGGATCGCTCGGAACAACACCGATATGTGTTGTAACAACATTTGTCTCAAGGTCCTTAGCAAGATCAACAATGCGCTTGGACTGCTCAATCAGCTCCGGATTGTGTTCCGGGTTTGCAAATCCGCCCGGATGATGAAGGTCGCCGCAGAGTGCAGAAATCACGAGACCGCGATCCTTAACCTGCTTTAAAAACTCACGACGCTTTTCTGCAGTCATAGCCTGCGGAGAAAGCTCACCGTGTGTTGCGTAGACCTGAATGCCCTTTGCGCCAACGGCAACAGCCTTATCGAGTGCTGTGATTGTGTCTGTACGGAAACCGTCAAGCAGAACGCCAATAGAAAAAGGATACATAGTACTTAATTCCTTTCTGTTAAAACTAAAATTAAAAATTACTCAAGAACAACTTCTTTATGCTGCTCTGCGGAGTCATAGATAGCCTGCATCATCTTGGATGTCAGAATGTTTGTATCGATATGAGACGGGAGCTTCTCACCTGTCTTGCAGCAGTTAATGAATGCATCAATCTCATTCTGGAAGTGATTGCGCATTTCGAACTCCGGCTTGTACTCAACGAGTGCACCGTGCTCTGCTGTGTAAATGGTAAAGTCCCTACCGTACTGCAGACGGATACCGCCCTTATCGCCGATAAAGTCGATATACTGTTCAGCAACACCGATATTCTGTGCCCAAGCACCATGTACAGTGATAACCGGACCGTCTGTACGGATCATTGCGGTAATGGAATCATCAACATCGTAAATACCATCGAGCTTCGGAGGACCTGCCCACATATCCTTATAGGTATAACCGGCGATATCTACACCAAGCTTGCTGAATACCTCACCGGAAACTGTCTTGGCTTTCGGGTCGCCGCAGCAGTACATAACGATATCAAGATAATGTACGCCCCAGTCGATCAGAGCACCGCCGCCTGCGATCGCCTTTGTTGTGAATGCACCGCCAAGACCCGGAATGGAACGATGTGCACGGAAGCTTACATATACATGATAAATATCGCCAAGTTTACCGTCATCAATATACTTTTTGATCAGGTTAACACTGTCGTTAAAACGGTTAACAACGCCGATGTTCAGGATCTTACCGGTCTCATGCTGAACCTTCTGCATTTCAAGAGCTTCTGCATATGTACGTGCAGCAGGTTTTTCGCACAGAACATTTTTGCCGGCGCGGAGAGCATCGATCGCGATCGTAGCATGAACATTGTTCGGCGTACAAACGGAAACGGCTTCGATTTCCGGATCGGCAAGAACATCATGATAGTCTACAACAGCTGTGCCGCAGCCGTACTTTTCTACAGCAGCTTCTGCACGCTCCGGGATAATATCGCAGAAATACTTGATCTCTGCTTCCGGATTGTTCATGTAGGACGGAATGTGTGCCGAATTTGCAATTGTACCGCAGCCGATAACAGCAATTTTCATGTTGTCCAACTCCTTCGTGATTGATTCGGCGAACAAATTATTCACCGTTGATTTTTATTTGCACACGGGAACCCCGCGTGAATTACACAGAAAAGATTTAATCGTCCGATTCGTCTCTTTTGCCATGTTCCAAAGTACCGATCTGAACATGGAGGTCGTGGAAAACTTCACCGTTCACAATATTTTCCGTTTCACCGGTCAAGTTCATAGTCATACGGTCCAAATACTGCGAAAGCTGAAGCATTTCTTCATCCGTAAATCCCTCGAACATCTTCTTATCAAGCTGACCGAGACGTTCAAATGCCAACTCTCTTGTGCGCTTACCGTCATCTGTAAGATAAAGGCGCTTGCAGCGCAGATTATCCGGGTCCACTTCCTTGACTATATAACCGGATTTCTGCAATCGCTTGGTGGAAAGTGCAACGGAAGCCGGACTTACCTGCATCCAATTTGCGATTTCGACCTGTGTACATCCGGGATTGAACGCAATATAGTTCAGAACAGGCATCTGACCAAAATACAGTTTATATTCATGTGTTTCTTTTTGATGGCACAGCTTTCGCACAAGCTCTAATTTATGCAGTCTGCCATTCAATTCGTGGAATTCCATGATGACGCCTCTTTTGCATTTTCATTCATAATCATTATAACCTTTCTGCCGGATTTGTCAATCAATAACAGGCATTTTGATTTACAAAAGCAATCTTCTGTGCTATAATTACAGAAAATGCATTATGAAGGGTTGTATTTATATGAACGAAACGATTAAGGTCTTAATGGAACGTAAATCCGTTCGCGTTTTTGAAGACCGTGAGATCGCACCTGAAATAAAAGAAGCCATTTTAGCTGCTGCTATGCGCGCTCCTACCGCCGGCAACTCCATGCTCTATTCCATTATTGATGTAACCGACCAGGCGATCAAGGACAAGCTCGCTGTAACATGCGACCACCAGCCGTTCATTGCCGATGCAAAAATGGTGCTGATTTTCTGCGCCGATTATCACCGCTGGTACAGAAAATTTGAGCTTGCCGAATGTGAAGATGTTCCGGCACCCGAACTCAGCGACCTGATCCTGGCAACCAATGATACTGTTATTGCTGCACATGCAGCTTGTGTCGCAGCAGAAAGCTTTGGAATCGGTTCCTGCTATATCGGCGACATCATCGAGAATTTTGAAATCCATAAAGAACTGTTCGATCTTCCCGCACAGACCGCTCCGGTATGTATGCTTGTTTTCGGTTACCCGACACAGCAGCAGAAAGAGCGCCCGCAGCCCACTCGTTTCGCTAAGAGCTCTATTGTTTTCGAAAACAAATACCGCGAACTCACAGAGGAAGAACTTATTGCTATGATGCCGAACGATCGCACCGCTGCTTACTATAAGCGCAAGTACATTTCCGAATTTGCAAAGGAAATGGTTCGTTCCATGAAAGTCATGTTCAAAAACTGGAACAGCAAGGGATAAAGAACAAAAAAATACTTTCAGCAGATCGATTTATATTGGTCTGCTGTTTTGCTTTAAGGAGTGACACCGTATGACCGGTACAGAACGCGTGCGCCGTACGATTTTAGGAGAACCAACAGACCGACAACCTATCTACGGATGGGTATCCTTCAATTTATCAGACGAGATTTCCGAACGCTGGGGCTCCGTTGCGGCCTTTGAAGATAAATATGAGTTTGATATCGCGCATCTTTTTGGTGGTCCTTCCCCCTATAACTATGAAGTGATCGACAGTATTCGCAACAAAGCGTATGAGAACGGCGAGGAGCTTACACCGGACCTATTACTCGATGTCGATTTTTTCACTTCTCCAAATCGCATGGAAGATTATGAGAATCTTCAGGCTGCACTCGCACACCATAAAGCACGAGGACGTTTTTGTTATGTACAAACACCGGGCTTTTTCGAGCCGTTTAATGATATCTACGGCATCGAGAATCACCTCATGTGGCTCCTGCTCTATCCGGAGGAGATCGCTGAATTGTACCGCAGACAGGCAGAGTGGACACTCAATTTTGCGAAGCATTGCATTGATCTCGGTGTGGACGCAGTGCACATTTCCGACGACTGGGGCTCACAGAAAGAATTGCTTTTCAGCCCTGATCTTTGGTGGAATCTCATTTATCCCAACATGAAAGAAGTAGTCGACTATGTACACAGCCGCGGCGTTTTCGCAAGCCTTCACTCGGATGGATGCGTTATGAAAATCGCCGACGGTATCTCTGAACTTGGTTTTGACATTGTGCACCCCTGGCAGGAAAACGCCGGTATGTCCTACGATGTTTATCTCGAAAAATATGCCGACCGCTTCGCAATACTCGGCGGTATATGCGTACAATCCGCAATCGGCATTCTTTCGCGCGAAATACTCGAGGAAGAGATCCGACGTGTATTTAAAACGCTTCGCGACAAACGCTGGATCTGCTGTACAACTCACTTTGTGCAAAATCATTGTTCCATAGATGATCTCGAATTTGCTTACGATCTCATCTACAAACTGGCTCGCTCATGAAACACCGGAAAGGAAGATAAATATGCTTCATATCGGATGTCATCTCTCTGCATCGAAAGGATATTATGCCATGGGGAAAACCGCACTCTCTATCGGTGCGGATACCTTTCAGTTCTTTACAAGAAACCCAAGAGGAAGCCGTGCAAAGGAACTGGATTTTACCGATGCCGATAAGCTGAACAC
>JAZNMV010000201.1:0-1762 GCA_045579885.1 Acutalibacteraceae bacterium | reverse complement strand
TCTCGATCTTCGTACCCATAATATGACCGACAGATGCCATAAAGAAGGAGGCACCGACATCGACAAGCTTTAAGAACATGTAAAGGAAGCCGATACGCAGGATGTACTCGAGCGTCAGAGACGAAAGCGCATTGATGCCGCGGTCTGTCAGACGTTCAATGATAAGCGGCAGCGCGAGCTCGCAGACCGTTGTGAGTGCGGCACACGCAAGGTCAAGAATAACGATCCACCAATATTTCTTAAAGTACGGAAGAAAACGGCGGATAAGACCGTTCGGCCGCTGATTTTTCTGTGCTTTTTCCAATTTTAAGCCCTTTCCTTTCTTTCCGTGCACCTAAGCGTGCATATTCCCAAAATCACCTGAAATAAGTTTATCACAGGGCAAAATCCCTGACAATCCGGGTTATTTCAAACGAAGCAGCTTTGCTATACGCTGCCCCTTCGGCAGATGTTCCACATCCTCTTTTGTCACAACTTTCGTTACGATCGCAGCTGCCAGGTAAGCGGCTACAGCCACGAGAATTGCCGGAACAACAGCAAGTTTCGGACTGATCCACAGGATCAGCAGCCAGTACACAGGCAGAGATACTACCGCCATAAGTACGGACGCGATGAGCGGACGAACAGACATCTTCAGCACACTCGGTGTCTGCGGCAGAAGTCCGTGCAGTGAGTGCATATTGAGAACAATAATGATAAAGTACGAAACCAATGTAGCGATCGCGGAACCCATAGCGGCGACCTCACGCATACCGCACAGTACATATACGATGGCAATACGCGCGACCGTACCGATCGCCATATTGCGGATCGGCTTATACACTTCGCCGACCGCATGGATCATGGAATTCGTGATATACAGAAGGCTTGCCGCAACAACAGCAGGCGCCATAACAGCCAGAAGCGGTGCAGTATTCTGCGCGTAAACAGGCTGATTAAAGAGCAGCAGCTCACAGATCGGCGAAGCAAAGATCAAAAGACCCATTGCACACGGAAACGCAAACATCAAAGTAAGGCGTACAGTCAGCGTGGAGATCTCACGGATACCTTCACCGTCTTTTTTCGCTACAACACCCGAAAGCATCGGAAGAACCGTTGTAGAGATCGGAACAATAAGCGCGTTCGGCAGATCGAAATACTTTCTTGCATTACCGAGCCAACCCTTCATACCCATAGCTTCCTCATAAGCAAAGCCGGCCGTGTTCTGCAGACGGTGCATCATGATTGCTGCATCAACAAGGTCGAGTGCATTCAGGAACACGGAACCGAGCATGACCGGTACTGCGAAAGTTGCAATATCCTTCAAAATACTCTTCGTACTTGAAACCGGCGGTTCGGTAGGATCGAAATCCATACGCTTCTTTTCCTTTGTATAGCGGATCAGGATAAAGATCATCGCAAACAAGGAACCGACCGAAACACCAATGATCGCACCCGTTGCACCGAGTTCCGGAAGACCGGTTGCAGTAAAGAGCCACAGTGCAAGTGCTGTACCGACAAACAGCTTGATCACGGACTCCAGAATCTGTGAAATCGCGGTCGGGAGCATATTGGAACGCCCCTGAAAATAACCGCGCACACAGGAAGTAAGACACATGAAGAACAACATCGGTGCCAAAGCTGCGCTCGCACACCATGTGCGGTCTTCCTTCGTGAACAGAACCGAGAACTGCTTCGAGAACACGACCATAATCGTACTGCCTACAATACCGATACAAGCAAAAAGCGTAAACGCAACATTGAATATTTTATCGGCCTGCTT
>JAZNMV010000200.1:0-7952 GCA_045579885.1 Acutalibacteraceae bacterium | reverse complement strand
TCGGAGCAGCCCACGACCTCAATAATGTTGAAGCCGCCGTTGCAGAGTGTATTGAGATACGTGTAGCTGATGTTGCCGCTGCCGATAAGCGCGACTTTTACGGGCTTAATGGACATACTGTTTCCTCCCAAAATGAATGTTTACAGGTGGATTTACTGCCCGAATAGCAGTAAACATCCGGACTTTCGGGGTGCACCTTAATGCGGACGTGCAGCCGCCGACCTATTTTGATTATATGCCCGGTAAATTGCAAAGTCAATTGATATAAATGAAACATCGGAATTTTTGATGCAACTTCATCACAGAATCTTGTGCCCCGGCAAACGGCTGTGTTATAATGACTGTAAGGCAGTATGCTGCCGGATATTGAAAAGTAAAGCTTTACGAAAGGCGGAGGGTGTATGTTTCAGTCCGTAAATTTGGGTAATATCGGTGTTAAAGAAAAAGACTTTGAGAAGAAGCTTCTTCTGGCAAAAAAGTACGGTTTTAAGTACATTGAGGCCGGTGCACCGGAAATTATGGAAAACGGTGTGGAAAATGTAAAAGCGCTGCTTGAAAAGCATGAAATGGGCATTTCGGGTGCCAACCTGCCGTTTCATCCGACACAGGTGGATGAGACCGGTTTTGAAGCAGCGATGAAAGAGCTGCCGGCACAGGCGGCGGCACTCGAAGCTGTCGGCTGCACACGCTGCATCATTTGGATCTTCCCGGCAAGCGATACGCTGGAAAAGGAAGAAAACTATGCTTTGCATGTTAAGCGTCTCTCCGCAGCGGCTAAGGTGCTGAAAGAGCACGGCATCCGTTTGGGCCTCGAGTTTATCGGTCCGTACCCGATGAGAAAAGACAAGAAAGTCTTCGTTTATACTGCGGAAGAAATGCTGAAGCTCGCAAAGGATTGCGGCGACAACGTCGGCCTGCTGTTCGATATTTATCACTGGTATACCGGTGCAAACAACAGAGATGTTTTCGACCATATCCCGGATGAAAGCAAAATCGTTCTGGTGCATGTTAACGATGCGGCGGTCGGCGATGTGCTCGAGCAGCCGGATTCTCCGAGAAAGCTGCCGGGTGAGACCGGTGTGATCGATGCTGCATTTGTTATGCAGGGCCTCAGAAAGCTCGGCTATACCGGTCCGGTTGTTGCAGAGCCGTTCAGCCCCAAGCTGCCGGAAATGGAAAGTGATGATGCACGTGTGGCATGCATCAAGGAATGCATGGACAAGATCATGGCCGAATGATTGACAAGAAATCGCAAAAAAGCTAAAATAACATAAAAGATAAAAGAAAATGAACCGTTTCAAATTGACGCGGTTCATTTTTTATGGCTATAGATAGAGGGGAAATGTTATGAACGAGAAAGAAATATCGGAAATTCGCCGCCGATACAGAGTGGATAAAAGCAATGTTACGCATGTGCGTGGCTGCTATGTGAATGAGAAGCAGGAGATCGTTTCACAGTTTGATCAGTCTTTGACACTGCTGCCGCAGGAAGAAAGCGAAAACCTCATGAATGTGCTGCGCCGCACGCTTTCCGGTACACAGGGAAAGAATCTCATCGATATGCCGTTTACTACTGCACAGGTGGTCGACAGCGATGAGCACCGCCTGCTGATGGCGCTGCGCAATTCCGCGCTGCAGGATGAAGATGCCGTGCAGACATTCTTCCAAAAGGTGATTGGTGCATATCATCAGGAGGGTACATATCTTATTTTGCTCGCATACGATACATACGATGTACCGTACCGTTCAAAGGATGGCGAAAAGCAGGATGATGCTTCGAGTGAAGTATACAGCAGCATCCTGTGCAGCATCTGCCCCGTAAAGCAGACAAAGCCGGTTTTGAGCTATAATGTACCGGAAAATGAGTTTCAGAACCGCGACATCGACTGGCTTGTTTCCGCACCGGCGGCCGGCGTGCTGTTTCCGGCATTCAACGACAGAAGCGCAGATATTTACAGTGCTCTTTTCTATACCCGTGATACCGCAGAGGATCATGCTGCACTGATCGATGCACTGTTCCGCTGCGATCCGCCTATGCCGGCCGAAACACAAAAGGAAACCTTCGGCGCGATCCTCGGCGACGCATTGAAAGAAGCCTGCAGCATGGAGGTCATGCAGACCGTGCATACGGAGCTTCGTGAAATGATCGAGGAACACAAGGTCAATAAGGAAATCGAACCGCTGACCATCTCCCGCGGTACGGTAAAAACGATGCTGGCGGCCTGCGGTGTTTCCGACAATATGGTCGATGTTTTTGACGAAAAGTACACGGAGGAGTTCGGTAAAGATACCCGTCTCAGTCCGCGCAATCTGATCGAAACGAAGAAGTTTGAGGTCACTACACCGGATGTTACGATCAAAGTGAATCCTGAGCGCAGTGACCTTATCGAAACACGTGTGATCGACGGTGAACGGTATATCCTGATCCGTGCAGAGGAAGGCGTGGAAGTGAACGGCGTCAGTATTCAAATCGAAAATAATGCGTGATCAAGGGAAGTGCTTGCGGTGGAAATCAGCATAGAACAGATTCGGGAGAATTTGAAAAGAATCTACAATTACACAGCCGGTTCAATTCGACCGGTACAGGGCGGCACAGTGGGATATACGTTTTCCGTGGATGACGTGTATTTCCTGAAAATCTACGACGACAGACTGGCGATCACGCAGCGCTGTGTGGAGCATCTTACGGAACAGCTCACCGTGCTCGATATTTTACAGAACCGAACGGAGCTGAGGGGTAAAGTATGCTATCCGGTCAGAACAAGTACAGGAGATTTATTCTATACCTGCGGTGTATTTACCGGTGTGCTGTTTAACTACATTCCGGGTGGTGCGGTTGGGTTTGGTAATCCCTATTTTGAGGAGGATATTCGGCAACTGACGGAGATCGTTCGTGCGCTGCACCGTATAGCTCCTGTTCTGTTTGAGGCGCTTTGTCCGAAAGAAAGCTACGATCTGCGGTGGTGCACAGAGCTTAATTGGATCATTCGGGAAGAAACACGGAATATGCCTTTGCGATTTGCTGAAACGGTCTGCGAATATGCGAAGATTGTGGAGGCGAAGATCAGAGAAGCCTGTGCATTGACAGAAGAACTGAAAGCTGCGGCATTGCCGTTTGTTCTCTGTCATACTGATATTCACCCCGGAAATGTAATGCGAGACCCAAACGGAAAGTTATATTTGGTAGACTGGGAAAACGTGCAGCTCGCGCCGAAGGAAGCGGATCTCTATTCGTTCTCCGAAAAAGAAGATCTCGCGCATTTAGCGGAGCGTGCGGATGAGACCGCTATGCTGTACTATACGGTACGGCGCGACTTAGAGGATATCTACGAGTTTTTGCGCAGTGTGCTGAATCATGAGTTTTCCGCTGACGAAGAAGATGAAGTGTACGGACATGTGTGCCGTATTCTTTTGCATCTTGCAAATACGAAATAAAAAACGGGCAGTTGATCCTTACAGGAAAAACTGTCCGTTTTCTTTTAGAATTTATTTCACTACATGGATGCGTGCCGGGTCGAAACGATCCTGCTGCTTATTCTGGGCTGCAGGATAACCGACAGAGATGATTGCAAACGGCTCGAGGCTTTCATCAACACCCATTACAGCGCGAACGTTTTCCATGCGGTCGCGTCCCGGAGCAATGCCCATCCATACTGCACCGAGTCCGAGTTCTTCTGCTTCGAGCAGGATGTTTTCAACGCATGCGGAAAGATCGATTTCAGCGTAATCCGGTGCAATGAGGCCTTCCTTGCGGTAGCAGGGGACGATAGCAAGCGTTGCACCGATGCAAGGGGTAGCATACTTTGAACAGCGGCTGAGCTCCAACATTTTCTCCGGGTTTTCTGTAATGTAAAATTCCCACGGCTGCTGGTTGCAGGCGGAAGGGGCGGCCATAGCGGCGCGCAGCATAAGTTCGATTTTTTCGGGTTCTATTTTCTGCTCGGTGTACTTTCGTACACTGGTTCTCTTGAAAATTGCGTTCATCGTAACAACTCCTTTGAATTACTGTACTTATTATATAGTGAATATGGCAGCAAATGCAAGGGAAATCAGCTTTTACTCTCGATGCAGTAGAGGTGAAATTCCATGTCCACGCCTCGAAAATGCTTTGCTGTGTGATCGATGACATGCATACCGATTTGCTCTGCGACCCTTTGTGATGCCGTATGTGTGTTCCGTATCATGGAGTATACACATTTTGCGTGTAAAGTGTTGAAGGCGTAATCCTTGCATGCTGATGCAGCTTCTGCGGCATAGCCTTTATGCCAATGCGCTTTTTGAAATAGATATCCAATTTCCAAAAGCGGTTCGTTTTCCCACGTCTGCCATGTAAGACCGCACTGTCCGATCATTTCGTTTGTTTCTCGTAACACGACTGCCCATAATCCGAACCCAAAATCTTCGTATCGTTTCAGATGGCGGTCAAGCCAACCTTGTGCTTCCTTTTCGGTGAATGCGCGTTCGTAAGCTGCACTCATGACTTCTTCATCACATAGGATACGGCAGAGCGCGGGCAGATCGTCTTGCGTCATTTCGCGCAGTATGAGACGATCAGTTTCTAATATGATCTTTCCGCTCAAACTATCCCCTCCTTTAGGGTTTGTGTTTATCATATCATGTAATTTGTGAAGCTGCAAGAAAGACGTTGACAAGCGTAATACTTCGTGATACGATGTATTATGTGAAAGGGAGTATGGTATGGATATTCAACTGAAACGAGGACTTTTGGATGTGTGCGTACTCGCGGCGATCAAGGATGAGGAATCTTACGGTTATAAGATCATCAAGGATATGAAGCCGTATATCGAGCTTAGTGAATCGACATTGTATACGATTCTGAAACGCCTGGAAACAGCGAACATGCTGACCGTGAGAACCGCGGAGCATGGAGGCAGATTGCGAAAATATTACCGCATAACCGATATCGGTCTTAAGCGCATCGAGGAGTTTCGGGAGGACTGGCAGGAGATTCTTGCGATATACCGTTTTGTAACGAAAGGGGATGAAGAGCTATGACACAGATGAGATTTCTTTTAGAGCTGCACGAGAGACTCTCCGTATTGCCCGAAGAAGAAATTGAAGAACGCTTGGCGTTTTATAGTGAGATGATCGCCGACCGTATGGAAGAGGGTCTTTCGGAAGAGGAGGCCGTTGCTGCAATCGGTTCGGTGGATGAAATCGTTTCGCAAATCATAGCAGATACATCTCTCGTGAAGCTTGTGAAAGCGAAAATGAAACTGAAGAAAAAGCACAGTGCGGGTATAATCGTTCTTTTGATACTCGGGTTTCCTCTGTGGTTTTCACTTTTGTTCGCGGTCTTTTCAGTGGCGCTTTCGCTGTATATCACACTTTGGGCTGTTATTCTGTCGCTATGGGCGGTGGAGATCTCTCTGTGGGCTGTAAGTCTCTTTGGCATAGCAGCAGGCTTGTTCGTTCTGTTCGGCGGCAATTTTGGCACGGCTTTGGCTGTCGTCGGTATGGCGATATTTGCTGCAGGTCTTTCGGTTTTCATGTTCTATGGATGCACAGCTGCCGTAAAAGGCAGTGCGCTTTTGACAAAGAAGATCGTTTTTGCGATCAAGAAAAGCTTTGTGAGAAGGGAGGATGTGTAATGCGCATGAAAACTAAAATATGGATTGCGGTTGGTACTTGCCTTACCGTTTTCGGGATTCTTTTGTTTTGTGTCGGTATTGGACTGAACGGCGGCGATTTTGAGAGTATCTCGACCGTAAAATATGAGACCAATACATACGAAATAAAGGAAGAGATTAGGGGTGTTTCGATCCATACGGACACGGCGGATGTGTCTTTGATACCGACTGAAGAGGGAATATGTAAAGTGGTCTGCCACGAGTCGGTGAAAGAAAAGCATGCGGTCGCTGTTCAGAACGAGACACTGTCCGTTACAGCGACGGATACACGTAAGTGGTTTGATAAAATCACGTTTGTGTCGTTTGATTCACCATACTTGGAAATCTATTTGCCAAAAACGGTATATGAGGAACTTGTTATCGAGCTTTCTACGGGAGATGTTCAGCTTCCGCATGGCTTTTCGTTTCGGAATATAGAGATTGGCACAAGTACCGGCGATATAGAATGCGCGGCTTCCGCTGAAAAAGCGGTGCAGCTTTGCGCAAGCACCGGAGATATCAATTTGGATGGAACCAAAGCCGGCTCAATCGAACTTTCTGTATCGACCGGCCGTATCAATGTGAAAAATGTAGTGTGTGATGGAAAAATGCAGGTCGGTGTAAGTACCGGAAAAACGGAGCTTATAAGCGTTTGCTGTAAAGAATTTACCGCCGTCGGTACTACAGGGGACATTTCCTTTGCGCATACAATTGTAGATGATAAGCTTTCTGTGGAGAGAAGCACCGGCGATGTCTTGTTCGACCAGTCAGATGCAGGGGAGATATCTGTCGAGACTTCCACGGGTTATGTGAAAGGCACTTTGCTTTCCGATAAGGTGTTCTTTGCTGAAAGCAACACAGGTCGTATCGATACGCCGAAAACCATGAGCGGCGGAAAATGCGAGATCAAAACCGACACAGGAAATATTGAAATTGAAATAGCAAAATGAAAAAATCCCGGCATGCTCTAAGAAAGAGTGTGCCGGGATTCGTTGTATCTTATAAAATCAGATGCCGAGAACGTCGCGCAGATAGATGCGGGAAACTTCTGCGGAGTGGAAGTTGCAGACTTCCGGACGGTCGAGCTCAACGCAGACGATGCCGTCGTAACCGACTTCTTCAAGAGCAGCCTTAACACCTTTGAAATCGACAGTGCCGTGGCCGAGTGCGCGGAAAGTACCCATCTTTGCGGGGCCTTCTGTACGAGCGAGAGTATAAGTATCAACATCCTTCAGGTGCATGAATGCGATACGGTCGCCGTACTGACGGATGAGGTCGCACGGGTTGATACCTGCGAGTGTGGTGTGTGCGGTATCGAAGCAGAAGGAAACGTATTCCGGATTGGTGTGGGCTGCAAAGTAATCAATATCTTCCTGAGAGAAGACGCATGTGCCGTAGTGCGGGTGGAAGCACAGGGTAACACCCTTTTCCTTGCCGTACTTGCCGACTTCATTAACGATAGCGCAGATCGCGTCGAGCATTTCCGGATTTGTCGGGCGCTCGGACGGGCCGTTATCGCCAAAACCGCTGTTCTGGCAGTTGAACCACTTCACGCCTGCTGCAGCCATGAAGTCCATCCACTTTTTGCCGATCTCGATCTGATTCTCGACATCGAACATGAAGTGGCCGTACAGGTTTACGAGTTCAACACCGCAATCCTTAGCGAGCTTTACGAGCTCCTGCGGATCTTCCTGGTAGTAGTCGCCGATAAATGCAAAGTTTTCTACATAATCGTAGCCGAGAAATTTGCACTCCTTAAAGGACTGCTCGAGCTGTCTCTTTGCGGTTTCGGGGTCGTTGCTCTGGATCCATGTCCAGCCGGTATAACAAGCTTTCATAAGTTTTAGCTTCCTTTCAATACATTTTTATCAGTCGAGAATGCCGTGGATGGGATTGTTTTCCATCGGTGCGGTACGCTCGTATTTTGTTTCCATCGGGATGAATGTGCCGGCCTCACTTGCCTTGGAGAATGCGGTGAGGATCTCAAGCACATGGTGCTGCTGCTGGTAGTTTGCACGGAAACCGCGGCCGCTTCTGAGTGCCTTGCACATATCGGCGAGGCCGAGTGCACGGGAGTTTTCCGCATAGTCAAACATCAGCGGGATCTCTTTGTAGCCCTGGTAGAAGCTCGGAACAGTATGGCGCTCGAGAGCCGGGTCAGTCTTCGGTGCGGCTGCCTGATCTTCGGGACGGAGCAGCAGAAGCGGGCCGCCGAAGGTGTTCGGGTCCGGTACAACAAGTGTGCCGCGTGTGCCGTAAACTTCGAAGCGAGCCTGTGCGGACGGTGCATAGTAAACGTCGAAGGTCGTGAAGACCTGTGCG
>JAZNMV010000199.1:0-3853 GCA_045579885.1 Acutalibacteraceae bacterium | reverse complement strand
ATACACTTTCCTACATGCGCACGCTCTTTAATGCGCTCTCTAAGCTCGGCCTCGGCGACCGCCTCATGGTGGACCTCGGTCTCGTACAGCGAAACGATTATTACACCGGCGTTGTTTTCAGTGCTTATGTGGAAAACCACGGTGAGGCTGTTCTCATGGGCGGCCGGTACGATAAGCTCCTCGGAAAATTCGGCGAGCCGATGCCCGCGGTCGGTTTTGCGGCGGATGTCGATGCCTTGGCTGCGACACTCCTTGAAACCGAAGCACAGGCCGTGAAGATCCCCGAAGTGCTCGTTCACGCGAAAGACGGCGAGGAGATCCGTGCACAGCTTCTGTTAAGGGAACTCACAGCCAAAGGAAAATGTGTGGAAAGCTCCGTGTTCAAAACGGAACAGGAAGCAAGAGCGTATGCCGCACGCCGCGGCATACCGGAAGTCATCGTTCTGTGAGGGAGGCAGATCATGAAACCTTTGAGAATCGCCCTCACAAAGGGCAGACTTGAAAAAGATACCGTCGCACTTTTCGAAAAAATCGGGCTCGATTGCACCGAGGTTCGCGAAAAGGGCAGAAGACTCATTTTACCCGTGGGGAACGGGGAGATCGAAGTGGTTCTGGCGAAAGCGGCGGATGTTATTACATATGTAGAACACGGTGTGTGCGATTTGGGTGTTGTGGGAAAAGATACCATCATGGAAAACGGCAGCCGCTTCTTTGAAATACTCGACCTCGGCTTCGGGCGCTGCCGCTTCGCACTTGCCGCAAAAAAAGGAACCGATTTTTTCACAGGCTATAAAGCGAAAACCGTCGCTTCCAAATATCCTAACGTGTCACGGCAGTTCTTCGAAAGCCGAGACATGGATGTCCGCATCATAAAAATCGAGGGGTCTGTGGAGCTGGCTCCGCTTGTGGGTTTGGCGGACGGCATCGTGGATATTGTGGAGACCGGCTCCACATTGAAAGAGAACGGACTCGAAGTCATCGAGACGGTGGCGCAGATCTCGGCAAGGCTCATCGTGAATACCGCGAGCCTTAAAATGCGCAAGGCAGAGATCGAAACACTCGTCGCAAAACTCGAAAAAGCCATTTCGGAAAGGGAGTAACCGCTATGATCAGAATTGAAAAAGGCGACCGTGCCTACTCAGAACGCTTCATTCAGACACTCAAAGACCGCGTCAGCGAGAACGACCGCAAGGTGGAAGACAGTGTAGCGGCGATCCTTCGCGATGTACGCGATAACGGCGACGAAGCCGTGAGAAAATACTCCGTAAAGTTCGACGGCTGGGTACCCGAAAGCCTCGAGATCTCGATGGAGGAGATCGAAAAGATCACGGCGGACTGCGACCCCGAGTTCATCGCCGCCATGGAACGCGCCGCGGAAAATATCCGTGATTTCCACGCGCGGCAGAAACAGCAGAGCCGCATCGATACATACCCCACAGGCGTGATCATGGGTCAGCGCGTACGCGGTCTGAAGCGCGTCGGTGTCTACGTCCCCGGCGGCACGGCTGCATATCCCTCTTCCGTTTTGATGAATGTTATTCCGGCTAAAATCGCCGAAGTCGGTGAGATCGTTATGGTCACACCGCCGGGCAGAAACGGTGTGCCGGATAAGAATATTCTGGCAGCGGCAAAGATCGCCGGTGTGGATCGTGTATTTCTCATCGGCGGCGCACAGGCCGTTGCAGCGCTCGCCTACGGTACGGAATCCGTTCCGAAAGTCGATAAGGTCGTCGGCCCCGGCAACATCTTCGTCGCTACCGCTAAGAAGCTTCTTTACGGTACGATCGATATCGATATGATCGCCGGCCCGAGCGAGATCCTCATCATTGCGGACAGCACCGCAAAGCCCGCTTTCCTCGCCGCCGATCTTATGAGCCAGGCAGAGCACGACAAAATGGCTTCCTCCATTCTCATTACACCGGATGAAGCGCTTGCGAAAGCCACGGCGGAGGAGATCGAAAAGCAGATGCAAACGCTCTCCCGCCGCGATATCATCCGAGAATCGATCGATACCTTCGGCGCGATCATCGTCTGTAAGGATATGGACGAAGCCGTAGATTTTGCAAATGAACTCGCACCCGAGCACCTCGAAGTCTGCTGCGAAAATCCGCTCGAGTATATCGGCCGACTCGATAACGCCGGTTCCGTATTCCTCGGAAACTATTCTCCCGAACCGCTCGGCGATTATTACGCGGGCCCGAACCACGTACTCCCGACAAGCGGTACGGCACGGTTCTTCTCTCCGCTTTCCGTCGATGACTTCATTAAGAAATCGAGCTTCATTTACTATACCGAAAAAGAACTTCTGAAAGCCGCGGACGATATCATCCGCATAGCAGAGACCGAGGAGCTTACGGCACACGCAAACTCCATTGCGGTCAGAAAGATAAAGTAATTAAGATCCGGCAGGGGTGGTCATCATGTATGAATTAAACAGTAAAATTCGCGATCTGGAGCCGTATGAACCGTTAAAGGGCGAATTTAATATCCGGCTCGATGCGAACGAATCGTTCCTGCCTTTGCCGGAAGAGATCAAAGAAAAGGCGATGCGCGAGATATACGATACCGCGCTGAACCGCTATCCCGACCCGACGGCACAAGCACTTTGCAAAGCTTTTGCACAGCGCTACGGCGTTCCGGTGGAAAATGTTGCCGCCGGCAACGGTTCGGATGAGCTCATCTCCGTCATCATGCAGAGCTTTCTCATGAAGGGCGAGAAATATGCCGTAATTCTGCCCGATTTCTCGATGTATAAGTTCTACGGCTATGTTTCGGAGTGCAGCTGTGTAGAAATTGAAAAAGACGATTTTTGGAAAATTGATGTTGACAAGGTCATTGAAACCTGCAACAATGAGAACATAAAACTGCTCATTTTCAGCAACCCCTGTAACCCCACGGGGCAGGGGCTCGACCGCGCTGCGGTGCGAAAGCTCATTTCTTCCGTTTCCGCGCTCGTCGTACTCGACGAAGCGTACATGGATTTCTGGGATGAGAGCATGCTCGCAGAATTTGAAGCGTACGATAATTTACTCATTCTCAAGACCTGCTCAAAGGCATTCGGTTTGGCGGCGCTCAGAGTCGGCTTTGCCGTAGGGCAGGAAAAACTCGTCCGCGCCATTAAGGCGGTTAAATCTCCGTACAACGTGAACAGCCTTTCGCAGTGCTTTGCAAAGACTGTGCTCGAAGAAAACGCGGCGTGCGATGCGGCTTTTGAAGCGATCAAATCCTCGAAAGCGGCGCTCCAGAGCGGCCTCGAAGCAATCGCAAAGCGGTTTCCGAAGCAGCTCACTGTCACTGAAAGCGTCACAAATTTCTGTGTGGTGAAAACTGCGGCGGCAGAAGCGCTGTTTAAGTATCTTTTGGAAAGATCGATCGCGGTGCGGTATTTTAAGAATATGTCTGCGCTGCGCATCACAGCCGGAAGTGAAAAAGAAAACGAAGCGGTATTAAAAGAAATCGAAAGCTTTTTTGAAAACTGATAAGGAAGGGTGTGCTTCCATGGAACGCATGGCACAGATCACACGCAAAACAAAGGAAACGGATATCGAACTCACTTTGCAGCTCGACGGCGGCGAAGTGGATATTTCCACCGGTGTCGGCTTTTTCGACCATATGCTCACCGCGCTTGCTGTGCACGGCGGCTTCGGTCTGCAGCTGAAAACGGTCGGCGACTGGCACGTCGACTGTCACCACACAGTGGAGGATACCGGCATCGTTCTCGGCAAAGCGTTTAAGGAGGCGCTTTCGGACCGCAGCGGTATCGTCCGTTACGGCAATGCGATGATCCCGATGGATGAAGCACTCGGCTTCTGCGCTGTGGATGTGAGCGGCAGACCGTACCTTGTGTTCGAGG
>JAZNMV010000198.1:0-4848 GCA_045579885.1 Acutalibacteraceae bacterium | reverse complement strand
GAAAATCCTTTGTAAATTTCGGATGCCGACCGGTTGCGCGGCAAGCTTCAATGATCTCTCTATCCAAATGTGTGCCAACAAGACGGACTTCGTTTCCGTTCTCTCTCGCCGGAAAAGCCAGTGCGGAACCCATCATACCCGCACCGATGATCGTAATCGTTTTCATGAACTGTCACCCTTTCACTTTCGCTGTTTTCATTATAAAAAAGACCTTTTGCTCTGTCAAATAAACTTTATATTTCCCTTACGACAGCACGGCTTCTATCATACGGCAATATCGAAACTTTACCGGATCGACCTCTACATTGAGTTTCTCAAAGAGAACATCCGGGTCAAAATCTTCATAAACCTTACCGCCGAATACGCCTCCGAAATTATTTTTCAGGCTGTTCCAGCAGTCTACGATATCGCTGTACCGATCAGCAATTCCGATACCGCCGATATCGATGTAACCGCTGATCTCCCCATCCTTTAACAGGAGATTCGGCAAACAGTAATCCCCGTGAGAAAGCACCGGATCATACTGCACGGAATGTGTTTCAAGCCAGTGCAGCATTTCTTCTGCCGTTTCAAAGCCGAACTCCGAGAGAGTCTCCCGACTTACACAGCCGCTTCGAATACAGTGCAGCGCCTTTTCTGTTTCAGCCTCCAATGACCGCTCTACCGGACAATCGGATATATCTATGCTCCACAGCCGGTGAAGCCCCTCAGCCAGCAAAGCGATCATCTCATTGCTATGCTCCATATAGTACGGCGAACAGCACATTTCACCCTGGATGCGCGTCATTAAAAGATAACCGAAACCGTCCTCTACAGCATATTCGACCACTTCGGGGATCGGCAGCTTTCCTTTCAGCCGGTGCATCATCTCGACCGCTTTATCCAACTGCTCACAGTGTTTCTCAATCTTTAAAACCGTGTTCTCAAACAGAATGACCGCGGAGCCCGAAAGTCCGGTCTCGTCCATCATATACGGCAAACCTTCCACATGCCTTCGGATCAATTCCGGCAGTTTCATTTGTGTCATAAGCTCTCACTCCCTCGTATCCGCTTATTTATGCAAACCTTTTCTTCTCAAAATCTCCAGGATTTCATCCGGATTATTGCAGGTGATCAGTTCCGAACCGATCGAAACCGCGAGATCCACACCCTGCTCATCCTTCACATACGCACCGGCCCATATACGCACGCCGTATTCTTCGTGCAGCTTCTTTACATCCTCAACGGTAACCTCACCCTCAAGGCCGAAAACACAGGTACAGTACGCATAAGTATACGGATCATTTTCACAGGTACCGAGATGCCGCAGCGGATAGAACACATGCTGTTTATACTTTGTTCCGTATTTTTGAACTACATATTCGTGCAGCTTACCGCTGAACGTGTTTACAACGCAGCGGTCCGTAAAGCCGTACCGATCAATAATCTCCAAAATCCGATCGCACACAGAATACGCAAGCGCCTCCCGCCCTTCGGTCGGGTATTCCTTGAGTTCTATATCCAAAGTCAGTGTAGGATGGTCCTTTACAAGTTCCATAAGCTCGATAAGAGTCGGGATCTTCTCTCCGTTTCCGGCATCGAGCTTTCGAAGTTCTTCAAAAGTGTAGTCGATCACAAGACCGGTACCGTTTGTGGTTCGGTCAACCGCTGCATCGTGAATAAGTACAAGCTCACCGTCCTTTGTCACCCGCACGTCGGTCTCTATCTGATCAACCTCGAGTTCCATTGCCGCCTTGAATGCTGCCATTGTATTTTCCGGGTATCTGCCGCACCAGCCGCGGTGCGCAGCAACGAAAATATTCTTCTCGCTCTGTGTCCAATACTGCATAACTGCCTCCTATTTAAAAGCCCATTGCTCCGGCTGCATGCGCAGTAACAGTCGTTCCGATATATACCGGAAGACCTCTCGCTATAGTTTCTCTGGTACGCACTTCGGTCGAGACCGTGATCTCGCCTTTGGCGCCGCGTGCCATTGCCTTTTCTTTTGCTGCCGCTTCCGCCTCTTCTGCAGCTGCTGAAAGCGCTTCGTCCAGGCTCAGGAAGAAATGTGTTTCGCGTCGGCCAAACAACATATAACCGGATTTTCCTTCTTCGTTATCCCGCGGCTCGATCTCTACAGCACAGCTGGCCTGCACACCACCGATGACCGCACCGAGTGCGTTCGCCACACTGTAGTTTTCCGGTATGACGGCTTCGGTGCCGAGCAGTTTTGCAACATCCGGCAGGAATACACGAATCGGAGCACCTGCACCGCACAGTGTATACTTTGTACGGAATGCCGCAGAGAAAAGCGCGTTTTCACCGCGTTTGCTTTCCTCATAGCTATCCGAAATAAAGCGCTCCACCTCGCCGCTCACACCGTTTTTCATATAGTCCGCATACTTATTTTCGAGCATCGCTTTTACAAGCTGTGTGTACATTTTTTTCTTCACAGCATCATAAACACGGTCGCAAACCTCTTCTGCCGAGGCATCGAGATTCATCGCAATAAACTCCGCACCGAGGCGGGATGCTTCCGCATCAAACCGATCGAAATCGCCCTTCACATGCATCGCATCCGTCGGTGTAAAACCGCTGAGCTGTACGATGCCGTCATGAACAAGTCTGTCTATTTTAAGCGTGTATACATCTTTGCCGATCGCCGCCGCAGCATCCGAAATCAGCATTGCTCCGTTTTGCAGCACAGCGCAAAGTGCTTTTTCCTCATCGGTATACGCTACACCGGCAGACATCGGTCGTCCCGGGAGTAAATGCTCGTACAAAAACCTCGTATGAACACGTTTTTCAAGATTTCTGAGGTTTTCCGTTACAACCGGATACTGCTTTGCAGCCACACAAAGCGGCACGACTCTGTATTCTTCAAGCTGGAGTAATTTTCCAACGTAATGCACAGCACTGTCGCCGCCAAGACCAAAGGTCTTAACATACAAGCCGTTGACAAATGTTTTCCATTTTCCGATGGATACGCCGCTTGTCACGGTAACCGGAGTGCCGTTCTCAATAAACGCAATATCCGTTGTTGTGCCGCCCATATCGACAACAATACTGTTTTCGGTGCCTGTCAGCCGCGCACAGCCGATCGCACTGGCAGCCGGTCCGCAAATCAATGTTTCCACCGGATGCAGCGAAGCAAAATCCTCCGACATCAAACTGCCGTCGCTGCGAACGATCACGATCGCGCGCGGTTTTATATTTCTTTCCGTAAGAGCCGTTTTTACAGAGGTTAAAAACGATCGAATAACAGGGAATAGTCCCGCGTTCAAAAGTGTACTCGCTCCGCGTTTCAGAACGTTCAACTCCGAAAACAGTTCATGGCCGCAGATTACCGGAATGTCGTACTTCTTTTGAAACAGCTCTTTTGCTTTTTTCTCTGTAACAGCACCGTTTCTCGTGGCATTCACTTCGACGATACCGACACCGTCAATACCCTCAAAGCCGGACGATATTTCTTCTTCGAACCGAGCCCAATCTGTCTCGCGTTCTGCTTTGCCCGAAAAATCCGTAGTACTTTCCTGAAGAAGCATCTCGGTCGCCGGAGGCAATCCGCACGCTCTTCCGTATTTATCTATAATTTCCCGATCTCCGCCAAAAAAGATCAATTTTGCCCTTCCGCCGCGATCTTCCACGCAGGCATTTGTCGCGAGCGTTGTGGAAAGCGAAACGATCTCTGCTTTTTGCAGCAGCTCCAAAGACAGTCCGTCGATCGCATTCAGTATACCGACGGTCAGATCGTTCTTCGTAGTCAATGCCTTTGCAGCACCCAAAATTTCTCCCTTTTCAAAATCATAAACCACCGCATCCGTATACGTTCCGCCGGTGTCGATGCCTATTCCGAGTTTCATACAAATCCTCCAAGTCGAGTTTGTTCCCGTTTTCTATACCCGTTATAGCACACCGCAAAATAAAAGTAAATAAAACCGACGGACATACACAAAATTTCTTTTTACCGTGACCCGACCTGTGCAAAACACATGGACAAACCGCTTTGATGATGCTATACTTTGAAGCACCCCAATCCCCGGTAAAGAAGGAAAACCTATGTATTACTTACTCGTCATGATCGCCGTCATTATTTTCGGCGGCTGCTTTTTTCTGAACGACGCCTACAGAAAAGAACGCGGCAGCAGCATCGTCAGCAGCATGGAAGCCGCTTTTGTCGGTTCCGCCGCAGGCGTGGTCGTTCTGCTTGCCGTCAGCGGTTTCGACTTTCAGGTTACCCCGTTTACACTGTGTATTGCTTTGATCAGTGCACTGTGCGGCATCGGCTTTACGTGGTGCAGCTTCAAAGCGCTCGAACGGGTAAATCTTTCCGTTTATTCCGTATTTTCTATGCTCGGCGGTATGGCTCTCCCGTTTTTTCAAGGAATCCTATTCTATAATGAAAGCATCACGGTCGCAAAGGTCATCTGCGTGGTCTTCATCTGCATTGCCTTGGCTCTTACATTATCGAAAGACCGAAAAGGCGGCGGTACACTGTACTACATCGGTATTTTTGTACTGAACGGCATGTCCGGCGTTCTTTCCAAGATTTTCACCGCTTCAAACTTTGAGAAAACAAATGCTGAGTGGTTCTCGATTTGGGGTGCAATTTTCACGGCTGTCCTCTCCGGTATTCTGTGGCTGGCCCTTGTTAAAAAAGCCGGTCTGCCGCGGTACACATGGAAAGCCTTCAGCATCAGCGCTGTAAACGGCTCCGTAAACCGTGTCGCAAACTTCCTCTTGGTTCTGTCCCTTGTTCATATTGATGCATCCGTGCAGTACCCGCTCATCACAGGCGGCGTAATGATCGTTTCCACACTGATTTGTTTCTTTGGCAAGAATAAACCTTCCAAAAAAGAACTTTTATCC
>JAZNMV010000197.1:0-22451 GCA_045579885.1 Acutalibacteraceae bacterium | reverse complement strand
AGAGGTCATCGTAAATTACGAGAACATCCTTGCCCTGTGCCATAAAGTACTCACCCATGGTGCAGCCTGCATACGGAGCAATGTACTGCATCGGAGCAAGCTCGGAAGCCGTTGCACTAACGACGATGGTGTAATCCATTGCGCCGCCGACTTCCAGTGTATTTACGATCTGCGCTACAGTAGAGCGCTTCTGACCGATCGCAACATAAATACAGATAACATCCTTACCCTTCTGGTTCAGGATCGTATCCGTTGCAAGTGTGGTTTTACCGGTCTGACGGTCACCGATGATCAACTCACGCTGACCGCGGCCGATCGGGATCATAGAGTCGATCGCTTTAATACCGGTCTGCAGCGGTACATTAACCGGTTCACGGTCAATGATACCCGGTGCCGGGCTTTCGATCGGACGGTATCCATCGTTATCAATGACACCCTTACCGTCAATCGGAGCACCAAGTGCGTTAACGACACGGCCGATCAGCGCCTCACCTACCGGAACGGAAACAACACGTCCGGTACGCTTAACGGTATCGCCTTCCTTAATGCCGTCATCGCTGCCCAGAATAACAACAGAAACAGTGTCTTCTTCGAGGTTCTGAGCCATGCCGTACTCGCCGTTCGGGAATTCAACCAGCTCGCCGGCCATACATTTCGTCAGACCGGAAACACGCGCAATACCGTCACCGACGATGATGACCACACCGGTCTCACTCGATTCCAGTTTTGCTTCGTAGTTCTTGATCTGACTGCGAATAATTTTAGTTATTTCTTCAGGTCTAAGTTCCATACGTTCCCTGCTTTCTCATCAGAGTACAGTGTTCTTCAGGAGCTTATGCATCTCGTTCAGGCGATGACGGACCGTACCGTCCACCTGAATACCGTCAAGCTCCAGGCGTACACCGCCCAGACATTCCGGATCAACACGGCATTCCAAAGAAATGGTCTTGCCGGTAACTTCGGAAAGTTTTTGAGTGAGCTTGCGGCGCAGCTCCTCGGACAGAGGCAGCGACGTCACTGCCTTTACAGGCAGAATGCCGTTGTCCTGATTATACTGCTGCCGAAACAGCTGGCAGCAGCCTGAAAAATGCCGCATATATCCCTTCTCGGTTAAAATCTTCAAGAAATTCAACACATAGGGATGCACCTGTCCGCGAAAACTGTCGTCCAATACCTGACAGCGTTCTTCCTTCGGAACAGACGGTGCACATAAAAGCTGCAGGAAACCGGGTTCCTGTGTAAAGCTTTCGTTCAATACTGTGATCTGATCGAGAACCTTGTCCGTCAGACCTTCATCTTTTGCCAGGTCATACAGTGCCTGTCCGTATACATTGGCAATCTCTGTCATAACGCACCACCAAGATCATCAATGAAACGGTTGACCAGTGTTTCCTGATCCTCCGCATTCAGCTGGCGCTCTACTACCTTTTCTGCAATAGCCATAGCGATATCGGAGATCTCGTCCTTTGCACCGTTGAGTGCATTTTTCTTCTCGAGAGCGATATCCGCAGAAGCCTTCTCCTTGATCTGCGCAGCCTGTGCCTTAGCCTGTCCGATGATTTCTTCGGAACGGGCTGTAGCGGTCTTCTGTGCAAGAGAAAGGATCTCGTTAGCCTCTGCCTTGGCCTGCTTCATGTTTTCTTCGTATGTTTCTTTCATAGCAAGAGCTTCGTCCTTTGCAGCCTGAGCCTGCTCGATCTCCTGATCGGCAGCTTCACGGCGCTTATCCAAAATGGCGAGCACTTTAGACAGGAAGAATCTCTTGACAATATACAGCTGCAAGAAAAGGTTGATGATGGTAACGATCAGCGTAGCGGGTTCCACCGCTACAAGGGACTGATAAAGTGTATTCATCCTAACCGCTTCCTTCCGTGTAAAATCCCAATCGTTAAGCTTCGGGACTTACTGACCGAGGAAGTTCATGAACTGACCCGGTGCAAAGAAGAGCAGCAGCAGAGCAGTAACGAAGCCGTAAATACCGGTTGTTTCGGACAGAGCGATACCAAGGATCATGGTGCTTGTAACATCACCCTTGCTCTCGGGCTGACGACCGATAACTTCGCAAGCACGAGCTGCACAGTTACCTTCACCGATACCGGGGCCAATACCTGCCATAACAGCAAGACCTGCACCGATGCCGCAGCCTGCCAGTGCGATACCTTTTGCTAAAAGCTGAAAATCGTTCATAAATAGAACCTCCAAATTAATAATAACAAAGTTTATTCAAATGGCAGCGATCAATCGCCTGCTGCCTGTTTGATGAAGAGAGTGGTCAGCGTACAGAAAATGAACGCCTGAATGCATCCGCCGAACCAGTCGAAATATGCGCCGGTCACAGCAGGAATACCGATCGCGAGGAACGGGATCTCGCCGAAGAAACCGCCGAGATTGTGCACCATGGAGAGTATTCCCAAAAGTGCAAGAACAATGCCGACAATGAAGAACGGTGTCTTGTGCTTAATGCGGGCAAACACTGCGAGTGCAATGCCGATAACAGCAATGATTATCGCTACAACAGCATTGCTGCCGATTGCGCCCATCAGGGCATGGGTAGCAGTTGTAAGAGCACCGTAAATCAGAGCACTGATAACGGTACCGGACAGAATGTTGCCGAAGTGACGGCAAGCCATACTGATCGGTGTAAAGCACTCTGCCATAACATTGATCGGAGCCAAAACGAAGAGCGGATCCAAAAAGCCTTTCAGGTAAGCACCGAAGCCGGCAGCCTTGATCTTGTGATATGTGATCAAAACAAAAACAACAAGCGCCCAACCGAGTTCGGTCATAAGGTCCGCTGTCGGGCTCCAGAAACCGAGAACACTGATCGTATTGGAAACTACGCTCGTAATAAAAATCGTACCGACAAGCGGAATGTACTGGTCAAAGTTCGGTCCCATATTGTTTCTGACAAACTTTACAAGGCTTGTAACAGCCATTTCAGCTACAGCCTGCTTGCGGGAAATATTTTTCACTTTCAGGTTCGAGCCAAGCCAGATGCACAGAGCGGAAATGATCAGCATAACGACCCAGCTCATCGCTACGGTCTGTGTAATGCGGATCTCACCAAGCAATGGCACATCCTTGATGACTTTTAATATTTTAGCGCCGTTAATGGAAATTTCCATGTTTCTCCACCTCTCGGATCAATATATCAATTAAACTTCAAAGCTTTCCAAATGGTCTTCTTCCTCTTCCTCATCATCGGAAGGTTCAGGATTCTTCCTTGTGCTGGGTTCAACAAGCTTTCCCTGCTTCTGCAGGAAGAAGATAATAAGCGTCGGAAACAGCAGCGGTACAGCAGCTGCGATCGCATTCAAAAACGGAATGAGGAACGCTGCTACGACCCAACCAGCCTGCATAGCAAGACGCAAATTGTAACTAAACTGTAAGCGGGACTTCATTAATTTCTGATCCGTCATACTCGCCGCCTTCTGAATAGCGAGACAAAGTAGTGTAAAATTCAGAACCGCAATAAAAACACCGCCCAAAATACTCACGGCAACACCGAAAGTAAAAGGAACGAGTTTAATAAAATGCAGAATAAGAAAAACAGCAAACTCCACTGCCGCTAAGATCAAAGATCCTTTGGCTATGCGGGTTACCTCTTTTTTTGATGCCGGTTGAAGTTTCACAAAAATCCCCTTTCGGTCAGTCATGATCATTAAAAGCTATTGGTGGCTTTTTATTGTCCCCGGCTTCCTCTGCAGCTTTTTTCAGGGAACGGATGCAGGAGCGTGCCGAACTAACCGAAACCATAAGTCCGAGAATTCCCATAACCGCCATGACCCACAGGCCAAAACCAAAACGCTGCTGAAGCCACGAAGCGACGATCAGAAAAAAGCAAACCGGAAAAAGAACAGAAAAACCAAATTGCGTCACCCACAACAGCAGGGACAAAAATTTGAACTTAGAATTCATTATTTCACCATAAAATACATTTATAAGGAAAAGCAATCAATTTGACGCTATTGTATCATATAACGAAAAAATATTCAATAGAAAACATAATTTTAACAAAATTTCTGTCTTATTTCACCACATCTTTACCGTTTCTTTGCTTCTAAGACAAATTCTATCTGAAAATAATTCCTTTCATTAACAAAAAACGAGTCCGAATATCAAGTATTCGAACTCGCTTTTTCTCAATTTATTTCAGGATGATCTCTATTTCTCCCGGAGCACAGATTTTCGGCTCTTCGCCATCATTCTGGGTACAGATCACTTTTCCGAACGGCGTTAGCAGCTCTGTATGTGCATATTCAAGTCCGAGTAAAGACGGATCAAACCGAAGTTTTTTCATGCCGGGCTCAAGAATCTCAAAACCTAAGAGTGCCTTAGGCAGTGCATAGAGCGGCGTGCCGCCCCAAGCGTGACTGTGGTCAAACGAATATGTCGGCTCAGGCTTAACAAATCCTTCTACAAGCCCCTTCACACAGTCCTTAACCGGTGCTTTCCAACGTTCGAGAATAACACGCGTATATTCCTCTCTGAGACCGAGTCTGTATACAGCCTCCAAAAGAAAGTGTGCAAAGTACGGCTGATATTCTCCCGGGATCTCATCATTCATGATTTTTTTCAGCAGCTTCTTTCCAAGCTCAGCATCACATACCCCAAAGCAAGCGGCAAGAATGTTCGAATGCTTTAAATAGTAGCGCTTTTCAGTATTCTGCGGCATCCATTTTCCGAGAAGATGTTCTTCCGTCGGTGTATTTAGGCCTTCAAAGTACATACCCTTTTCATGATCGAACAGATATGTGTTTACAGAGGTCTGCAAATCGCTGCGTTTTTGCGTGCACTCTGCCGCATCCTCTGTACAAGCCAGTTCCTTAAAAATCTTTTCCGCAGCATCCAACGCACCGAAATAAAACATATTAAGGCAAGTTTGTCCCAGTGCCTTCGGCGGATGATGCATGGAAATATCATCGATATAGATCCAGTCTATAAACATATAATCGGGCGGTGTTTCGATCAGCCCGTTCCCCCCGATGTATCGGCTGAAACGGTTCAGCAACAGACGCAGTGCTTTTTCACAGCGCTCCAAAAGCGCACGGTCGCCGGTCGCCATATATACATCCCACAGCATACGTACCCAGATGAGGCTGTATGTTGTGTGGAAAATTCGTCCGTCATTCTTTTCCAGCATGACTGCCGTACGAACAACATCGAAGCTTGCAAGCCGCATATCGCCAAACGAAAAGAGAGTCATCAAGCTTTCGATATAATAGTCACCGGTACATGCCAACGGTTCGCAGTGACGCGGGCTGTCCAAATGATGCGTCTGGCGGCATATCTTCAGCGTATGTTTACAGGTATCGAGAACAAGGTTCATCTCTTCGTCGGAAGTTCGCGTTTCTGCGGTTTCCGTTACAGGATAATGCGTCTCGATGAACGATACCTGAACACTTGCTTTATGTGCCGAACAGTTTTTCACATGTATAACGAGATTTCCGGCGCTGTGCATGTAAAATCCGCGGTAAACTCCGTTTCCGTTAAAAACAGCGTGCTCTTCACTGCCTTTTTCATCGATCTCGCGGCACATTATATCGACCTGTACTTCTCCCTCAGCTTCCGCTGAAAGCTGAATGAAGCCGGCCCATATTCTGTCCATTTCCAAAACAACTGTTTTCTCTTCATACCGTTCGAGTACAACGCAGCTTCCTTCCGGGCGAAGTTCTTCCTCTGTACGTACCGGAATGGGCGCTATGGATGTTTTCCATATATTTTCGGTCTGTTCCGCCGAAACGTAAGCTTCCGGTTTGATTCTGCCGTCAAAGAGCTTTGGATTCGTATATGCCCCGTTTAAGCGCACGAGCCAGCTCTCATCCGTTTCGATATGCACCGCTTCGCCGTCTTCAAAATTCAAAACAGCGGACATAGTAAAGCCGCCCTGCCCTTTCGAATATTCGCAGATGTGCACGGGCATCATCTGTACACGCGCGAAGAATTCAAGCTCATCCGCACCCGATTCTACAGTAACTTCAAACGAGTAAAAATTATCACGCGGTCTCTCGTTATCTAAAAAATCGCCGCCGACACTCGCAGGGCCGGTCGCAACGATCTCTCCGTTACAGAAAAGCTGCACAGCTGTATCTGCGCTGAAACGAATATCGGCTGAAACGACCTTTTTCTCAAATGTATATGTTTTCAGAAACTCCGCAACCGTGTAATTGCCTTCCGGAGTATCCGCATCCAAGCCAACATAAATCGTCTTCTGTCTGTCCGGGTACTGTGCTTTCGGAAGCCAAATCCAGTTTTCCGAGTGTTTCAATTCACTTATTCCCATAAACCGTTCACTCCTGCCTTAATCTGCCCTCAGTATAACACAAAAGAGAGCCTTGTCAAAGAAAAACATCTCGTTCTATTGTTTCTGCTTATGACCTATAGTAAAAATAAAAACAGATGTAGAAAAATGATTCTTCATTTGATATAATTACATTCAGATCATATTGTATGCTCATATTCCTTTTACTAAAGTTATAGACAAGGAGTGTTGTTATGAACAAAAAAGGTTTAGTCGGCGTTCAGATGTCCACAATTGCCCCGGCGAAAATGCCGAGCTTTGAAGCATATGAAGTTATGAACCGACTCGCTGAGATCGGCTTTAAGTGTGTAGAAATTTCTCAGGTGCCGATGACAAAAGAAAATGTTTCCGGTTTCCGCAAAGCGATCGATACGCTTAGTTTCAAGGTCTCCTCCCTTACCGCATCTATTGATCCGATGTTCCCGGGAATGCCGGGCGAATACCTTTCCAACCCGGAAGACTACAAAAAGTATCTCGATGATGCCAAAACACTGGAATGCGATATGTTCCGCATCGGTATGATGCCGATGAATGCGATCGGCAATATTCAGAAGTGTATCGATTTTGCAAAGCGTGCCGAAGAATACGCATTAAAGCTTAAGGAAGACGGAATCGACCTTTATTATCACAACCATCACATCGAGTTTCTGAAGCTTGACGGAAAATATCTTCTCGATATCATCCGTGAAAACGCGCCGCATCTCGGCTTCGAGCTTGATACCCACTGGATCCACCGCGGCGGCGAAAATCCGGTAGAGTTCATCAAGAAATATGCCGGCGCTGTCCGTTTGCTTCACTTAAAAGACTACAAGATCGCAAATGTCGAAATGCCCGATATGAGCGGACCGGACGGTATGCAGAAATTTGTCTCCGCCTTTTTCGACAAACCCGTGCGCTTTGCAGAACTCGGCGCCGGTTCCCTCCCGCTTAAAGCTTGCATTGAAGCCGGCCTCGAAGGCGGTGCGGAATATTTCCTCATTGAGCAGGATGATTCCTACGGCCGTGACCCGTTTGACTGCCTGCGAGATTCAAGAGATCATCTCATCGAACTCGGCTATAAAGATTGGTTCTAAACCGCAGCGCAGCAAGGAGTTATTATGGAACTAACCGTAAAGCATTTCAGTGAACTCACTGCCATCGAACTGTATGAGATTTACAAACTGCGCTGTGCGGTGTTCGTTGTAGAGCAAAACTGCGTATATCAGGATATTGATGATGCAGATAAGCTGGCTTACCACCTATGGCTCAGTGACGACACCGGTATACTGGCATACGCAAGAGTGCTGCCAAAGGGTGTCACTTTCCCGGAAGTTTCACTCGGCCGCGTGATCGCCGTTCGCCGTCGGTGCGGTCTCGGCACAGAGATCGTCCGTGTAGCGATCAAAACAGCAAAGGATAAATTTGACGCCGATATCATTACAATTGAAGCGCAAACCTATGCGCGTGCCCTATATGAAAATCTCGGCTTCGTACAGACCTCCGAAGAATTTCTGGAAGACGGCATCCCACACATTCAAATGCAGTTGAAATTTTCATAAAAACACAAAAAGGCTGTTGCAAATGCAACAGCCTTTTGCTTATCCTATTTAGAATAACCGCGGAAAAATCAATCCTCGTCTTCTTCCTCGGGAGCGTTCCAGTTGTGCCAAACCTGCTGAACGTCATCGTTATCTTCGAGTGCATCGATCAGCTTCTGCATCTTGATAACCTGATCCGGGTCAGTCAGATCGGTGTAGGTATCCGGAACCATTTCAACCTCTGCGGAAACGAAGGTATAACCCTTAGCTTCGAGATCGTCACGAACGCCGCTGAAATCAGACGGCTCGGTGTAGATTTCGAAAACATCCTCGTCAGCCTGGAAGTCGGAAGCACCTGCTTCGAGTGCATTTTCCATAACCTCGTCTTCGTCGAGGCCTTCCTTCTCCATGATGATAACGCCCTTCTCGTTAAACATGAAGGAAACGCAGCCGGAAGTACCGAGGTTGCCGCCGAACTTATCGAAGTAGTGGCGAACGTCACCTGCAGTACGGTTGCGGTTATCGGTCAGACACTCAACGATAACTGCAACACCTGCCGGGCCGTAGCCTTCGTAAGTGATTGCTTCGTAGTTGTTGCTGGAACCTTCGCCTGCAGCTTTCTTGATGATACGATCGATATTGTCGTTCGGAACGTTGTTAGCCTTAGCCTTTGCAATAACTTCCTTCAGCTTGGAGTTTGCTGCCGGGTCAGCGCTGCCGCCTTCCTTTACAGCAACAGCCAGCTCACGGCCGATCTTTGTAAAGATCTTAGCCTTAGCGCCGTCAGTCTTTTCTTTCTTTCTCTTAATATTATTCCATTTGGAATGTCCGGACATGTTATGACCTCTTTTCTTGTACTACACAGGCTGTAAATCAGCCCCTGTTTTATAACACAGTTTCGATTAATTATATCACAATTCGCAATTGATTTCAATAGCTTTTCTGCGCACTTTTTCAAAAACAACTGCTTCTTCCGGAGCGGCTTCGTCCGTATTCGGAAGATAAAATGTATCCGTCAGCTTTGTGTTCAAAATGGAGAAACTTTGCTTCAACGTCTTCTCGCAGACCTCAACCGCAAAGGTATCGCTCTTTCCCATAGTCAGCAGCAAAACAGCTCTTTTCGGCTTTTCGATAACCGGGCGGATCCCCCGGGTAAAACGCGCTTCAAAGTATCGCTGAAAACGGTCTAAAAGTGCCTTCAGCTGTGCCGGAAAACTGAGATTATACACCGGCGCTGCGATCACCAAAAGATCACACGCACGGAAAGACATATCGAACGCATCCAGATCGGAAAACACGCAGCCGTCTTTTGTTTTACAAGCGCCGCAAGCTACACACGGACGTACCGGTGTTTTGCATACGTCCATGATCTCGATCTCCCACTTTTCGGTATCGAGACCGGACAAAAAAGAATCCAGCATCCGTCCCGTCGGTCCGTACTTATGCGGTGAAGCAAAAACTACGAGTGCTTTTCTCATAATCTTTCTCCTTTCAAGAGAAACAAACAGGCGCCGCTGCATGTTTTGCAGCAGCGCCAATTTATGTTAGCCCTTAACTACGATATTAACAAGCTTGCCCGGAACATAAATTTCCTTGACAATTGTCTTGCCCTCGATACCGGCTGCAACCTTTTCGTCAGCCTTAGCCAGTGCAATTGCATCGTCCTTCTGAATATCAGCCGGGACCTGCAGCTTTGCACGTACCTTACCGTTCAGCTGAACAACGATCTCAACGGTATCGTCTTTACACTTTTCCTCGTCGTATGTCGGCCATGCTTCGTAAGCGATAGTGTTGTCATGACCGAGGATCTGCCACATTTCTTCACCGACATGCGGTGTGATGCAGGAGATCATTTTGACAAAGCCCTCTGCATATTCCTTCGGACAGGAGCCTACTTTATATGCCTCATTTACAAAGATCATCATCTGTGCAATAGCGGTATTGAATGCCAGACGCTCAAAGTCGTTTGTAACCTTCTTAACAGTCTGGTGGTAAACCTTTGTGAGCTTACCGTCATTCTCTTCCGTGATCATCTTCTCATCGGTAAAGAGATTCCATACACGGTTGATAAACTTCTTGGTACCGGCTACACCTGTAGCGGACCACGGCTTGGAAACCTCCAGCGGGCCCATGAACATTTCGTAGAGACGAAGTGTATCCGCGCCGAAATCACGAACGATATCGCTCGGATTAACAACGAATTCCGGGAAACGCTTACCCATCTTGATGCCGTTTTCACCAAGGATCATACCCTGATGAACGAGCTTCTTAAACGGCTCCTTAACCGGAGAGATGCCCTCATCATAGAGGAAACGGTTCCAGATTCTGGAATACATCAGATGACCGACTGCATGCTCCGGACCGCCGACATACAGGTCGACCGGCATCCAGTGCTTCAGAAGCTCCGGATCGCAGAGTGCGTTCTCATTATTCGGGTCGATATAGCGCATGAAATACCAGGAAGATCCTGCGGAGCCGGGCATTGTGGAAGTTTCTCTCATGCCCTTAAGACCGTTATGGTCATAGTGCTTCCACTCTTCAGCATTTTCGAGCGGAGCCTGACCGCCGCGGCCCTTATAGTCTTCAAGTTCCGGAAGAATAAGCGGAAGCTCTTCATCGGGCAGGAATACGGTCTCGCCGTCTTCTGTGTATACGCACGGAACCGGCTCGCCCCAGTAACGCTGACGTGCGAAGATCCACTCACGGAAGTGGTAGTTGCTCTTTCTTCTTGCAACGCCTGCTTCTTCAAGCTTTACAGTAATCGCTTCCTTAGCTTCTTCAACAGTCAGACCGGTGAACTCTTCGGAGTTCAGAAGCTTACAGCCCTTACCGAGGTAATCCTGCTTCTCAAATGCATGCTCGCTGACATCTGCACCGTCGATAACCTGGATCATCGGGATGTTGTGTGCGATAGCATACTCGAAGTCTCTCTGGTCGTGGCTCGGAACTGCCATAACAGCACCTGTGCCGTAAGAAGCCAGAACGAAGTCACCGATGAATACCGGAACTTCCTTGCCGTTTACAGGGTTGATAGCATATACACCCTTAAGCGGGCAGCCTGTCTTACCCTTATTGAGGTCTGTACGGTCCATATCGCTCTTCTTGTTTGTCTCAGCGATATAAGCCAGAACCTCTTCCTTATTTTCAATGCGGTCCATAAGATCCTGAACGATCTTGCCGTCCGGAGCCAGAACCATGAATGTAATACCGTAGATGGTTTCAATGCAAGTGGTGTAGATGGAGAACTCACCGCCGCCGACCAGCTTAAAGTCGACCTCAACACCGGTGGACTTGCCGATCCAGTTGCGCTGAATTTCCTTTGTGGACTCCGGCCAGTCAATCTCCTCAAGACCCTCGAGAAGCTTATCTGCAAAAGCAGGCTGATCGATAACCCACTGCATCATGTTCTTCTTAACAACCGGGTAACCGCCGCGCTCGGATTTGCCGTCGATAACCTCATCGTTGGAGAGAACGGTACCGAGCTCTTCACACCAGTTTACGGGCATCTCAATGCGCTTTGCATAGCCTGCCTGCCACAGCTTCTTGAAGATCCACTGTGTCCACTTGTAGAAGGACGGGTCGGAAGTTGCGAGAACCTTGGACCAGTCATAGTCAAAGCCGAGTTCCTTCAGCTGAGCGGAGAAGGTCTCGATGTTCTCCTGTGTGAAGCCGTTCGGATGATTACCTGTAGAAACAGCATACTGCTCTGCCGGCAGACCGAAGGAGTCGTAACCCATCGGATGCAGAACGTTGTAGCCCTGCATACGCTTCATACGGGACATGATATCCGTTGCGGTGTAGCCTTCCGGATGGCCCGCATGCAGACCAACACCGGACGGATACGGGAACATGTCGAGTACATAATACTTGGGCTTAGAGAAATCCCAAACATCGGTATAGAATGTCTTATTCTCTTCCCAATATTTTTGCCACTTTTTCTCAATATTGCTGTAATCGTAATTTGCCATTACGAAATACCTCCTTATTTCTCGGGGATAATGATATCTTTAAGGTCGATCTTTTCTCCGTCGGCCCACAATCTGTCTAAATCGTAAAACTCGCGTGCTTCCGGTGTGAACAGATGGATGACCACTGCATCATAGTCCAGAATGATCCACGAATTGGAACGGTATCCCTCTACACGGGACGGTGCCGTACCGAGTGCTTTCAGCTTCTCTTCCACCTCATCGGCGAGTGCATGTACATGTGTATTGCTTGTACCGCTGGCAATTACGAAATAATCGCCGAGAGAAGAGATATTCGTGATCTGAACCACGTTCAGATGATCAGCCTTCTTCGCATCAAGAATACCCGCTGCAGTTTTTGCAAGCATTAAAGATTCCATAGTATTCCTTTCCTGTGCGGCTTCATTTACCGTTTCTTACGGCCAATACCGCATCATTGTATGCATCGATCGTTTCAGGAACGATCGGGTCCCGCCTGTTCGCAAGATCCGAAATCGTAAACGAAAGCCCTTCCACGATCGCTTTGTCCAAACTCTCATACGCCGCTTCGCGCATTTCTTCCACACCGGAATATACCCTGTCTTTCGAAATAAAGTCGGCAATGAAGATCACTTTTTCGAGCAGCGACATATCTTTTCGACCCGTGGTATGGTAACGGATTGCATCAAAGATCTCTGTATCTTCAATTTCTAAAACCGTGCGGACATAAATCGCACCGCTTACCGCATGCCAAAACCTGTGTGCCGAAAGTTCGACATCGGTCATCATTATACCAAAGTCGGAAATGATTTTCAACTGTTTATCTGCGGGAGTATCCTTCAAAATATCGTGTAAAAGACCTGCGGTTTCGGCCTTTTCCTCATCCGCACCAAACTTCTCCGCAAGCCTTACGGCTTCCTCTGCCACATTTAAAGAATGTTCAAAGCGCTTTTCGGAAAGCATCGGCTTCAGTGTGTTGATATACGCCTGTTTTGTTTTCTCACTGAGCGCCATACAAACCTCTTTCCCGGATATACCGTTCCACTTTTTCGGGCAGAAGACCGCGAAGGTCCTTCTGCATGCTTAAATGCTCACGCACTTCGGTGGAAGAGCCCTCTACATACGGGATGTTCTGAAGAATAAACGTAAGGTGAGGAAACTGCTTTTTCATGTTCTCACCGTGAACGACCATACGCCTGAAGCTGCCGAAATCACGCGGAGCGCCGCATATCACCGCATGGAGGAAAATCACTTCCGGCTTGTACCACTTATCGAGTGTCATAAACATATCTTCGCCCATCAGAAGAAACAGATCATCATTCGGATAAAGCTCTTTAAGCTGAGTCAGTGTGTCTGCTGTATAGCTCTTGCCTTCACGCTGCATTTCAATTTCCGATATTTCTACCGCACACTCTGTGATCTCCTCAGCGGCGAGCTTCAGCATCGCGATGCGGTCTGCATTCGATGCCAGCTGTTTTGCCGTTTTGTGCGGCGGCTGTCCCGTAGGGATCAGAAGTACACGGTCAAGAGAAAGTCTTTCTGCAAACTCCCGCACAAGATGAATATGTGCCGTATGGATCGGATTGAATGTCCCGCCGTAAATCCCCGTTCTCACTGCTCCCCTTCCTTATTTTCTAACCTTCGGCAGCACGATCTTCGGCTCCTTCGGATTTGCCTTATACAGGCAGAACTTATTGCCGATAACCTGTGCAACGTCACTCTCGGTTGCTTCTGCCAGCATCTCTGCAGCTTCACGTGCAGAAACCGGAGCGGTCTCAAGAACCTTGCCTTTAATAAGCTCTCTCTTAAAAATTGCATCTGCAGCCTGCTTGATAACGTCGCCGTCAATGCCGCCCTTGCCGATCATCAGGATGGTGTCCTCATTTACAGCGAGGGAGCGCAGGTATGCTCTCTGTTTACTAGTCAGCATAATATTTTATCCTTCCTTTGTCTGAAGATATTTTTCAAGTTTAATGACAAATTCTCTTAAAGATTTGCCTCTATGGCTTACTGCATCTTTCTCTTCGGGAGAAGCCTCACCGAAAGTTTTGTTCATGCAGCCTTCCTCCGTGCAGAGAAAAATGGGGTCATAACCGAAACCGCCGTTTCCGCGCAATTCGCGGGTGATGCGGCCGAAGCAATGTCCTTCGACTTCAATAACGTCTCCGTTCGGGAATACACAGGCGATCGCACTAGTGAAGTGTGCACCGCGTTCCTCATCCGGAACATCTTTCAGCTTCTCGAGCACGGTAAGCTTACGTTTACCCTCTTCCGCGTAACGCGCAGAGTATACACCCGGTTCACCGTTGAGATAATCTACCGCCAAACCGGAATCATCTGCAATACACGGCATACCGGTCTCATCGCAGGCAGATTTTGCCTTGATATATGCATTTTCGCGGAAGGTTGTACCGTTTTCCTCCGCTTCCGTTAAATCCGCTGTGAGGATGTTAACACCGAGCGGCTTCAAAATTCGGCTGAACTCTTCCACCTTATGTTTATTGTGTGTCGCAATGATCATATCCATGTTGAAAACTTCCCTTCAACTAATAATACCCAGTCTTTTTGCTGCCTCAACGTAATGCTCGTTTTCAGGAACACCACCCGCAAGCTTTTCAGCAAGGTTCAGGCAATCTATCGGGTAATTTCTCGCCGTGCGCAAAGCTTTGATAATACAGTATGCCCATACAAGTGTAAGGCGCGGCAGGTCAGCATTTTCGATTTCGCAAACCGTTTCTTCTACATCGTACGGCACATGCACGAGTTTCGGCACCCAACGGTGACCTTCGCTTTCTAAAAACGCCATCTCTGCCTGCGGTATACCCGAAGTCGGAATACCGAGCGAACCGGGATTCAAATAGAGCTTTCCATCCCAATATTCGAAAAACTGCTTATGGCTGTGCCCACCGAGCAACACAGGCTCTTCTATCTTGCTTAGAAGCTCTTCCGCCATCCCGTTACCCGCTTCTACTTTCTCACGGGTCTTATTCGGCGCACCGTGACAAATACGGATCGGGTCCCGACCGTCTATGCGGACAACATCTGTGATCGGCAGCGTATCGAAAAAACACATATCTTCTTCCGCCAGGCTTTCATACGTATAAAGCAGCGAGCCCGTCGTGCTGCCGTAGCACCAATCACTGCCGTTTTTGCGGTGATTCAGGAGATATTCTTCGCGGTTGCCTTTAATAAATCGGCAATCATGCTCGCGCATTGCTTTATAGATCAGTTCCATCGTACGTTCGGGATACGCACAGTCTGAAACATAATCGCCGAGAAACAGCCACAAATCTGCCTTTTGCCTTTCCGCTTCACGGAAACAGGCACGAAGCGCCGGATTATTGCTGTGGATATCCGAAAAAACTGCTATTTTCATGCGTCGGAACGCTCAAACAGCGCACGTGCGAAATCTTCCGCATCGAACGGCTGCAGGTCATCTACCTGTTCGCCGACACCGATGAATTTGACCGGCAGGCCGAGATCTTCACGGATTGCAAGCACAACGCCGCCCTTTGCGGTGCCGTCAAGCTTTGTCAGAACAATACCGGTAAGACCGGCAGCTTCCTTAAACTCTCTCGCCTGATTTACAGCGTTCTGGCCGGTTGTAGCATCGAGTACGAGCAGAACTTCCTTGCTGCAGCCCGGAAGACTCTTATCAATAATACGGGAGATTTTCGAAAGCTCATCCATAAGATGCTTTTTATTATGAAGGCGGCCGGCTGTATCACAGATAACAACATCTGCATGACGGGCCTTTGCTGCAGCGATCGTGTCATATACAACCGCTGCCGGATCCGCACCTTCGCTGTGCTTCACGATCGGAACGCCTGCACGGTCTGCCCATACCTCGAGCTGTTCAATTGCTGCAGCACGGAATGTATCGGCCGCACCGAGAATAACGGATTTTCCCTCTTTTTTCAAACGGGAAGCGATCTTACCGATCGTAGTTGTCTTACCGACACCGTTGACACCGATAACGAGAATAACCGCCGGCTGTGTGTCGAGATGCAGAGCGTTGTCGCCCTCGATCATTTCCGTTACTACTTCACGGAGCAGATCCATAATCTGATTCGGATCTGTGATACCGCGTTCCTTTACACGGCCACGGAGCACCTCACAAATCTTTGTTGCTGTGTTGATGCCTACATCCGCCATAACAAGCAGCTCTTCAAGCTCCTCAAAAAGATCTTCATCGATCTTCGTGAATGCATGCAGCATGGAGTTGATCTGATTGCTGATATTTTCGCGGGTCTTTTTAAGACCGGCCTTAATCTTGTCAAATAAGCCCATAACGTACCTCTTTTTCTATGTTATAAACCGAGCTTTTCTTCAACCTCATGTGTTCTGAGGGACAAAAGCTTCGAAATACCCTGATCCTGCATTGTAACGCCGTACAGCATGTCGGCTTCTTCCATCGTACCGCGTCTGTGTGTGATCGCGATAAACTGCGTACGTTCATTCATACGACGCAGATAATTTGCAAAGCGAACAACGTTTACATCGTCCAGCGCTGCTTCGATCTCATCGAGCATACAGAACGGCGGCGGGCTGACACGCATGATCGCAAAATAAATGGAGATAGCAACAAGTGCTTTCTCACCGCCAGAAAGCAGTTCGATATGCGAAACGATCTTGCCCGGCGGATGTACCTTGATCTCAATGCCGGAATTCAGAATATCCGACTCATCTGTAAACGAAAGCTGTGCACTGCCGCCTCCGAACAGATCCTTAAAGATCTTGCCGAAGTTATCATTGATCACGGCAAAGCGCTCTGTAAACTGTGCCTGCATCTTCTTTGTAAGATCATCGATCAGCTTAAGAAGCTCGGCCTTCGACTTTTCAACGTCATCGGTCTGTGCCTTCATAAATGTATAGCGCTCGGAAACTTCCTTATATTCGACCACTGCAGCGACATTAACAGCGCCGAGTGCACGAATCTTATTTTTGAGCTCGGAAAGTCTGCGCTGTGCCTTCGGGACATCTTCGATCGTAACACCGAGTTCCTCGGCTTCGCGGCGGGTAAGCTCATATTCTTCCCACAGCTTTGCGAGGATCGTGTCGTACTCGCGGCTGAGATTTTCGAGCCGCTCGCGCAAACGTGCAACCTCAAGACCGACAGACTCACGTCTTGCGCCTGTGTCGCGCTCCTGTATACGAAGATCCGCCGCCTGCTTCTCGAGTGCTGTGCGCTTTTCGGCGATCTCCTGTACGCTGTTTCGCAGTCCGGCTGCTTTCTCGCGGAGAGCTTCCACTTCAGCTTCAAGCTCTACAGTCTGCGCTTCTTTCTGCGTGATCTCCGCTTCAAATGTCGTAATCTGCCCTTCGAGCATTTTCACACGGTCGAAACGGTCAGCTCGGCGCATCTGCAGTGCTTCGATCGACGCGATAAGCGTCTCTTTATCTTTCTGCACAGTAAGACCCTGCAAACGGATCTCCTGCAGCTTGTGTGTCATTTCATCACAGCGGCGCATCTGCTCTTCGCGGCTTTCCGCCATGGATTCCATTTTATTCTTAGTCTCCGTGACCTTATCTTCAAGCGCACGGATACTTTCATCAGCACGGTCGATCACAGCTGTCAGTTTTTCAATTCGTCCGGCTGCATTCTCTTTCTCTTCGAGGAGGTCGGAAAACTGTTTTTTCTGTGCTGCAACATCGCGCTCTGCACGTGTGTGTTCGGATGTAAAGCGGATCTTATCTTCCTGCAAAACACGCAGTTCACTGCGCGCAGTGTCCAGCTGAGCATTCGCCTCCGCTGTCTCCTGCTGCAGGAGCTTAAACCGTTCAACAGCTTCCGCTTCTTGTTTTTGCAGCTTCTGTGCAGCCGCCTGAATACGTTCGATCTCACCGGCACGGCTCAAAAGGCCGGAGTTTCTCGCTGCAGAACCGCCTGTGAACGAACCGCCGGAGTTTACAACCTGACCGTCAAGGCTGACTACTTTATATCTGTAACCGCCGCGTTTGGCAATTGCAGCCGCACTGTCGAGGTCTTCTGCAACAACGGTTCTGCCAAGGAGAGAATCCCGTACACCGTTGTACATGGGGTCACAGCTGCAAAGCTCGGATGCAATACCCACAAAACCGGGAGCATCTTCCAGTTCACGGCTGCTTATCACTCTGCCCTGAGTCGTAGTCAGCGGTAGAAAAGTCGCTCTGCCGGAATCTCTCTGCTTCAAAAGACGGATAGCCGCTTTTGCCGCTTCTTCGGAATCGACAACAACGTTCTGCATTGCACCGCCGAGTGCGGTTTCAAGCGCTACAGCATACTCTCTCGGAACACGGATCAGCTTTGTAACCGGTCCGTGTACACCGCGCAGGTTTCCGCGTTCACGTTCACGCATAACGGTCTTAACACTCTGTGTAAAACCTTCGAGATTTCGCTCGAGGTCCTGCAAAAGCTTTGCACGGCGCAGCTGCTCTCCGGCATCCAGATGGAGCTTATCCGCTTCCGCTTTTGCACTTTCCGCTTTCTTTCTGCGGGAATCGAGACGCATTTCATAACCACGCACAGAATTTTCAGCCGCGCGGATCTTGTTCTCCGTATCGCGCACCATATTTCCGAGCTCTTCGGTTTCCTTCTCGAAAGCCGCAATTTGCTCTTCACACGCTTTCAACGCAGAATCTACAGATTCGGAACGGGAGCGGATTTCCTGTACGGAAGACTCGGCCTCCGCTCTGCGCACACGTTCCTCATAAAGTTCGGCGTTAATTGCCGCAAGCGCAGCTGAAACACCGTCGATCTCTTTTGTAGAACTGTCTGCATTCCCGCGCAGAGCTTCAAGCTCTGCAGTAAATGCGATAAAGTCAGAATTGCTGCGTGCAGCTTCCGCGTCTTTCGCACGAACGGCAATCTCCTTCTCCGCGATCTCAGCCGCAATCTCAGATTCGGAACGGGATGCTTCAGTGATCTCTTCACGCAGACGTTCTATCTGCTCTTTCGCATGGCGAATATCATTTTGAGAAACGGAAACTTCGCCTTCTTTTCTTGCAGCCTGCTCATCAGAAAGTGCCGCTTCTGCTCGCACTGCTTCCATCTGTGCCGTGCAGGCATTGGTTTCCGTGTAATTTCTTTCTATAGCTTCGGCAATCTTCTGCAGCTCGATCTCAGCTTCATTGTAGCTGCTCTGTGCAATGCCGATTTTTTCTTCCGCTTCGCGAACCACACGGCCGGAACGGTTCAGTGTTTCAAGCCACAAACCGATCTCAAGATTTTTCTTTTCCGCATCGTACGCTATAAACTTTTCGGCCTTATCCGCCTGAATGCGAAGCGGCTCAATACGGCCTTCGAGTTCCTGAAGAATATCGCGCAGACGAACAAGATTTTCTTCCGCCTTGCTCAAACGGCGCTCCGCTTCCTCCTTGCGGTAACGGAAACGTGAAATACCGGCAGCCTCTTCAAAGATTTCTCTTCTCTCTTCGCTTTTAGCAGAAACAATACTGTCGATTTTACCCTGTCCGATAATCGAATAGCCGTCTCGGCCTAAACCGGTATCCATGAAAAGCTCGTGAATATCACGCAGACGGACCATAGTACGGTTGATGCGGTACTCACTCTCACCGGAACGGTAGAACCGACGTGTGATCGCAACCGTATCCCCGTCAAAATTCAATTTTCGGTCTGCATTGTCGATCGTGATCGTGACCTCGGCAAATCCCTGCGCCTTACGCTGCGGTGTACCGCTAAAAATAACATCTTCCATTTTTGTGCAGCGCAAAGCACGGGTGGACTGTTCACCCAGTACCCACCGCATCGCGTCGGAAATATTACTCTTACCGCTGCCGTTCGGACCGACAACCGCTGTTATGCCATCCTCAAAATTGAGCGTGGTTTTATCGGGAAAAGTCTTAAATCCCTGCAGTTCGAGAGATTTTAAAAGCATCGGTTCACCTGCCTGTTTCTTCTATCCTGTACGTTCTGCCGGAAAGTGTACTGTCCGGCTTTACTGTGATCTTATAGCCCATCTTCGAAAGCGCTTCCATATTGCTGCGCTTTTGACCGAGGGCAATGGAAAGCATTTGCGGCGCAACCGCCACATTTGCTGTGTTTATCTTTCTCGTATCAAGTTCCGCTGTCAGCTCATCTAAAAAGATCCTGCTGCGGCACAACTCCATAAATGCCGGATGGAACGGTCCGGCAGCACGGTTTTCGAGTTCTTCGCTTGCATGCAGCCCGACTCGAATCAGCCGTACACCGGCGTTTTCGATCATCGGTATCAGCTTTGAGCAAAGCGATACCGCATCCTGCAATGTTTGCGGTGTATATTCGCCCGTTCTGTACCAATCGCAAATCTCTGTGTTCTCCAAAACAATTGTCGGGTAGATGCGCATCGTATCCGGGTGAAGTCTGAGAAGCTTCTCGGCGGTCTTTATCGCCCCTTCGTCCGTATCTCCCGGAAGCCCCGTCATCATCTGAAGGCCAAGCTCAAAACCGTATTCCCGGATAAGGTTTGCTGCGTTTTCTACGTCAGCCGACGTATGTCCGCGTCGGTTTTTACACAGCACTTCATCACTCATCGACTGTGCACCAAGCTCAATGGCCGTAACACCGTAATCACGAAGAATATCGAGCCGCTCGCGGTCAATCGCGTCGGGCCTTGTCGAACAGCGTATTCCGTGAAAACCGAATCGATTTACCGCATCATGCGCCGCTTCAAGAAGCTCGATCATATACGAACGGTCTATCGCCGTAAAGCTTCCGCCGAAAAAAGCGATTTCCGCAGATTTCACACGTTCACCCATATACGCCGCTGCATCTTCCAACAGTTTTAGAACATCCAGCCCCGTAGGCTGTGTTTTCATACCGGTAATGCGGCGCTGATTGCAGAAACTGCACTGTTCGGGACACCCGTTATGCGGAATGAACACCGAAATATTTGCGTGCTTAATAACCCATCAGCTCCAATGCCTCGCGGGCAGCCTGCTGCTCCGCTTCTTTTTTGCTGCGTCCGCCGCCCTTGCCGATCACATTGCTGTTAAGATGCACTTCCACCGTAAAATGCTTATCGTGGTCGGGACCATGCTCGCCGATCAGCACATATTCGAGCTTTTCACCCGGATTCTGCTGAATGATCTCCTGCAGCATTGTCTTATGGTCTTTAAACGGACGTTCACCTGCAGATTTTGCCGCAGGAATGATATGGTTCAATACAAACTTCTTTGCTTCCTCTAAGCTGCCCGAATCAAGGTAAATCGCAGCTGTGATAGATTCAAAGATATCTGCCAAAATACTCGGGCGTTCTCTGCCGCCGGAATGCTGCTCACCGTGGCTCAAGCGCAGAAGCTCACCCGCACCCAGGCTGCGTGTGAAACCGCAGAGCGATTTTTCACAAACCAGCGCAGCGCGTTTCTTCGTCAGCTTGCCTTCGGGCAAATCCGGAAAAGCACCGTAAAGATATTCAGCTGTAATAAAGCCCAGAATAGAATCTCCGAGAAATTCAAGCCGCTCATAGCTCTGAACACGGCCGCGGCTTTCATTCGCATAGGAAGAATGTGTAAGCGCGGTCAGGAGATACTCCTTGTTTCTAAACCGATAGCCGAGCTTTTTTTCAAATTCACTGAGTGTTTTATCAAAAGGTCTCATATGTAAGTCCCCGTGAAATTACTGATTTTCTTTCTTCTGTACCGCCGCTGCGATCTCTTCAATAATGCCTGTTTCCGCATACTTTGCGCAGAGCGCGATCGCACTCTTCAGGGTTTTTGCCTTAGCACTGCCGTGTACCTTGAATACCGGCTTTGTACAGCCGAGAATCGGTGCGCCGCCGTACTCATTGTAGTCCATGGACTTTTTAAGTGCCTTCATGTCTTTATAGACAACGGCTGCGGCAAGCTTATTCTTAAGGTTCATCGTCATAACACCCTTGATCTTATCCATCAGCGCCATTGCAACGCCTTCATAAGTTTTAAGAAAAATATTGCCGCTGAAACCGTCGCATACAACAACATCTGCACCGTCCACCGGAATATCGCGACCCTCAAGATTGCCGACAAAATTGATATCTTCTCTCTCGGAAAGCAGTGTATATGCTTCACGGTGTACTTCTGTACCCTTATGTACTTCTGTACCGTTATTCAGAAGGCAGACACGCGGATTTTCAATTCCCATAACCTTCTTCATATATACCGAGCCCATCAGGCCGAACTGATCGAGCATATCCGGCGTGCACTCTACATTTGCACCGCTGTCGCACAGCATGAAAAAACCGTTCATATTCGGAAGCATCGGCGCAAAGCCGACACGCTTAATACCCTTGATGCGCTTTACGATCAGTGTAGCGCCGGCAACCATAGCACCGCTGTTTCCGGCAGAAGCGAACGCATCGCCTTTGCCTTCACGCAGCAAACGCATACCGACAGCCATAGAGCTGTTCTTCAAACGACGGGCCACATCTGTTGCCTCGTCGTCCATCGTTACGATATCCGGGCAATCCACGATCTCAAAATCAGAGATGTCGACTTCCAAGCGCTTTGCTGCTTTGCGGATCTCGTCTTCACGGCCGGTCATAACAATTTTCACACCGAGTTCGTCTATCGCCATGCGGCAGCCCTTAATGATCTCATCAGGCGCATTATCGCCGCCGAATGCATCTACAATGATTCTCTTCTTTGCCATGATATTGCCTCCTCAATCCTTATCCTGTTCCACACAATTCTGCAAATCGTTCAGCGCACGCTCGGCAAAAGCCATATACCGGG
>JAZNMV010000196.1:0-43262 GCA_045579885.1 Acutalibacteraceae bacterium | reverse complement strand
CCGCCGCAGCCGTGGAAAGCAGAATAGACGGTGCCATGTTCGACATGGTCTGGATAAAGTCGTAGACGCCGCCGCCAAACCCGCTCATGTCTTCACGGATTTTTTGCCCGGCATACTGCACATAGCTCGTCGGCAAAGCTTCTTCAGAGAAAAGCTGCTGGACGCCCGTTTTGAATCGGTCAAGGCCTGCCATCGGCGCATACGCAAGCTTTTCCCAAGTGGTGTCTTTGGTCGCCGCCACAGCTTCGCCCTGACGCCGCACAAGGCGGTCACTCAGGAATTCGAGATACTTGTCTGCCGCATCCTTGCCCTCGGTGTTGTAGAGATAGTTATACCGGGCAATCTCGGATTCTTCCATCTGGGCGTACTTCGTATATTCGCCGTACTCTTCTCGACCGATGACATTTCTTGCCCGGACCTTGCCGCGCAGACCGTCGATATTGTTGATAAAGTCGTAGACAATGTCACCCTGACCGTAGGGATTCCAAAAACCGGAACTGTTCGCCTCGATTTTCGTACCAGCAGCCGAGCTCATATCTGCGAAGTCTACAGATTGGTCGAGATCTGTATATTTTGTTTCACGAGACCAGTATAACTCGTCGTTGTAAAGCTTTCTCTGTTGCTGCAATCCGTTGATCTGTTGGTCAATGGCCTGCATCTGCGTATTCAGATTGCCAAGCTGTGTCTGCCACGCGACCATCTGGTCGGGATTCCCGCGCCGCATTGTAAGCAGTTCGGTGTATTCCTGCGCCTGTTTTTCAAGCGCAGCGCGCTGGTTTCTCAGGTCTGCCGCCTGATCGTCAAGCGCCTGAACATCTGCCAAAACGACGTCTTCGCCACGGATGGAATTGCGCCATGCTTCGTAGGCGTTCCAAATCTCCATCGCTTGACCGCGGATGGCATTATATTCGTCAACCAAAACACCATTGGCTTTGATTGCCGCATTGTATTCGTTGATAATCGCTTCATAATCCGCATATGCTTGATGGTAAATTGTGTATACAGCGGGATTATTCGTCGCCTTAGCATAAGCTGCAAGCTGCGCAGTCTTATCCTCTGCAGCCTTTAGTCTTCCGGAAAGATCTCCGATAGCAGTATTGCTCACGTCAATCTCCGTTTGCTTTGCTGCCATCTGTTGGGTATATCCGTCGAGAGCCGACGTATCCGGCGGCGCATAACTCGTCACCTTCGGGGCCTCTGTCGTCGGCGGTTTTACCGGTTGACTCGTTTGCGAATCTCTCTGCGATCGAATATCACGAAACTCTTGAATAAAAGAATTGGGACTGGAAGTATTATTCATCGGTTTTGCCGAATTTTGAGTGACAGTAGAGGGTAGCGTGATGCTACCCTCTTTGTTTTGTGTGCGTTGCTGTCTGATTCTACGGAATTCTTCTGCAAAGGTTGCCATTCCGTGTACCTCCTGTTACCGTTGTGTTTGTGTACCGTTTGGATTACGCCAATTGCTGTTAATGCTGCTGCTTGCTCCACCGCCGTTTCCAGGCTTGGATTCAGAAATGTACAAAGCCCACAGCGTCTCCCAGTTATCTACCAGTCGGAATCTGTCCTGGTTATTCGCAACGTAGTGCTCAACTATCCCCGCATCAATCAAGTCATTCAGAGTTTCTGCATCGATATCTCCGAGACCAAGCCGTTTCCCGATAATCGTAACACTGGACTGATCAAAACCACGTTCGGAAGAATCCGGTGTCCAAACCGCAGAATTGCTCGGCGCTTGCTGCGGCGGCGGTGTTACCGGCGGAAGCACAGTACCTTGCGTCGTACCATCAACCGTAATACCCAAACCAGCAAGATACGCCACCGACACACCCGGATACATTTCTTGGAGTTCTTTATACTCTTTTTGGTTGATGTTCGTACCATAGTATTTTTTTATCCAGTCGCCGGCTTCAGAAAGGCTCTGCGGACGCGTCGTCGTAGTAGTGGTAGTAGTAACCGGCGGTGACGGTTCAACCGGAACAACCGGTTTCGGAACGGTAATACCGAGCGCCTCAAGAAAACTTGTGTTCCCCGTTTTGATGTAAATATCCATCGCTCGCTGGTAAACCGCCGGATCGTTGGAGAGATCAATGCCCAGGTTTTGGTAATACGAAGTGTCGCCCAAACCGTAAGCAATAGCGGCCAAGTTGAGCGCTTCCTGCCGCTGCTGATCCTCCCGCGCAAGATCGTTGAGATATTGCGTGTAGCCAAAATTACGATCGGAGTTATACTGCCCCAAATCGTTCAGATACTGCGTGTATCCAAAATTGCGGTCGGTGTTGTACTGCCCCAAATCGTTCAGATATTTGTTGTAGTCCATTTGTTCCGCGTTTTGGAGAATAGATAGATTGTTATTCTGCATCTGATAGTCGTTCATGTACCTATCGTACGCAATCTGGTTAAGCTCTGGAATCTTATCGGCCATCTGAGCCGCGTAATAGTTTCCGGCTTGCGCTGCCGCGGTTGCAGCGTACGACGATGGAATACCACCACTGGCTGCAGAAGCAGAACCAATCGCGTCCTCTGTTGCCCGCTGACCTTCTCGCGTGTATGCCTTTTGATACTGCGCATAGAGCGGATCGTTATTGGGATCGTAAGAAAATGGTTCGCGGTTTAGAATCGCGTTGATCAATGCCTGCGTCTGCTCGTCGTACCGGTTTTGATAGCTCGGTTTTTCACCAACGCCATAGTCAGACGGTGTATCAAAGGATGGTTTACTGCCCGCGCCGTAGTCGTAGGAATAATCCAACAAAGAAAAACTGCCGCCGTCGCCGCCGCCGGTATACCCGCCGTACTTGCCACGAATGTTTTCTGCGCCCTGATGGGCCAAAGCGCGAGCTTCGTCCGTTGTTGCCGCGTAAAAATCGGTTTTGTATTTGAGTAAACTCATACCGGCATCCGGATTGCGTTTTGCCAGCTCCATATCCGCGTCGGAAAAGGTGTATCCCGAATTCCGTGCGGCTTCAAGAAAATCGTTATAAGTGTAGGTTGCCATGTGTCTCCCCTTTCTAAAGCTCGCTTCCAATGTAGTTTTCCCGCGTGAGCGAATATAGACGATATTCACCCTTGCCTACAAGCCGCAGCTTGTAGTGGTCACTTCTGCGCGGGATAATCGGGAGGTAAAAGCTTCGTTTTTTGGTAGTCGTCAATGTTGTCACGTCACGCCACTGACCGTCAGTATCAAACTGCATGGAGACAGTAACTCTCGCGTCGGCTTCCAGCTCGATTCGCATCTGCAGTTTGGAGGTTCCCTTTTTGTTGGGATCATCCTCGGTGAAGTCTCCAAATTCTACCATGCTTTCCACCGGAAGCTCAACCGCCGCGGTTTCGGGAACCGTCCTGGCGTTTCCGTTGACCCAAAGCTTGCCGGACGCATCCAGAAAGTATAGATCACCGTTCCAACCAAATCCGATAACATGCAGCGCGTCTTCTTTGTGCCACATATTTGACCGCGTGTCGTACACAAAGAGCGTCCAATCGCCAGACATGTCTTGCATGGACACATAGTATTTGATACCGTCGCTGCCGCCGACCGCGTTCTTATAGCGAACGGTGCCAAACGGTGCGGAAATACTCTGCGGAATGCCGCCGGTATATGCCACGACGCCGGTGCGCGAAAGATAAAAAAGCACTTCGCCGGCGATTGCAAAGCTTGCATGGCTGCCGGTCTCAACGCCCATCGATGCGCTGCCCATGACTTGGAAATTGCTCGGTTTGTCGCCGTAGACTTTATAGACGTGTTCCTCTTTAAAAAAGCAAGGATACCCAAGATAACTGTAGCAGCCGGTAAAATCTCCGGCACTGCCAACGTTCACCGCATAGCTGTCTGTAGATAACCCGTCAAACACATTCCAGTTGAACGGGTCGCCCAGCTTTGACGCGTAGATCGTGTCGCCTTTACAGGCCCACAGGCGATTTTCGTTTTCGCACATATATTGTACATCAGGAATATCGCGTGTTAGTCCCAAGTTTTCGGCATCACCGTTTTTTTCGGTCACAAAACTGTTCTCGTAGAATCGCAGATAGTCTCCTTCGATTTCTCGAATCACGATTGTCTTGTTGTTCTCCGGGTGTACCTTTGCGCCGGTAATTGTCACGGCATCGCCGACTCGAAAAATGGTTGCCCAATCTGCACCTTCTGCAAAGATCGTATTTCCTACAGCTTCTTCTCCGGCAAAGGTGCCGCTCTGCAGCTTCGCGGACCCCGTCCACCTTGCGGCAAGCGTTCCAAACTCTTGCGTCAATTTGTTGTAGTAGCAGAGATCCGGCAGGATAATAATATACGCACCAATCGACACGAACTGTTTCAGATTGTTTTGCACCGTCCCGCGCTTTACACCGTCTGCATAAAATCCGGTACCGTTGACCCAATAAAGACCATCACTGGCATATAGTCCGTTGGGCGTGGACAATGTCTTGTACAGATACCGCTGTTTGCGCGGCGCAAGCAACGGGTAAAAATCGCTCGACATGTTTTTCATGTCGTAGATCTCTCCGTCGCCGGCGTACGCATTATGGTTATAACCCTTAAACTTCGTCTGTGTAAACTTGCGGATACCGTCGGCGTATATCATTTCAGGCAATTTGCCGCTCATGCTCCATCACCCCCAAAATCAAGAAAACCACTCAACGCTTCCAGATGCACCGGCCGAATTGTTTTCGGTGCAGGCGCATGAAGCACCGGGAATTCTTCTTCCACCAGCACCATACCAAGCTCAGTTCTGCGTCTGGCGTACTCATTTGCCAACGCCGGATCCGAAAACACAAACCCGCCATTTTCCGTTATAGTAATCTTTCCGTCTTCTTCGCGCCTTGCGTATTCTTCCACCAGCTTCATTTCGCTTTTGGCGAAAAACTCGACGTGCGGCTGCAAACGGTGTTTCAACACTACCAGCGCGTGGGCGGTTTGATATTCGCACTCGCATTCTTCCAGCGCTCTGATCGCAATATATGCATTTACACATTGAATCAAATACATCGTGTTTTCTCCTTATTCTGCCGGCGAATATAGCTCACCGTTAATATAAACCGTTCCTTTGATGTTGACGGTTGATGTTCCGTCGGCTCTTCCGATGGTTACAGTCGGACCATAGACATTGACGGTCTTGCCAGAGACATATGCCGTTTCCTCCCCAATTAAGGTCGCCGAGGTTGCAGCAGACATATAGATCGCTTCTTGTGATTCAAAGCTCATACTGCCTGCTGATTCAAGCTTTAAGGCAAACGGAACTCCTTTTACGGAATTTGTGTAGATGAACATTCGGTATTTACTTTCGATCGCAGTACCAGCACCTTGGTCATCCAACCGAATCCCGCCGGCAACATATTGGTCTCCGGTATAGCACATCTCAATCTCACCGCCGATCGTACCATTCGCGGCCAGATTTGTCCGAAACACCGAACTGTTGACATCACACGCCGATATCGTAATAGCCGATATCGTGCCGGTCGTAATATTATCGCCATTGATCGTCGATCTGCCGCTTCTGGAAAGATCAGAAAAAACGACCATTCCGGAAAACGAAATGCTCTGCGAACTGATAGCTATACCGTTTGATACAAGCGCAATCGTAGAAGTGCTTGACCCGTTATCCACCGTAAGAGATAATCCGTTTACCGTTTGAGATAGCAAAGTTATGTTTCCCTCTGCATCTTCCACGCGAGAAGATAACCCATTTGTTGTTTGCAGAAGTTCAGAGATATTTCCTTCAGCATCTTCTACTCGCGTCGACAGCCCATTCGCCGTCTGCGATAGCTGGGAAATATTCCCTTCGGTATCCTCTACGCGCGTCAACAATCCGTTTACCGTTTGCCCCAGTTGGGAAATGTTACCCTCGGCGTCCTCCACGCGAGACAACAACCCGGTTGCCGTCTGCGATAGCTGTGATATGTTTCCTTCCGCGTCTTCCACGCGAGACGACAACCCAGTCGCCGCCTGCGATAGCTGTGATATGTTTCCTTCTGCGTCCCCCAATCGAGAAGATAGCCCCTCCGCCGTAACAGAAAGAGCGGCTACCTGTTTGTCTGTGTTTTCCAACTGTATGTACACAGGCTTGCGGATAATCATTGCGATATCCTGAAACGCCGTCTCGTTGAAATTCTCCTGCCCCAAATTTGCCAAAGAATACCGAAGTTGTTCGAGCAGCATAAACAGATAGCTGCTTAGCTGCTCGAACTTCTCATTGGTACTCTTATTGCCGGACAGATCCGGGAAAGACGTGTCAGCCGTCAAAAAATTGCTCGGCATATCCCCACCTCTTCCTACAGGACAATTCCTTTGTATCCCATCGATTTCAAAATCGAACCCGCTTCTTCCCACGTAACATATCCGTTGTTCTTCTCTACCTTACTGTAGTCCACATACGAAATGTTCAGGTCGACATCCTCGGCAATGCCGTTGATTTTACCCACGCTCGAAAACTGCCACATGGTATGTTCGTGCTTGGTCACGCCGTCAACCGGGATGTTTTCAAGGTTCGTCACCTTCTTCGGCCACGAAACCCAAACGTCGATACCGGCATCTGCCAGCGCGGGCTTGTCGATCACGTTGTTCAGCCAGTTCGCGTTGGTGTAGTTCACCGGGATATACCCCGCATCCGCAACCTTATCGCAGAATGTCAGAATCATTTCCGTGACCATCTTCTTGCCCAGCTTGTACTGGCTGCTCTGTTCCGCATCAAACGCCGCCGGGAAGGAAATATCGTTCGCATACGGGCGAATTGTGTCGAGGAAGAAGTCGGTCTCTTCCAAAAGCCTGTCGATCGTCGTGGCATACGAACAGCAGTAAACTCCGACCGCAATTCCAACGTTTGCCGCATTTTTGATGTTCGATTCAAAAAACACGTCTTTTTTTAAACCGTGCGTCGCACGAATCATGGCAAATTCAACGCCGTCTTCCGCGACTTTCTGCCAGTCGATTACGCCTTGATATTCCGAAACATCAATCCCGTGTAAAGCAAAGTTATTCTCCATCCTCTTTGTCCTCCTTCCCTTTTTTGAGCTGCTTGAAAACCTGATTCCCGTACACCGCCACACCCGCGCAGAGAATGCCCTGCGTGACCGCCGTGGCGATTGCCGTGAGACCGAAAGTCCCACTGTCACCGCAGACATAACAGATCGCCAGCGCAACGCCTACGCCGCCGAGGATCAGCGGGATCCAGTTGTCGCGCACGAAATCCGCATCCTTCAGGATCATGCCGACCACATATAAAAGCGGTACAAGCGTTACCAGCTCCGGGCGGATAAAGTCCAAATATTCCATATTGTCCTCCTATTCAGCCAAATGCTCGATTGCGAGCTTGTCCAAAAATTTGATGTACTTTTTCTTTGCGGCTTCGTAGGCCTCGATACCTTCCTCAACCTCGCCGTTTGGCGTGCCGCGCTTGATTGCCATTGCCACAGCGTAAGAGAGTTTAGCATTCGCCATGTTCATTTCCAGCGCGAGAAAGCTTTCCTCCTTTCGCGCCGCCGCTCTGCGTTCTACCTCTGCATCTTTACGGTTCTGCTTGCGGTTGAACATTGCCAGCATAATGCCGCAAAATAAACTGGGCAGAACCGCCGACAAAACCGGTGTCAGCCATTCCATTTGTTTTTCACCTCGCTTCATGTTTGCCCTCTCCCACTCTTGCAGGAGAGGGCGTAGTGGTTATTCTTTGAGGGTGCTAACGGTCTTCTTCTACAAAGCTGTATGTGCTCATCAATGTACTCCAGTTGGTTGCCGCCTGATACGCCGCAAGCGAGCCTGTCGGAACGTAGAACACACACGCGGAATTGATGCTGTAAAACGCATTGTATCCCACCTCCGTCGGAGGTGCCGCGGGTAACTTTACACTTATTAAAGCCTTACAATCTTGAAAAGCTGAATTACCAATTTTTGTAATATTCGGCAAATCTACGTTTGTCAATTTATCACAATAATAAAATGATTCCCTCCCAATCTCTGCCACAGTATCATCTTTATACTCTGTTATAGTTTTGTCGATAATTTTCATTGCCGTAACTTCATCGCCAAGTGTATCTATTGTGTTTTGAAAACTTGTCATTATCGATCCTCCTCTACGAAACTATATGTGGTTGTCAACGAACTCCACGAAACATGTTCCTGATATACCGCAAGCGAGCCTGTCGGAACGTAGAACACACACGCGGAATTGATGCCGCCAAACGCATTGTATCCTAACCTCGGAGGAACCGCAGGCAACCTCATGCTTTCTATTTTTTCACAGCCCGAAAATGCTGCGTCGTAAATTGTTCCAACATTTGGTAAATTAATGTTTGTTACGCCACTGTCGACGAATGCACGCGCGTCAATATACGTCACATTAGGCAAATCTACGTTTGTCAATTTTTTACACCACGAGAACGAGTTTCTACCAACCTTTAACAAACTATCATTCGAATATTCTTTGATAGTTCTGTTCAAAAGTTGTCTCGTTACACTCGGCGCAACGAATTTCGCAACATAGTCGACATCGCCTGTAACGGGAGCAATGGCGGGAATCCAACCGCCAAAGTCCCATCCATCAGGCGATTCGGGCATTGTGCCTGTGTAGCTCGGCGTTGTACCATACGCCACAAAGCCTGTCTGTAGCACTGTAGTTCCGTTCAAGAAACGAACGGTGTATGTTCTGACCGTTTCGTCAAACAGCGCGTAAATCGTCACATCTTCTTCGCCCATTGTGCCGAGATCGGTCGTTGTGTTCACGCCGTCAAGACTCCAGCCCTTGAACGAGAAGTGATACTGCGCCGTGCTTTCTTTTGTCGGAACACCCGACGGCACGGTGATTTGTTCGCCAACTCTGAACACACCACGGAAATAAACCTCGTCATCGACCATAAAGGTTGCCACGTTGCCAATTTCCGTGTAGTCAATCGTCACACTCGGATATCTCGCCGCAAACTGTTCCAAGTCTGCGTTCGATACCATGTCAACGTGAATCGTGCCGCTGACGACCGCTTTGTCCGTGTTGTTGCCGTACTCGTCAAGCCCGCGGAAGGTGTCGAGCTTATCGAACATCGCGTAAATCTCGTTTACGTTCTCAACGCTGCTGTCGAAACCGATCAAACGCACACGGCTATTATTCGGCATTGCCGAAGCAATCGCAACCGCGTTTATGTTCGGCGTGTTCTCGATACGGAGCGTAGACACGTTGGCATAACTCGGCATCGTGAAGTCCGCAAGCTGTCTTTGGTTAAGAACGGTGAGGTTCGTAACCGTGTTCGGCAGATGCAAGGTCTTGAGGATACCGCCGTTCGGAAGCGTAACGCCCGTGATTGCAGTGCCGTCAAAGTAAACGTGCTCGATGTTCTTGCATCCGCTGATGTCGACTGCCTGTGTCAGCGCCGAGCAGTTCCGCACATCCAGAGTGCGAAGCAGCGAGAGGTTGCCGATGGTGAGGTCGGTCAGGTTCGGGTTGTCGTAACCAGACGACGCGTCGCCGACTTTCAGGGTCGACAGTTTCGTCGCTTTCGAAAAGTCCGCCATACCGACTTTGAGACCGCTTAAATCACCGACACTCGATAACTGCGAAGCGGAGTAGATAGAGATAACCGCATCTCGACCGCCGCTCAACGGATTTTCGAGCGTATAGGAACCGCCGCGCAGAGCGCGTTTCTGCACCAGTGCGCTGTCAAATTTCGCCGTGGCGTAGATATCGGCGTAAGGAGTGACCGTGATATCGCCGACCGCGTAAGAGCGCACCATGATGTAATCTTCCAGCGCATCGCCGGCGTTATATTTGCTGTCGAGGTAGCGGAAACGGTTGTACAGCCACCACTTGCGCTGTTCAGCCTTCGCGCCCTGAAGCATCGGCAGATAGGTTTTGTTGCCCTCATTGATCAGCGGGTCAAGGTACTTGAACTTCGCGTCCTCGTTAAACACCGCTTCGCCCCAAACCGCCTGATGCTCGCTGAATCGGCGTTCGATTTCGGCGTAATCGAAGGTATCGCCCGAACGGAGGGTTTTGTACATTTCCATGATCTCGTCGGCATAAGCCAAACGCATATTGACGTACAGGACGGAATCCTGACCGTTATACACGTTGTTGCCGTTGATCAGGTCGGTGTCTTCCAGTTCGTAGCCGAACTTCAGCTCACCTTCGTTGTTGATACCAATGGCGGTGTCGTAGTCGTAAGGCAAGATAAGCCATTTGCCGTCGGCAGCGTAGCGCGTCGGGAATGCGTTCTTCGCGCGGTTGTCGACCATGAGGAAGGCTTCGGTAAAGATGTAGTTGAAGAGCATCGCATCAACATTGCACCAGTTGGCAAACTCGCTCTTGAATTTCGCAATACGCGCTTCCTTCTCGCTTTCGCTGCTGACCGCCGTGGTGTCGGTGGATTTCAGCCAAGAAGAGAATGCCGCGAGGTTGGTGGTGTCGGTGTTCTTGTCGGGGTATCTGCCCTCAAACGAGGTCTTCCATCTGTCGCCGCTGAAATCGTCATCCTTCCAAATAACCATGTCGGTATTGTTCTGCAGGACTTCCCACGATTCGTCGCCGCTCTTAAAGCCAAACACTTCTTCCGTGCCCTTGTCGTTGTTGAAGTTGTACTTGCCGAGGAAGGTCAACGTGTTTTCGCCGTAGAACATCAGCATCGGGTAACCGTCGATGCCTTGTCTCACGCGGCTGTCTTCAAGCTGCGGCGGCGTTTTCACCGGGCAGATATCGTCGTACAGTTTGGCAAGCTCGACGTTGTTCGCGCCCTCGGAAGATGCCACGTCAGCCTTGTAGGTAAATTCATCGGTCGGAATAGACGTGCTGCGGAGCTGATAGGTCGGTTTTGTTTCACCGCCGATCACGAAGCCGCCTTTAAATTTGATCTTGTAGTTCTTGCGCGCGTAATACTGCGACGATGTACCCTGAACGTCGATCTCCGCGTCGCTGAAACTAAAGTTTCTTTCGGGGTGCAGAGGATCGACATAGTATCCGCCGATCGTCTTCTTGTCGCCCTTGCTCTGCGGAAGTTTGGCGTAGCTGTCGACGTTGAGCACCATATAAGGCAGATACGGCGGAATTTTGCTCGTGACGATGTTGCCGTAATCGTCGAAGATGTTGTTGCGCGAATAACGGTCAGTCAGCGTCTCAAGGTCTTGCGTATCCGCGATCCAGTTGTCGAGCACCTGATAGCGCGAAAGGTTGTTCGAGTAAACGCGGATGCAGTAGATATCCGTCGTGCAATCGTTCGAACCAATGGAAATGCCGACAGGATTGGTCTGCGAGAAGTCGTCATCGGTCGGATATTGCACAACGCCCGACATGATGCCGTTGATATAGATGGCAAGCAGCCGGTTCTCTGCGCGCTTTTCAACCGTGAATGCGACGCGGACAGTCTCGTCTTCTTTGTACTGAGTGAAAATCTCGCTCTGTTCCGACTTCAGCAGGGCTTTTTGCGCCGTGATCTTAATGCCGCGCTCACCGCTCCACGACGAGAAGATGGTCGCGTCGTAGTTCAAAACATCGCGCGTGGCAAATTCGACCTCGATGGTCTTGCCGGTGGTTCGGAAGTCAGAGCCGAAGATGTTGAACGGAATGTATACACGCGCATCGCCAGAAACGCGCAGTACCGTGTTTTTGTTGTCATCCGGCATCCAGCCGTCAGAGATAAGGTTAAAGCCTGTCAGCTCCGCGCTGACCGCACCGCTCGTCCATTTCAGCGGGTCGGATTCGTTGTTGCTGCGCCCGGCGCTCGTCAGATACAGTTCGAGGTTTGCCGTTTCTGCGGATACACCAAGCGAGTTCGGCGTAACGGTAAAACTGATGGGTTTTGTAGTGTTGCCCGAAACAATGGACAAATTCGCCGTGCCGTCCTGCGTCGCTTTATACGACCAAATCTGCTGCGTTCTGTCAACGGTCAGCTTGATAAGGCTCTCCGTGCCTTCTTTCAGCTCAACCTCCGAGGTGAGCGCATTCGGCGTGTAGACGATGTACGGCACCGCCACGGTCGAATACTGCTTGACCGAGGAAAACCGCATCGGAACGGCGATGATCGGCTCTGTTCTGCCGTCAACATAGGTGATGAGGTCGTAGAACAGATGGTTGCTCTCAACCGGGCTGCCGTCGATTTCTGCCGTGAAGTACACTTCGAGCGTATGGCTGCCGTGGCTCTGCGCCGGGATCGTGTAGGTCTGTTCTCTGCCGCTGCTTGTCACGGTGTCCGTGCCGATCTCTGTACCGTCGACGAGGAAGTGCATGGTTTTGCTCACCGCGCCGGTCGGAGTGTATGGGAAAGTGATCGCCCCTGTGTACGCCACTGTGCCGTCAAAATAAGAGGTGAGGTCAACAGAAACCGATGTGATCGAGCTGTTCAGATACCGTCTGTTGCCGTAAGCGTCTGTAATCTCAATCTGCACCTTGCAAAGCCCCGCCGTGAGGTATTTGCCAACAGGAACGGTAACGTCGCCCTGCTGGATCTCGTATGAGGTCTTGAGCGCATCGTTGACCGATAGCGTAAGGATACCGTTTCCGGTTGCCATTCCGTTTTCCACGGAAGACCACCTCAGCGTGATATCAACCTCCGCGCCGGTTGCAATAGTCTTGGTAATCCAGCCGGAAGTGTTCTCTGCGGTCAAAACCGCGCCGTTTGTACTGCCGCCACCACCAGTACCGCCGCCGGTACCTCCGCCGCCTCGAAGGTTCGGCGTATCAAAACTGCCGTTTTTGTCAGTGATCGTCAAAATGTACTGGTTGCTGTTTGACGTTTTAACGGTAATGCTCGGCGAAATTCCAGGTGGTCCGTCTTTACCATCCGCCAAAACAGCTTTGCTAACACCGTATCTATCTTGTACCGTAATTTCAGCACCATTTTCCACGCGCTCTATGGTAGCAGTCGGCGCGGCGTCTTCTGCTTGTTCTGCCGCCTGCGCTGCCGCAAGCGCAGCAGCCTCCGCTTTTTCCTGTGCCGTTTCAGCCGCTGCAATCGTCCGATCAATAATTTCTCCGCGTAGTTCAGATGCCGCCATCAGATCCTTCCATTGCGCATCATCCAACACGCGCCACTGTATCATATCTGTCGTTTCGTCGTACCGTAATTCGACCGGTTTTCCATTTTCACCAGGATAACCTTTCAGAGACGCAATCCACGCTGATTCCGATTCGGTATATCCGTGCTTTACGGCCAAGCCATACGCCGAAAGATAGTATCCTCGCCACGGTCTCCCGATATTTCCGGGCCTCTCGTCTTCGTCCGCATCGGGATGCGTATCCGCCGGACGATAATTCTGCGCAAACCACCGCTGATATTCTCCAAAGTAAGAGTTAAACAACTCCATGGCGTTTTGATACTTTTTGTATTCACCGTTTGCAAAATCAATTTGCGCCATCAAATAAGCCGCATAGATTTTGTTGTGCGGAGCAGGAACAAGCAGCTCCGTGTCCACGTCGGTTTCATAGTCGTAGGAAATGATTTCTTCGATCCGAACCAGCAAAACCTCTGTTTGAACAAGGCCCTCTATTTCGTTCAGCCAGACGGTTTTTGTCGATGCGCTGAATGCGTTTGGCTTGATTTCATCTACCATCGCAAGCACAGTTGATAGCTTCATGTGTCCTCCATTTTATCAGAAAGAGGGGAGGCGGTTATTCCGCCGCCCCTCTTTGCGTCGTTTGTGTCTTAGGAAATCAGCTTCGTGCCGCCGGTAACACCGCCGACAGCGGCGAAACGCCAATCGTTGAAGCCGGCGATGAATCGAGCGTAGCCGCCCCAGATGTTGGCATCGTTGGATTCGTCGATTCTGCTCTTGATTTCAAGCTTGGTTCTGTCAAGCCAGATCGCGCCGCCGTATTCACCGTTGTACTTCTTGTCGAGCAGCACCCACGGTCTCGTGCCGGAAGTGATGAACTGGTTGAGATACGGCCAGATGATGACGTTCCATCTGCCGAAGTTGTAGTTGAAGCCGTTATTGGCCGTGGTCGGATCCTTGTCTGCGCCAATCGCGGCAAACACATCGCGCTTGCTCTGGTAGTCGTTCGGAATCAGGATGGTGTCCGGAGCAACGTCAAGAACTTCGCCGCTGTCGCCGCGGAAATCCTGCATCGCAGATTCCATCGCACCCAACGCGTCGTTGGAGAAAGCGTCTGCGAAAAGGTTAGACTGCGCAGCTTTTTTCAAAACCGACGGATGGTCCTTCGCAAACAGCGCTTTGCCGTCAGCGGTTTTGGCGTCAAATTTCTTACCGCCAAAATCAACGGCCGTCGCACCGGTGATCGCACCGCCAAACAGCGCCGCCGCAAACTTTTCGCGGGTGCGGTAGTAGGAAGTGATGAACGCCGCCGGCTGCTTCTTGAGATCCATGAGCTTGGCATCATCGACCATTTCGCGGGAGATCGAGAACTGGTTTTTCCAAGTCATGTGTTCAAGGAATTTGTCAAAACCTTCCTGCATGCCATCGTGCGGATAGGTGCCGTTTTCGCCGACGGGCTTAAAGCCTTCCATCGCCGTCATGGTGGTGAATTTTTCGCCCCAATGAGAAGAGGTCGAAACGTTGAAAAGCTCGTTGATCATCGACGCCTGTTCAAACGCTTCGCCGCGTTTTTCCAGGAACATTCTGATGGGAGCCTGAGACTTGCCAAAGATAGAATCCTGAAGGCCGCTGCCTTCGGTAAAAGTAATACCAGCCATTGTTATATATCCCCTTTCTTAGTTCTTAGGCCAGACGAACGCGGCATTTCGCGCCGGCGGCCGTACCGTCCATTTCGACGATTTCAGCCACACCATCGGTCGTGGTGGCGGTCACCTGGTCGCCGGTGCTGGCAATCGTAACCTTGTTGCCGAGCTTGAGCGACGTTGCAGCCGCCGAGAATGTGGTCTCAAAGACCATTTCCGGCAGAATGCGGAAGCAGGGGATCGGGTCTCCGGAAGCGACCGCGGCGTCACGCTCGGTCATGCAGATGTAGGTCGGTTTGGTCGTACCGGCTGCAATCACGAGTTTGCCGCCGGAAAGCGTCATGGCAAGGCCGATTTTCGGCTGGATTGCGTCGCACGGCAGATATTCCAGCGTAGGAACATGGCCGTTGTCGACGGAATGAGTAATAAAGCCCATGGTAGGTGCTCCTTTCGTTTACTTTTTGATGTATTGGTTGTAGTGTTTTTGGATCTCCGCTTCTGTGGCGTTCGGGTTAAAGGCAAGGTATGCCTCCTTGACGTCGTTCGGAACGGAGACAGCGCCCGCGCCTCTTGGGGTCGTCCGTGAGAGGTGATCTTTACTGCGGGCGGCGTTGGCGGCTGCCTGTCTTGCCTGTGCCGCGGTGTGCATCGTCAGTTTATCAAAGTTGGCCAGCTTAAACGCATTGACGAAACTGTTTCCGGCTTTGACCAAATCGTAAAACTGCTGATAGTTCGGCATGGCAAAGAGGTCTTTCGGTTCGTTGATACTGGGGTCAAGTTCGTGAATTTCCCGAATTTCTTCGTCCAGTCGGTTTTTGGCTTCCTGTTCCCGGACTTTCTGTTCAGCTTGCTTTGCTGCTTCCTGCGCCTGAAGCGCGGCCTTCACTTGCGGAAGGTTATTCACAAATGCGGTAAATTCAGCTTCACTCAATCCACTTTTCTGCTGTACTTGAGCTGCGCGTTCGCTATCAAAGCGGGTGCGGTACTCGTCGTACTCCGCTTTCGACTTGATCGGCTGCTTGGTGTAGGGATTTGTCAAGCCCGTGTTGGAGATCGCTTCATCCAACCACTTCTTTGCTTCTTCCTGTGCCTGGGCATACGCTTCGGTGCGGGCCTTGGCAATCATGGCGTCGCGTTCTGCTTCTGCTTTTCTTCTGGCAGCGGCAAACTGTGCGCGCTCCTCTTTGGTCTGCTTTGGCTTTTCTTTTCCCTCGACCGTGCCTGTATCTATTTCGGATGCGGGTTCTTCCGCACCGGTCGTCTGCGGTTCTGTTTCCACGTCAGGTTCGGCGACTTCCTGCTCTTCTGCGCCTTGCACATCTTCGGCCTGATCGTTGGCAGGCTCGGCGACTTCCTGCTCTTCTGCGCCTACATCAACGCCAAATAATGCGCCGTAGTCAATGGTATCCATGGTCTGTGCTCCTTTCGGATTTTTACGCTCTTCCTGCGAATTGTGAGGCGGTTTCTGCAAAGGTTTTATTTACCCGTGCGGAGGTCGTTGCCTTTCTTGACAGTGCTCTTGCCCTTGGTCGTCTGACCGTTGGAAGGTGCGGTGACCTTCTGCACACCAGTGTGCCCGATTTTGCCGGCGTAACCGTTCTTCATGTCTCTACCTCCTTTTCAACAAAAATGTGCATCTATCGTAGCTTCCCACGTTTGCAAAGTCCGCCTCTTGGCTTTGCTTGGTGGTCAGCCAGCCGCGCAATACGCGGTTGTGCGGTTTTATCTTGGTTGTCTTCGCACAGCAACTGCCCTCGCAGCATCTTCCTGCGCTTTACTGATAACGGCCTGTTCCATTTGTGCGGTGTTTGCGCCCGGCGGCGTCTGTCCCGCCTTTTGCAGCGCCATGAGCGTTTCCATCTCTGATGCCATCTGTTGCTGCTTGCTCTGAGCCTTAAGTTCTTCTTCCAGGTAGCGTTTCGTTTCTCCGGCACCGGGATAGTGGAGGATATCCATCTTGTTCCAGAACAAAATCAGTGTTTTGATGTTTGTCGGATCGCCATACGCGCCGGTCTGGAAATTCATGCGCGTCTCCTGCCACATCGCCTCGCGGTTGTTCGCAAGCGGTGCCGAGGTATCGCAGGAAAACAGGAACTGGTCGTTCCAATACCATTCCCCGGTCTCATCCTGTTCGAGAAAATCGTAGCGGTTAAAGGTATCGTACTGTGCCTTGCCGTTGATATCTTTCGATACGACTGGCCGCGGTTCGTCGGTATACGCGAGCTTAAACTTGAACATTGCTTCAAACAGCGCCGCATATGCCGCATCTTTCATCACGCGCTTTGATTCCAGTCTGCCGGCGCTCTGTGCTGCCGCGAACTCTTTGGCCTTGCCGCTCGTTGCTGTTCTGTCTGCGCGTCCTTGGAAACTGTCGGTAATGCCGATCTGCTGCCGTGCCTCTTCGTAGACCTGATTCAGATACGCAAGATCCTGCTGAATGTTGCCTTCGGTGTTGTAAACGTCAATCAAGGCCTTGTTTGCCGCGTTGCCCGGCCGAATGACCTTCATATCGTCCTCGTCAACCTTGATGCTGGCATCATCCGGCAGCGTAATGTAGCTGCCGCTTTTCACGAGCTTCTCAATGATCTTCGCCTCAATGCGGTTTGTCGTGTTCTGTTGGTCGGCAATCTTGTCGATATCGCTGTCTCCGAGGAATCGGCCGTAAACGCTGACATTCTTGTGAAGGATCACCGGGAAAATATCGGGCTTGTAGTACGGAATCCGCGTCGGTTCCGTTACGACTTCCATTGCCGGCATACCGTTTACGTCAACCATAATCTCTGATGGCCTTTGCATCACTTTCGCGCCCGGAATCGGAGGTCCTTCGCTGCGCATGATCGGGACGTATACTTCTTCGTAGTCTTCTGCGCCTTCCGCAAACTCTGTGCTGCCGCAGACCGTACAATGTTTCTTTCCGTCGCTCGCCGGTTTGGTCGGGTGTTCCGGATCTTCTCCCGGTGCCAGGATCCCTACTGGCATACCGGCCACAGTGATTTCACCGATCGTCTGCGCCTTCGGCAGCGGTTCGTCAACCTCGCCCTCCGGCTCAATCGCTCCGCATTGTTTGCACCGGCGCAGTCTTCGTGCCTGGTAGTCGTCGATGTCTTCCAGCTCGATATCGTTCACCCAACTGTAAAGCCCAATACCGCCGTTGTCGTTGCGATAATACCCGATGTACTGCGTGACCATATCGTCAGCGGTTTTCCCGCCGCCAACCGTCTTCACTTCGGATTCCGATTCGCTCTCGTCTTCGATCTCGACTCCGTACCGTCTGCGGATATAGTCTTTTGTCTGCGGCATCTTGATGATGATGTAGTCCATATCTTCGATGCCGGTGAACACGCCATCCTGCGGAATCACCTGTTTCGGATGGAGTGAAGAGATCGTCAGCTCGCCAACCGTGGTGTGTGTCCGCTCGGTGTTATCCCATTCGAGCAGAAACGCCGCGCCGCCCTGAATCGGTACGGTGCGTTCCATCATGTCGTTGATCTGCTCAAACGGCATGCGGTCAAGTTCGTTTCTGATCATGTCCTCGATCAGTTTGGCCTTCTTCTCGTCTTTCGCCCGGCGAGCTGTAACCTTCGGCTGCGGGATTGAAGAATTTGTCTGCGCTTCGATGATCTCCGCACAGATATTGCGAACGTGCGGCGTCTGTTTTTTCTTGGCGTCTGCGACCAGAGGTGTGATGTCTTTCTGACCGCGGTAAAGCTCTTCGCGCTTGTCCATCAGCGAAAGCTCGCCGTCGTAGGCCGACTGATTCCTCGCAAGCCTGTCTTGCCAAAGTTTCAGCCGGTCGTTTTGCTTTTTGGGTTCCATGCTTTCCCTCCGTTACCTCTGCGGCGTTCCCCAACGCTTGCGCAGATATTCTTTTTCGCGCGGGCTTGCGCGGTTGTAATCTTCCCACATGGATTCTGTCCATCGTCCCGTTCCGTACATGTCTCGCGCCTCCGCAATGTAGCTCTGCTGCGGCCGAGCGTAGTGCGCAATCGCAAGCGCCATAACGCAGTCGTCGTGCGCGCCAAGTTCTGCTTCCGGCTTCCAGTCTTCGTTGCGGATGAACGTCAGCATTTCCTGCAGCGTGGTCTTGTCGCTGACAATGGTAATGTCTTCGCGCACGGTCTTGATCAGTTCGGAAATGATGACCGGTCGCGTCTTTCCGTCGGTGCGGAAACCAAAGCTATGCTTGATGTTGTGCGTATAGTCGTCTACGCTTTCGCGGACGTATTGTTTGGGATACTTCAAGCGTTCCAACTCCATGACAGGGTAGGTCGAGAAGTTGGTTTCGATGCTCACAAGCGCCGTGTTGTAAAACATGCCAAGGCAGTATACTTGCCTCGCGTACACGTCTTCGTCGAACTGATGGCGCAGTGTGCAAACTTGATTGCCGGTGCGGTTGTCGATGACTTGCGCCACGAAGCTGTCGCTTCCGCTGCCCGCGGTATCCCCGCCGATGACATACGGCACACCGCTTTCCGGCTCGGTGTAAAGGCGGACAAATCCGTCGGCATCGTCGACCCAGCAAATGTTGGTAATCTGCAAACCGTCGTAGTCGTACTCAAAATATCCGGTCTTCTTCGGCTGAATGTTTTCTTGCAGCCGCGCGGTAACTGCTTTTGCGTCGAATACGCTCTTACCGGTCACGCCCCACATACCGAGGCAGTAAACCATGTAGTAATACTCGTCTGTCCACTTGAAGGCTTCCAGCGTCTTGATTGCTTCCGCGGTCAGGAAACGGTTATCTTTATAAGTGCTCTCATGCGTCCGGGTTCGCGCGATCGCATCTTTGCGTTCCTGCGGATCTGCGATGTCAAAATCAAAGAATCTTTTTTTCAACCAGTGCGTAATCGAGATCGGGTTAAACGACAGGATCATCTGCAAGTAGTAGGGGAACGCGGTACGCAGGCGGATGTCAAGCTGGTTGAAGTCTGATTCCAAGATTTCGCTCGCTTCTTCAATCCAAATGCCGGTGATATCGTAGATGGATTTCAGTTTCTCAACGTCGTCCAAACCGGCAAACAAGATCTCACTGCCGTTGGTAAAGCGCATGTACATATCGCTGCCTTTGCCCTTCGGTATGTACGCGATCTTGTCGGCGTAGTAATCGTAGGCTTGTCCTTTAAGTTGTTCAAAACAACTCTCTCGCAAAGACTTTGCCGTCTTTCTGGTTACCAACCATCTGTGCCCAGCCTCGCTGGTGGTTCGCTCCAAAACCTTTCTGCCGGCAAAAATGCTTTTTCCGCTACCGCCGCCGCCCTTCAAAACAAGGTATCTGTGCTCGTCCGCAAACAGCGGCATGAACGTTTCGTTATTTGTTTCTCGCAGTTGGTTATACCAAACCGCGATCTCGTATAGGCTGTCAATGCTCGGCTGCGTCAATCGCCATCACCGGTCGCTCCGCCGTGCTCCTTCGCTGCTGCCTGTGCCGCCATAATCGCCGCGATCTTTTCTGAAAGACCCATCTGCGGCGCGGTGCGCTCAGCCACCTTGCGCGTCTCTTCGCCAACCTCGACCTCGCTCTTGTTCTTCCAACCGTAGTTGTTGGTCAGCGTGAACATGATGCCCTTAACATCGCGCCGATCTGCCCGGAGAATCTCTTCCGAGAGGTACGCCTCAATGATCTGCTTTGCCTGTGCCGTCACCTCGGTAAATTCCGGGTGCATCTCCTTGTCGCTGTAGTTTTGCCAGGTCTGCTTGTCGATGCCCAAAAACACGCACATCGAGGCCAGCGAGGGAGATTTGACAAACTGCCTGACCATGATCGGTTCTCCTGCGTCGTTGACCATAGGCACGCCCATAGAGTCTGCCGGCTGTACGGTTCGACTGATCGAATTAAAGTAATTCTCCACTGCTTTGCGCAGCGCGCGTTCGCTATCGTATTTGCGTGGTCTGCCCATTATGGCCATAATTTCGCCCTCCTTTTCATGGTCGATACGAAAAACTCTGCATATTTTTCTCGGCGGTTTTCTTCTGTTTTCTATTTTAGCGAAAAAGTAACGTCTCGAAGTCCCAACTTTTACCCGCTCCTCCGTTTTGTGCATAGAAAAAAGCCGCCGAGCAAACTGCCCGACGGCTCTTTTGGTCCCTACAGCAAAAGAGGGAACGCTTCGTAGTATTTTTTTACGATCCTGTACAATGTCGATTTGCTGACGTAATTTCTCATGCACACACAAGTCGCTGTGCAATCCGTCGTCACGAATTCAAACAATGCTTTGCTGTGCTCGCCGCCGCATCGCCGGCAAAGATCGTCGATCATGTCCCGCATTTCGGAAGGCAGCGTCTTATACATTCGGGAAACAAAGTATATGTATCCCTGCTTATTATACTCAACCTGAACTCCGCGTTTAAATTTGTACATTTGCATTCCCCTTTCGTTGTCTTTTTTGTGTCAGTAAATGCCTACTGGTCTTTTTCTCCAGTTTTCGAACCCGCTCCTGGGTCAAAAGCTTTATCCAACTCTTCCTTCACCATTCGCAAAGCTTCTCTCCATCCGGCATCAAATCCGTTTTTATACGCCATTTCAATCGCATCGTTATCGTGCATTGTCAGCCCTCACTTTCTTGAATATCAAACAGCCGTTTTCCGTTGTCTTGCAGCACTTGGTAGATACCACGCGAAAGAATGTCAACCACCCGCTCCTCGTTCTCGATCTCAAGCCCTGTGTGTTCGACAATTCCGTGCAGAATCTCGTGCCACATAACCATGCAGCGTTTTTCATGATTGATTGCCGCCGTTTTAGAAATTTCTATCAGGCACTTGTCGAAATCAATGTGTCCGTATGCAACCTGCGAACCATTGGCAAGCCAATCCACCATGTTTACCGCGTATTCAGCACCGCCGATTCTAATGCTTTTGGGAATTTTCATCGCCAGCCCTCCTGTTCCACATATCGACTAACTCTTTGATAATTTTTGTCATTTCTTGAAAGTCTATAATTTCGCCATTACCAAGCCCTGCGTCTTCAAAAGACAAGCTCATTTTAGCGACGCAAGAAGTGTCTCCGTTTGCACAATATATCCTAAATTCTTTTGTTTTATATGATACCTCTGCGTATATTTCGGTGCCCCCACAAAACGGACACGGTTCAAGCTCTGCCATCGTCTACCACCTCCGGCTTTTCAAACTGTACATCGTTGTCTGCTTTGCACCACGGACAAACGCTCTTGCATTTAATACCTCCAAACTTTACCAAGTTTCTCCATTTCGGTTGATACTTACCGTGACAAGCCCAGCATTCCGCCGGCAAAATCTTTGGCTTGCGGATTTTTTTCATTTTCGCCCTTGCTCACCGTCCTTCTTGCTCTGCTCTGTTTCAATGGCTAATTCGTAAAGGTCGCCCTCGCAAAACTCGTCATCGATTCTTTCACAGACAACTTTTTGACATGTTGGGCAAAGATAAGCGGTAAAAATAATGTCGTCTTTTACGGTTTCACGAAGCATTTTTGTATTTCTTGGGAATTTTCTCGCACACCCAAAACACTTTTGTTCTTTGCGCGTAACTACTTCTTTTTGTGCGATAATATAGCTCATGCTTGCTCACCATCCCATTCTCGCGCCACAGTGATGGCAATATGTTGTGAGTAAAAACTCGCATCCAATATTATCCCAACGAGCCCCTGTGCCACATTCAGAGCAGTATTTATCTCCTTTTTCTGTGTCTGTCACCCACTCACCATGCACAACTTCCACCACATCGGCGGCTGGGATTACCAACGCCGCGCGTCTGATCTCAGCAATCAGCACAATAGCTTCCATGCTGTTTGCTTTTCTGTGCTGATTCTGGAGCATATCCATCACTGCCTCTCGGCCGATATATTCATCCATCGTTGTGTCGTAGTTGACAAGCGTGTACACCGTTGCATAAGCCCCATGCGGTTTATGCGTTGCGCTTTCTCGATACAATTTCAAACCTCGAACAACAGCAGCCTCTTCTTGCATATAATCCCAAGCAAAATGAATGCCTTTGATTTTTGTTCGGTTGATTGCGTCAATGCTTCTTTCTGTGATAAGTCGGCAGTCTAACCCTTGATTGAAATCTACCCTTGCCTTACTGTCCGCAAGCTGTTCCAGCAATTCCATATGCCCCTTGTACGCCAAGATATTGGCATCCATGAGCACAATGTTTTTTTGCCCTCTCCAAAACTCCGACAGATCGGCAACCTTGACAGATCGCCGCCCTTCTTTGTCTGCCACGATGCAGAAATGACACCCTCGCGGACACCCTCGCGTTAAAAATCCGTATGCCGTGTCTTTGGTCAGCGTTGGGTAGAGCGTATAGTCCGGATAGGTGTGCTCTACCTCGTCGGGCAGCTTGTTATCAAGTCCGTACCCTGTACCACCTTTGATGATTTTCTCGGCGTTGAGCGGTTCAGGGATATCCGGCGTATACGTTTCGTCAAACACCTTGCTCATGTACACGATATCGTATTGATCGAACCCGTTCCACCAGTCCACATCATGTCCGTTTTGTTTCCAGTATGCCGATAATTTCATCAACGCGAGATTTGGAAACGCAGCGTTCTTTTCAGCGTTGTCAACATCGATCAGCCCGATTTTCATATCAATCCACCCGCTCGACCTTTCCGCCTATGATGTTTTTGGCACGGCGGCGTAGGCGCTCTATGGCAAGGTCGCGGTCGTCTCTCGCCTCTGCGGTAAACTCGTCGTATAGCTCTGTCAGTCTTTCGAGCCATTGAACCGCTTTATTTTTGCTCAACTTGCAAACGTTGTCCGTATTCACCAAACAAAGCCACTTCATCAGGTCCGCAGCCTCGGTTGCTGCTTGATCCCGCTCGCGTTGAACCGTAACTCTGAGCTTTTCCATGAAAGCGTTGTTGTATCCCACGTTCACACCCCCAGCAATAATTTTCCGCACTGCATGCAGTAATTTGCCCGCACCGGATTCCGCGTTGCACACGCTGTACAGTCCACCGTCGTTCGCAGTTTGTGCTGTTGCCGCATCGGTAATCCGTTTCGCCGTGCCATCTGACTCACGGTCGACGGCATGATCCCGTGTAGCTTCGCAATCGAAGTAATCGTCTCACCGGCGCGGTATCTGTTCAGAATATCCGACTTTTCCAGCGTGGTTAAATCTCTTCTCATGTCGCACCCGCTCCTCTCAAACGTTATCGCCCGGAGCTGCCAAAGCCATTTTCACCGCGTTCGTAGTCTGGCAGTTCCGTGGCAAGCTGCAGCTCACTCGGCACAAATACAGGAATCAGCACAAGCTGGCTGATTTTGTCGCCGGCCTCGACGGTGTAGTCTTCCGTGCCGTGGTTATAGAGCTTCACACGGATGCTCCCGGTGTATCCGGCGTCGATCAAACCGGTGCTCGTGATACCATGCCGAACGTTAAGCCCGCTCTTGCTGACGAGCAGCCCGGAAAAAACAATCTTAATGCCCAGCGCCAGATATCTGCCTCTGACCGCGCCAAGGTCAATGTGTACGCCGGTGTCAAATTCCGCGCTACCGCCCGCCGGAACAAGCTGCGTTTCGCGCGCGTAGAGATCAAGACCTCCGTCCAAATCGTTTGCTCTCGTCGGCATTTTCGCGCCGGGATCCAGCATCACTCTCATGCTCTTTTCCTCCACTGTTCGTAATGTTCGACCCGCGTGATCGTGATCTCAACCCGCGGATTCTGTTTGTCGTAAAGCACCATCGACCCATCTGTCGTGGCAATGATGTCGCGGTTGTCGTCTTCCAGAACGCCCACGTCAACCAGCAGATCGTGGATACACGCTTCCAGATTCGACTTGTCCACCTTCCCGTGTGTGCCCATGTAAAACAGGCACTTCACGTTGACCGGGTAGTCGATCGGCCGCACCGGTCTCGGCCGCAGATACCAAACGGCCTTGCTTGCGTACTGGTCGTGCGCGGACCCTTGCTTGATAAACTGCTTGTGCGGCTTCCCGCACATCGGACATCTGGCACCCAAGCCAGCGATCGTCATGTGATTCTTTTTCGTCCGGCAATCGCCGGGAATCGTGAAACGCAGTTCAGACTTTGACTGCATATCCATGTTCGTCTACCTCCCAAAAATCCATTGCCTCCGGCGAAAGCTTCCCGCCGTTGATGCGCAACAAATACTCCGCAATCGCTTGCTCTTCGCTTTTCTCTGCCATAAGCTGCGCTTGCGACCGAAACGGTTTCCCGTTCAGCCGTTGATATCTCGCAGCGGCGGCGCGGTTGATATAATCCCGTACCTTGGGCGGAAAGCGTTTGTTCGCGTTCTCGACGCACTCTTCAACCAGCCATCCCTTCTCGCACCGATGGACAACATCGACCAGCGTTTCGATCTGCGCGACGATATCACTCGGTGTCGGGAAATTCTTGCGGTCGGCTGTCGAGAAGCAATATTGATGCACGGCCGCCTCAACCAAGGGCTTCGGATAGTCCGCAAACATATCTGCCCAATGCTTCGCCATGAGCTCCGCGTCTTCCGGTGTCTGCTGTAAATACAGCCCCGGCAAGCTGCCGCGAATGATGCCCAGGATCACCAGCATTTCAGAATCCGTCATACGTTTTCCCTCCGGTCTGCGGTAATCTCGCCCGCTCCGCGTGTGCGCTTTCTGTCGTCGCGCCGCCGTCTGTGTTGCTCTTCATTGCCGCCGCAAAAAACGGATTTTTGGTCTTTGGTTCGTTCGCCTGACCATATCCTCCGCGGTTTTGCTGCAGTCGGTCAAAGATAATGCCTTGCCAGTTCGCGGCCATGCACTCACGAATCAAAGCGATTACTGCCGCCTCGCCGTAAGTGTCTGACTTGCGCTGAATCTGCGTGATCAGCGATTTCAGACCGGTTGGCTTGTAGCTTTCCCGGCGCTCTCGCTTATACTGCAGCCACGCCTCCACCGCCTCGATCATATCCGCTGAAAACGTGGTCCCGCTGTAGTCGGGTACGGCCTTCCCGCTCCTCTTCTTCTCCCCCTCACACTCCCCCTTAATATCTCCTTTCTCTATATCTTTATATAGATCTATATATATATTAGAGTTAGAGTTAGAGGCATAATCAGTTGTAGATTCTACAGAAGAATCTACAACCTCGTCTTGCTTGTATTCTTCTGTAGAATCTTCCTGTTGTTTCGCTCTCCACCGAGCCTGCGCTTCTCTTCGCTGTCTGCGGATCTTATCCAAGCCGCCTTCGCTCTGGTACATGTTCCACTTCGTCAGGCGATACACGCCGTTTTCGAACTCAATCATGTTTTCTGCGACAAAAAACGACAAACACTGCCCAACCTCTTTGGTATCCCGATCAATCATGGTTGCCACGTCTTCGGCGGTCATCGCCAAGCCTTTGCCGTTGATCAGTTCACCGTTGTGATTGCACTTGGCGCACAGGTCCATCAGCTCAACCCAAACGGCTGTCAGCTTGTCGCGGCCTTTTTTTCCGCCGATCTTCGCTCGTTTGATCGTCTTAAAACTCTCGCCGTCAAACATACCGACTTTGAGCTTTATCCACAAAACCTCTGTCGTTGCCATACATCCCACCGCCTTCTATATTCGCTGTTCGCTTATCAATACTTGCCAAACGGAAGATCGTCATCCTCGTATTCGTCAAAGCCGCCCGCTCCTTCGTTGTTCGCCGGCGTGTCGAATCCTGTCGAATCCTGTCGAACGCTGTCGGTCGGTTTATCGCCGCAGAAATACGTATCCTTCACGACGATCTCAACGGCCGTGCGTTTGTTGCCGTTCCTGTCGGTATACTGCCGCGTCTGGATGCTGCCGCACACGGCGATCATGCGTCCCTTCGCAAAGTTCCGGCAAATAAATTCCCCGGTCTTATCCCACGCAACGAAGTCGAGGAAGTCGGCCGGGATGTTGCCGTCGGCGTCTTTAATCGGTCTGTTCACCGCCAGACGGAACGTCGCAACGGTATGACCGTTCGTGGTCTGACGCAGCTCAGGATCGCGCGTAAAGCGCCCGATGATTGCTACCTTGTTCATCTCTCATGCTCCTTTTTCTTGTCTCTGCGGCAATGATGGTGTAGATCCTTCCGGTTGTCACACCAAAGAACGCCGCGATTTCTTTTACCCGTTTTCCCGCCTCCCGCATCTCCAAAACGGCTGCGTGGTTTACGATAGGCGGCCGACCGGCCTTGGTTCTAACGTTCACCTTGACGGTGCAGTCTTTTCCCGGCGGGCACGGTCTCCGGTTGCCGGTCTGCAAAAGATACTCGCAGAAATAAGCTTCGTAAGCATAGCGCGTGGCGTAAACGCAGCCCTTACAGCCGACCGAACGCTCACGCGCTTCTTTGCAATTCACGCCTTAACCCTCCGATCGGTTGTGCAAAATGGCTTCTGTTGCCATCAAAGCGGCAAAAGCTTCCGAGAGATCCACGCTGATATGATCAAACAAAGAACAGCTACAATTAGACCATGCAGCCAAAATCTCGGAAGCGTTTCCATTTGCTTCAACCGTAACGGTGTGAAAGCCGTCTCCCTCGTCAACACGAATGTTCAGCAAAGGTTTATTCTGCTTGCGTTCCTCCTGCTTCGGAACGTAGGTAACGCCATCGATTTTGATTTCTTTCGGTTTCATCGTTCTTTCTCCTTTATTCCAAAATAAAAAGTTAAAAATAGTAACCGGAGCCGTAACCGGAGCCGTAACCGGAGCCGTAGCCGTCGCCGGAGCCGTAACCGGAGCCGTAGCCGTCGCCGGAGCCGTCGCCGTCGCCGTAGCCGGAGCCGGAGCCGGAGCCGTAACCGTCGCCGGAGACTTTATTTACATCTTCCATACAGCCACGCTTTCGATGCTCTGACGCGCCTTTTCCGTGGTCGGGATGATCTCAATAACCTCGGTCAGAATAACCTTGTCAACCGTGCACGGGAACTTGCAGTTCTCAGGCTTGTTCGTACCGTCCGTTGCAAGCTGCGAAAGTGTGGCCGCGCCGTCCCAATACCAAATACGCCGCGCGTCACGCAGCACGGCTTCCTTGCCGTCTCTGCTCTCGACGTACCCGGCAAACACACCCGCCGAGTATGTGCGCACGATGCAATGCTCCATACCGTCGCGCATCTGCGCCTTTTCTGCCACCTCGTCCTTCGGAACGTAAACGACACCGTTGATCGTAATTTCTCTGTTTTCCATGTTCTTTCTCCTTTATTCCAAAATAAAAAAGAGGGACCCAAAAACAGCGGCGGCGGTACCAAAGCCCAGCGCCTGCGAGAGAGCTTCCGAAAAGTCTGCCGCGCCTTCCGCGAGTTCCGCGGTACCCAGGCACCCGAACAGCGCCACCACCGATACCACACCGACGATCCCGAAGATCGTGCGAAGAAGCGGTCGGATTTCTTGACCCAAGATTTTCAAAAGCTCAATCATGTTTGGTCTCTCCTTGTTTTCCCGCGGCCAAAACGTCGCGGATTATTTTATCAATTTCTTCTTTCTCGCGCTTTTCTTTTTCTCGCTTCGTGCGCAAATCCACGCTCTCGTAAAAGCAACGCTTGTTCATCTTTTGAACGCGACGCTCATATGGTTTCCGGAACATATCTTAATCGCCTCCGTAAAACTGGTACGACAGCATGTCGCAGGGGTTGATATCTGCCAGCTCCGAGATCGCCAACAACTGGCCGATCGTCAGATCGCGCGGATCCTTCAAGAGCTTGCGCAGTGTCGGCTGCGAAACGTCGCATACCGTACCGAGTTCGCCCATCGTGTACCGCCGGATGAAGCGCAGGAACGAAAGGTTCGACGTCAGAATACCAAGAACGCCGGGCGCACCCTTCTTCACCGCAGCAAGTTTTTTCGCAGCCATAATCCCATCTACCTCCCGTTTATTATTCTGCTTTGGCCGCTGCTTCCCATTTGTTCAGCAGCTCGTTGATGATTTCGCGCAGCGCAACCAGCTTCGGGTAACTCGGATTGCTGATCGCGTTGGAGATCTGCGGCGGCGTGGCCTTCATGCCGGGAATCTTGTTGACCTCGTGCATGATGTCAACTTGCGTTTTCCCAACCGCCAGCAGGCGCGTTTTGATGTCGCCTCCCATTTTTGTCATATTTTCATCCTCCTTTTGTTGACACCCGCTCCTCTACTGTGCTATAATGTAATAAGTTATTACAATGAGCCTCGCTGTAAAACCACGGAGAAGCCTTCTGCCATTAGCCTGCTCCGTGGTTACTACAGGAGGAGATGGGTGTTTGTGTGAGATAAGTATATCTTACATTTGTCGGAAAGTCAATACCAAAATTCTTGCAAATGTCGGATTCTGCATTTTGCACAAAAAGAAGGTGTTTATTTTGGCTAAAGTGCCACACGTAAATATGGACAAGATTCGTGCCTTGTCAGATGCGGCTGGTATCAAAATGAAGTTCTTTTGCGACGCATTTCGCCGCCAACGTTCATTTATGACTGACGTTAAAAATGGAAAAACATTTTTATCAGAAGACCAACTATTGTTTATCGCAGACAAGCTCAATACCACGGTTGAATATCTGACCGATAAAACTGAGCAAAAAGAAAAGCCCACCGCCGATAATAGCGGTGAGCTCAATGAAAACGTGGAGAGGGTGCTTGACAAACTGATGAAGATGCACCCGGAGGATATCGAGAAAACAATTGCTTTTGCCGATTGGCTCGCAGCGCAGCGCGACGAATAAGACGCCTACGCGTCCTTCGCTTCTTCCCCTCCTTTTACGCGCTCCAAAATAACCAACTTGTGTTTGGTCTTGCGTTGCCGGTCAAGCTCGTCTATCATCTGTTCCAATTTGACCAGTTCCTCCGCGGTCAGCTTCTTCAAAATTGACCTCGCCTCTTCCCTTGTCATTTTTTTACCCCTCCACAAAGAACATTTGTTTTGTTTGTTTTCATATAATAGCACGGATGCTGTCCAATAATCTGTACAGTGCCGTGTAAATAGATAGAAAAACGGCGAGCCGACCGCCGTCGCCAAACTGCAAATCGGCTCGCCCCCAGCACGGTGGCTGGCGTGGTCTCTTGACCGTCATTAGCATACCACAACAGCCTCCGAAACGCAACATGGAAAGCGAAATCATTGCTTTATTTAAGCGCAAAGTTTGATTGTTATTTTCATGTTTCCCCAAAAAACACTTTGGAGGCTGCTAAAATGCCCTATAAACACCTTAAAAAATTAGTCCTTGACAAAGAAAAGCCATATAATATTTGCCTTGACTGCCCAAAGATCGGCGTGACCTGCGATGGCCCGAATTTTCTTGCAATGAGCTTTGATCGTTGGCGCGAGTGGTGCACGCTCCGCGCCGGAATCGTGGATATGTCTCACGCAGATATCGCCGAAGCCGGAAATCTTTCCAAGGGTACGGTCGATAGTGTTCTTTCCGGTCGTTCGACCGATGTTCGCCGCGAGACGATGGCCGCAATCACCCATGCGCTGACTGGTGGTTCATGGGGTAAGTATCCGTGCTTTGACCCGGTTGCCGCGCAGATCGAAGAAACGAACATTGCAAAAGCTCTTGAAGAAAAAGATGCCGAACTTGTCCGCACAAAAAACGCGCTCAAAGCAGCCGAAGATATCAACGGCAAGCAAGAGAGCTTTTTCCAGAAAGAAATCGAATTCCGTAACCGACACATTGACCGTAAGAACCGAGTGATCTTCGCGTTGTCCGTCACGATCGGCATTCTCGGCGCAATGATTATCGGTTTGTTGGTTGCCGACGCGTTCACGAACGCATGGGGCTTCTTTAGGTGATATTATGGCAAAAGCAACAAAGCTTCCGTCCGGCAACTGGCGCGTTGTCGCATATATAGGCACAAACACAAATGGGAAACAGTTGCGCAAAAGTTTTACCGCGCCAACAAAACGCGAGGCCGAGCTCGCCGCCGCAATCTACCTGGCAAAAAAGCACCACAATGACGAACCGCAAAATACAACATTTTCACAAGCCCTGACCGATTATATCAACGACAATAGTAAATCGTTTTCAGCGTCTACCTCGCGTGGATATCGCACCATTCAGCGAAATCTCCCAAGCGAACTATTGCATTTGCCAATCGCCGAAATCGATACAGAAATTCTGCGAAAATATATCAACGATTACGCAGACGAGCGCGCTCCAAAAACGGTAGAAAACGCCATCCGGTTAATTGTGGCTGTCTTGAAATCTAAAAAAGTGTATATCAGCTCAAAAGAGTTAAAAAAGCCTGCTCCCAGAAAATCCGAACTGTATATCCCGACACACGAAGAAGTCACCACCTTGTTAAATGCAGTGCGCGGCACAAGATACGAAATGCCGGTAGTTTTCGCTGCGTTCTTAGGAATGCGTCGCGGTGAAATCGTCGCTCTCCGTTGGGAAGATATCGACTTTGAAAATAACTGCATCCACATTTGTAGAGCAGTCGCAATGGACGACTTAAAAAAAGAGTGGGTCGAAAAATCGCCCAAAACATACAGCGGTACACGAACCGTTCCAATCTTCGCGCCGATCCGGGAATATTTGGAAAGAGCCGAGCGAATAAACGAACGCGTCACACAGGTCCCAGCCTCTTCGATTACCGACAGATTCCCGGAACTGCTCGACAAGGCCGGTATACGTCGTTTCCGTTTCCATGACCTCCGGCATTATTTCGCATCCTCAATGCTTGCGTTAAACATCCCGAACAAATACATCATCGATATCATCGGACATAAAGACGATGTAATGTTAAAAAAGGTATACTTCCATCTGATGACCGACAAAAAACGGGAAGTCTATAACACGATCGACAATTTTTACACGTCGAAGTTTTCAAGCGTTGAAACAAAAGAAATATAGAAAATGCACACAAAAGTGCACACGGTTTTTGGAAATCGTATTTTCCCTAAGATAAAACAGACTATTCGTGCGGGTTCGACCCCCGCCACCGGCACCAAAGAGAGGGTAATTCGTTACCCCCTCTTTTTTTATTTGTCAGCGTGCCAAAATCAAATAAAAAGTGCGTTTTTTTGATATTTTGTTTTTTTCTGTTTTTCAGAGAGCATTTTTCTCACAAAATAAGCATATCAACAAATTCAAAAACGAAAACTTTTTACCATCTTTTGAAAATTAGTTTACACCAAGAGTGCACACAAAAGTGTACACGCCGCTTGCACACGTGTAAATAATGTGCTATAATAAGAACATCCTTTCTGCGCTTTGTGGACTGACATCGACAAAGCAAATGGCGCTGCAACTGGTACTTGCAGCGCCATTTTTTTATGCATTACGCATTGCGCATGTTTTGGATGCAACGACGAATGGCTTCCTTCTCCTGGGGATTTTCAGCTTCATCCATCATTTCCTCCATCTGCTCGATCAGGCGCTCCTTGCCGCCGTCGCGGGAATAATTACCTCTGCCGTAGCTGTTGCCACCGCCGTAACTATTTCCACCGCCATCGCGGGCATATCGGCCCATGCGGTCGCGTCTGCGACGATAGCTGGAACCGCCTTCGTCGTAGCTGTTGCCGTCGCGGTACACTCCTCTCGCCTCCCAGCCACCATCCTGGCTGTACCCGCCATCCTCTTCAAGCATGACGATCTTGTCAATGTTCTTGATCGTGTCCGTCAGCTTGTGGATGGTATCGAGCGCACCCGCGGAAAGTTCGCCGTCGTTCGAGATTTTTTCCAGTTCGGCACACAGCATTTTCTTAATGGTGTGGAGATATTTCATCTTCTTATCAGCCCCTTTCAAGCTACCCGCTCAATCACAATATTTGCGTTGGAAACATCGATCGCCGTGGTATCACTCGCGTTTTCGACGGAGACCGTCACGCAGCAACTACACGGCACTTCGATAAAGGTCGTTCTGCTGACCGCGAAGAAATCGCCGATCGCCGCCGGAGTGACTGTCGCCAAGGCGTTGCCAAGCTGTTCGCCGTTAATTGTCAGAGCCAAAGAAACCGGTTCTAACACACCGCCGTCAGCCGCAGCAGCTACCGCTACGTTCGCGTCAAACGTCACGCGATACACCGCTTTGCACTGGTTCGTCGCGCCGCGCAGAAAGAATATACCAGAATCGTCGCGATGCTGCACAAATCCTTTGCGGCAGGCACGACTGCCGTTGGCAAAGAGCACGTTCGAATCGACCGTCACTGTCTGCGTAGGTACAAAGCTATATTCTGCCATCTTAATATCACCCTTTCTGTGATAAGGGCGGCAGGGCATGGCAACCCCGCCGCCCGTAATTACAATATCGGTTTAACCGACCATCCCCGCTTATTCGGGAAAGCTGTGTTTTTAGAAGCCGTTGTTGCAGCCGGTACCGCAAAAGCCGTAGGACGCCGCATACGGATTGCACGTGATGTACGCCGGAACCGGGCAAGGTCTCAGCTCGTTGATCAGGTACTGGTTCTGCTTCGCCTGAGACGCCGCGAGCTGCAGCCGCTGGTTTTCCGCCTGCAACGTAGCGATCTTGTCCTGCGTCAGAAAATCAAGGATCGCACGGGTGTTGCTGTTGGCATTGTCAACGATGTCGCGGGTGTTGTTGGCAAGAGCGTGGCGCGTTTCGCACGCTTCCTGGGCAACGGTGTACTTGACGTCCGCAATCGCCTGTTTGGTGCCGCAGCAGCAATCAGAGATCTGATGCGAGATGTCACAGAATCCGCGTTCAACGCCGTTGAAACCCTGAAGCAGAGCCGTGTTCAGACCGTTGAAACCCTGATTGTTGTAGTTGATCGCCTGCGCCTGCCCCATCTTGATATCGTTCAAGGACGAGAGCACGGCAGAGTTGTTGAAGCCGGCAGCAAGATCGGCCTGCGTTGCGGGATTGCCGTAACCACCGCCGCCAAAGCCGCCGTAGCCGCGACCAAAGCCAAACAGGAACAGCAGGATAATCCACCAGCCGTCTCCGTCGCCGAAGCCGCCTCCACGATTGTTGTTGGTAACCGCTGCAATATCAGCAGGGCTCATGTCTGTTGCGTTAAGCATAGCATCATCCTTTCGTTTTTAATTTTTTGTTTTTTTATCTTCACCGTCGCGCGCACGGTTTGGATACTTATTTGCCAAGATACTTCACGAGTTGGTTTGCTTGCTGGGCAAGCTGATTGAATTGGGCCTGTGTCATCTGTCCGGAGTTCAAAAGGTTCTGCACAGTCTGTTTCGGATCGCCACGAAAACCTCTGCGAAAATCTTCAAATGCGCGGAGCATTTCATCCATGCCGCCGGCGCTCTGGTTGCCGCCGAGAGTTTGATATAAAGGGTTCGACATTATTCGACATCCTCCTTCGTTTCTTTCTGTTTCGCCATCTCAGCGAGTATGGCACGCAGTTCTTCGTGGGTAACGTATTTGCCGCCCGGATCGTTTGCGTTTCCTGTGCGGCCTCCTGCGCTGATTTCTGCCGGTATTTCTTCGTAACGGAATCTGCGTAACGGAAGCGGCATGCCGCTCGCGTCACTGGACTTGAGATAGAAGAGCGTGTCTTCGCTGTCCATCAGCATGATCGTGGTATTGGGAGCGACCAAATAAGATTTCGCCCCGCCTTCTCCCTGCACCCAAATCAGGCTGTTGCCGCTCTGCGGCTGCGGTGTTGGCTGCTGTGGCGGCATAAACGGCTGTGCTTGCTGCTGATTTCGGAGCTGCGTGAGCGTGTCAGCCGGTGCGCCCTGCGGGTAGTACCCGCCGTAGTAATTGCCGTACATTATCGATCATCCTTTCTTTGCCAGTAATAAATTACAATTTCGCCCCCGCTGTCGAAGGTGTCGAAATAGTCGCCGTCTTCCACAGCCACAACATGGCCGGATAGCGCGAGAAGATACGTTCCTGTCGGATGGTCTCTGCAAAAATCTGCGACTGTGTAGCAATCCGGGCAAGTGTTGGGGATAATGTGCCGCTCAAAGCCCTTGTGCTTTAGGTAAGCGCCCCACACGCAATTTGCTGACGGCATATCGCACAGCAAAAATCCGTGCAGTACCATGCCGGAGTATGTACGCTCCCAATCTTGCCGGGTTACTTTGGAGATTGCCCGGACGGTACAGTCTCCGACTTGTTTTCCGAGTGGATTTGCATTGTATTTTTGCCACATATCTTGCAGATCGCCTCCAAAAAGCCGAACAGATTTTGTGCATTATTCATCTCGGTTTTGTTTGTTTCTCTCTCTTTCATGGCTCTATTGTAACAAAAAAAGACAGCAACCAACATCAAGTTAGTTGCTGTCTTTCATTTGAGTTTTTACTTGTTTTTTACTACTTTTTCCGCTTTTCGGAAAAGCTTCGCCTGCGCCTTGTATACGATGTCACACACGCGTTGTGTCGAGAGGTCAAACCGTTCGGCCAGCCGTTCAAAAGTCAGGCCGTCCAGCAGACGTTTCTTCAGGATGTCGCGGTCCCGCTCGTTGAAGATCCATTCGTCAATCAACGCTTCCCACTGAGAACGCGATAGGTCATACTGTTCGATTTTATTCATGGGCTCACCTCCGAGAGGTCAGCGAATCACGGCAACAGATAACGCCGTGACCGCGATGGACAGTAAATAGACCAGCGCCCACAATCGTCGGATGTATCGTTCCTTTCGCATCATTGCCGCCTCATAGACGATAAATGGTACATTTTCGATCAATGCATCCTGATCTTTTTTGTTTTCCATTCAGACACCATCCTTTCTCGTGTTTATTTTTTCGGTTCAATCCCGCGGGCTTTCAGTACACGCCAGCCGATATCGACGTCAAACGGATTGTTTTTCGCCGAAGTGCTGCCGGTCAGAAGCTGCCACAAGACCGCCTTCTGCGCCGTTGTAAGCCTACCACCGTAGGTCGGAAGCTCAATGCCGGTGCTCGTTAGCTTGCCGCCGGTATGGTTGAGCGCCGCTGCGACTTCCGCACTGGAGTAACTACCGTTATCGTTCTCGTCGTAGTATGGCAGCAGTTCGTATGCCGTGACATATGTTTTGGCGTCAATACCGTACCGCATACTCGTGGCGACTTCCAGTTTCTCATAGGCTGATTCCGTCATCATCGCCTCAAGCGCGGACATCTGGTCGTCGGAATCGCTGATCGTATCCACGACCGCGCGCCATTTCTGCACCGATGTCACACTTGTCTTTCCCGGTAACGGTTCCAGAGTGTTCAACGCGTTCGACAAAGCGTATGAATCTTCGTCGGTGAGTCCGGCCCCGACAAACTTGTCGTAGTTTCCGGCCTCCGCAGGAATCTGCGTGTAATACTTAAAACTGTCGCGCACGACCGCCGCTTGTTCGTCGGTAAATCCCTGATCGTTGACCCACCGGGAAAACCCCGTGGCCTTTTCCGTCGCGCTGTCAAACGCTTCGTTAATCTCGGTGTACGCGTTCTGCGCCATCAAGAATGTATCGAAATCCATTCCGGCATCTTCAAATGCCAGGATGTCTTCCTCGCGGCTGGTGGCGTAGGTACCGTTATCGTTCTTCGTTCCAAACGTGTACCGATAAACCAGTTTCTTGGCTTCGTCCGTCATGGCCGCGCCGATGATAGCCTCACGCTTGCCGTTCGACGCTTCCGCGCCTTTCAGTTCTCCGGCATCCTTGATCGCCATAAGAACCGTGGCAAGGTTGCCAAAGTCTACGGTATCAGCCAGCTCGTCCATGAGCTCTTTCTCCTTGTCGGAAGCAAGCATACCGTAGTACGCCATAGCCTTACCTTCTTCGGAGATCTCGGAGTCCCGCAGATAATCACGTTGCTGCGAACTGCGACCCGCTCCGGTAAATTCTCCGAGACCCTGCACAAGATCAAACGCTTCGTACCCATCTACACCGACGTCAATCATACCCTTGTACGCGGCCGTGGCATTTGCACTCAGAGAATCAAACCCGCTCTCAATCCACTCACGGCCACCCGGAAGGGCGGTTTTGCCAAATGTCAAGGCTTGTGCGTAGTTCAATGCGTATTCCCACGCATTGTTGCCGGAGACCGGATACTGCAAGACGCTTTCGCCGTCGCTGTCTACGGTATAGCTGCCGCCTCTTGCGACCGCGTCGATGCCTTCCAGAATCTTCTTGATTTGGCCGCCACCAAACGGTGGGAACCAATACAAGCCAGATTCCACCAATTCTTTTGCCGCCGTCGTCCAGCGTTTTTTGGTGTCCCATTTATCGTTCAGTGCTGCCTTGGCAAGATTTGTAACATCGGGCAAAGCCGAGCTGATCGGCAGACGGCCACCGCCCATCAAACCGCCAACAAACGGAATGTTTTCTGCGATGCTTGTGCCAAGGTTTGTGGCCGCATCGTACAGGCCTTGTTGCTCTACTTCAAACGACGGCAACTCGCCGGTGATTGCACCAACGCCGAGCTCCACCACATTCGGCAGCTCATACCCGGTCAGATCGCCGACCGTGTCGTTGAGAATGCCGATTGGATCCAACGCCGGTCTGCGCCCGATCAGATACTCGTATAGTTCGTTGAACATCCAGGCACCAAGAGCAAACTTAAAGAGCATCTTTGCAAACCGCAAAGATAATGCTTTACCCGCTTCCTTCGGCATATCCTTCGTCAAGTACGATATCTGGTTGTTGACTTCCAACTGGAACTGCGTGAACAGTTTGGTCAGCGGGTTGCTGCGGTTGAAGAGCGTCGGCATTGATCCTTTGCTTCTGTCGGCCATAACGCCGGCAACCCAAGCGTCGGCTTCGTCGATCGCGCTCTGTTCGCTCATACCCGCTTTCAGGTTCTGGTCGTACCGCGCGCGCACCAACGAATCGGCGGTAAAGCTGTCGATCCATTCCATCGGCTTCGAGAGCGTCGCCGACCATTTCTGCGCCGACGTGCGCACCAGCGGATCACTGCCGCGACGGTTAGTCAAGAAGTTACTCCGCGCAACCATGCCGTCATCTTCTTTATAAGCCTTCAACGTTCGCCACATCCCGCGCAATAGCTCGCCGCGGTTCAGTGTTGCATTGCCCTGCGTGAGTGCGATAAAGTTGGTCAGCCACGATGCCGGATTGATTGCCACCATGTTTGCAGCAACGCGGTTCTCCAAAGCCTTGACCAAATTGTACCCACGGCGGCCGATGGCCTGTTCCATGTTACGGTCGGCGCGGCTTTTCTTGTTTGCCAGAAGGTTGGTGTATTCTTCCAGCTCAACCACGAAATTGCTCAAAGAGTATTTACCGTTCTCGTAGACCTCTTTGATTTTGCTTCTCTTGGTCTCTTCGTCGAGTGTGGGATCGGCGTTGATCTCGTCAATCTGCCTCCGTAGACCTTCGTCACCGGTGCGGTAACGGATGCGGTCGGAAAGCGCACGCAAGCGTTGGATGTTTTCGGTCTGATAAATAACGTCAGCAACGCCCTCGATGTAACGGTCAAAGCCTTCGACCGCGTCATACTCCGTCTGGAATCCGGTACGCTCCTGCGCTGCCGCAATCCAGCGGATACCGGGACGGAAGGTGTGCGTCAGACCGTTGATCGTGGTCGGAAGCGCCGTGACCTCTGTGCTGACGCCCAAGGCTTTCCCAAACAGCCCAAGGATACCATCGTCGCTGTCTTTTTGGAAGTGCGGGAAATAACCGTGACGGTAGTTGACCGGTTCGTATCCGTTGTTGACGCGAACCTCATTCATCTGTACGAACAGCTCGTCGTAGATCTTCCGGAACTCCTCTACCGCGTCATGGATCTTCTCCCGGTTAAGGTTCGGACTGTTCTGCCACAGATCAAAGATAACGTCCTCCCACTCCCGCTCCGTTTTCCCATCGCGCACATTCATGCGGCCCTTGCTTTCCTGAATCATGCGGATATTATCTTCCGCTTCACCAACGAGCTGCACCGCGTAGGCCTCGGAGACCTCGTTTCCTTTGTCAACTTTTGTCGAAAGATTCATTGCCCGAACACGATTACGGTAGGCTTCTTTGGTCTTGTTTGCCGCAGCCGCAGCCTTGTGCACCGGCGCAAAGTAAATCTTGATGATTCGATCTGCAAGATCCTGATCGTCTATGATATCGCGGATGTTACGCTCCATCGTCTCACGGGAATACAGGATGCCGGCAGACTTGTCGTGCCAACTGTTCGCCGTGGTAAGATCCTGGTCAACCAGCTCGTAAAGCTCGTTCTTCCGTTGCTGCTTCCAACGAGAAATAATACCGGCCAAACGGTCATACTCTTTGCTTGCCTCGTATACCGCCGTAATTCCGTTGACATTGTCATCCTGCGGATTGAGATCTTTAAGTTCCATTTCCCCGCGCAACAATTTGCCAACTTGCATATTGTCGTGCTTCGTCAATAGCGTCTTTGCCACTACCTTATCACGGATACGGCGAGCCGCTTTCAGCTCCTTGTACGCGGTTTTGACTTCATCAATGTTTTCCAGCACCACAACTTTTTCTTTGCCGTTTCGTTCGTCCACATATCGCTTGATGTTTTGCAGATCGTTAAGCGCATTGGATACGGTGGTGTCAAACTCATTTCTTGACCACTGTTTGTACGTTGCCGCATCGTCACCGTAAACTTCGTTTAATGTTTGCTCGGAAATGTGAATATCCTTGGCAACATCATACATCTGCACAAGCTGTTCTGCGGGATTCACGATCGTATCCGGGAACAGCCCTGGTGCCATTTCCATCAGTTCCTGATACGCGCTGTCCACCGGCAGGCCACCTTCGTTCACAATGCGAAGCGTGCCAAACGTTTTTTTGCGCCAAAGATTGTAGTCAGGAATGTTGGAAGCATCGTAGTCAGAGATCGTGATCGGTTGCGTCCGCAAATGATCTTTGATATGCTTGTAGTTGTCGTAGAACTCGCGGTCAACCACGATCCCGTTCTCGTACCCGCGTTCAAAGATGTTTGTCAATGTTTCCTGTGAAACGCGCCCGGTCTGAAGGTATTCGTTCGTCAATCCTCCAATCAGCTCCTGAAGGAACTTTCGATCCGCAAATTTCGGAACGCCGAACGCCTCTGCAAGACCATTGTACAGCAAACGCTGTGCCCTCTTCAAATGCGGCTGCGCCTTCGCCGGAATCGTCATCGGTGCCTGTTGTGCCGTTTCAGTGGTTTCCGGCTCATTGATGGAATAACGGATATCCGGATTGTTGGTCGGTGTGAAGTTGTCAACGTTCTTTACTTGCTCCGGTTTCAATGCAATAAAAGCATCCGTGCTGCGACCGAAACTGCCTGCGTCGTTTTTCAAAATTACCCCGTCGTAGCCCTCTGAACGCAAGGCCTGCGTAAGAATCTCTTTCGATTTAGCAGAAAGTGCGGCTGCGCGAGCAGTCCACTCCTCCAAAACGGTATCTTCTGCGTCGTACAACTTCATAAAACGAGGATCGTCGTATAGCGCAGTGCGAGAAGCGTCTTTGTTTTTCGCCCTCCATTCTACCATGTAATTGCGCAAAGATTGCTTTGCCGCATCAACCTTGCCTTGATATTCTCGATCCAATGTTTCATGTTCACGGATAAGATCAGCATATTCTGGCGACAATCGTCGCAACTGCCACGTCAAATCCTCGCGGTTGTAAGCCGTCAGCGGATTTGTGATGTTTGCGTATAATCTCATCTGTCGCTTTCCTCGCAAACCGATATCCCGGTCGCTGGATTTCAGGAAGATACCAAACGGCGTACCATCATCACGCGCACCCGCTCCGCCATAACGCGGATCAAACACGGTAAACTCACCCTCGGTCTGATGGTACAGCACCAATAATCGTCCTTGTGCATCCGTAGCTTTGGAATCCTTAAAATATTCCTGTTGCTCTGCACTCAGCAGTTCCCCGTTGCTGTTTTCAGAGATCGAATAACGATAATCCGGATCGTTGGTCGGCGTGGTGTTGTCAACATCCTTCACCTGTTCCGGGCTGAAGATCACATACGAATTGCCGCGGGATCTCACGTCTTCTCCGTAACCGCCCGTTGCGCCTTCATCCAGCACAAGGCCGTCGTAGTCGTATCCGTTGTCCTGCAAAAACTCGCGCAGATCTTCGCCCTCCATCCAGTCGATCGATTTGATTGCACGGTACTCTGCAGCAGACATATACGGATTGATGCCAACCGCATTGCCGCCCTTGATGTACTCGTTGATATAGATATCACGCGCTTCGGGATCAGAAAGGACAAACGGCTTCGTGATGTTCAGATAAACCGCATATGTTTTCCGGTTGGTCTCGGTACGTTTGACGCTGATGTAGCTTGCATCCGGATTCTGATACAGATCCGCGTAGGCTTGGTTGTCTGTGAAGTATGTACCGTCGCGGAACACCGTAAACGTTCCGTTGGGTGTTCCGTGATACATCACCTTCAAACGCCCCAGCTCGTCAACAACTTTGGAATCCTTGAAGTATTCCTGCTGTTCTGCGCTCAATTCCTCACCGTTGCTGTTTTCAGTGATAGAATACTGCTTGACAGAATCATCCGGTTGTGGTACAATACCGTCGAAAGAAGGTTTCCCACCTTGAGCGCCGCCATTGGCGGAAGAGCCGTTAAGCGCATTTGTCGTTGTGGGGAAGCTTCTTTCTTGCATTTGTCCGATATTATAGATAATATTTCCGTTTTTGCCTATTTCAACAGAAATTGTACAGAGATAATATTTTCCATCAAAGTCTTTGAAATAAGCTGTTCTATAATTCCAGCCCCCAGCAGCATTTTCTCCGTGTCTTGCGTCGTAGTCAACTTGATTCTTTCGCCCCCTTACGGAAACACTTGCAAGCTCGTCTATATGCGCTCCTGCGTTTACTTTACGCTCGAAATAGTCTTCTCGCATCGTCGTTCCGTCGCTATTATACATGGATGCAATTTTACCGGCAGATTCAGCAGTTAATGTAAGGATATCGCCGTCCTCGCCGATCAGCTCAACATTTTGCCCACGACGGATTTTCCCGTTTATATAATCTTCCAATTGTTCGCTCCAACTTTCAGGGTTGTTTCCGTAAACGACCTGACGGTCGGCGCGAACATATTTTTTGCCATCCGAAAGAGTCTCAATACTATACCGATTCAGCCCGATACCCTTACCGGCGGCATCCTGTTCCATCAAATCGGTCTGCGCTTCGTATTCTTCCTCGGTAATGTCACCTGCGGCAAGAGCATCATCCAGATTAGAACGTTGACGATCAAAGTTTGCATACGAACTGTCATACACATTGGACGGAATGCTTTCCGGCGTACTTTCCAGCGCCTGTGCGTAGTATTTGCGCGCCCGGACAAGGAAGTCACGGTCTCGCGCCGTACCACTGAAGCGTTTGAGCAGTCGGTCGATAAAGTCGAGGATCTTGCGGCCGAGCGAACGGTCATCGCGCACGATCGCGTCAATCGCCTGTTGGTCGGTGAAGAGATGGTCCGCAACGTAGTTGGCAACGATCTCCTGATCGACACCGGTAGGCGTGAGGCTGACGCCTTTCTTCCCATACAGCGCATTGATACTGTTGCGCGCCTTTTGCAGATCGTCTCCGCGGTACTGGTAGAAAACCAGATCGCGGAGCTTTTGATATGCGCCCGCGGTTTCAATCGTGTGCGTCAGCTCGTGGCCCAGCGTCCACTGCGTCGCCTTCGGACTGGCGGCGTTTACCATGATCGTCTTTGTCTGCGGATTGTAGTATCCGTTGACAACGCCTTCACCCGCTCGCGCAGCCTCTTTGTAGAATGCAATCTGACGTCCGGTGGTTTCACTCACATGCTTTGCGGTGGAAATCATTTCGTCGGTTGCATCGGCAAGAATACCGCTGCGTTCCAGTTCGGTTGTAGCCTGTGCCGCGCGGCGGTTGCGGTCTGCATCTTCTGCCGTCGGCAGCATGCCCGGATTTTGCGCTGTAGGCGTTTCTACGGGCGTTTGCGCTGTCGAGTGGGTATTTTCCCTCTGTCGGAAGTATTCCTCCGCTGTGGGGAGCACAACGCCGGACTGTGCAGAAGTTTCTTCCGACACATAAAACGGGAGGTCGTCATCTTCTGCGGTGCTTTCCGTCGGTTGCGGTTTGGGCTGTCCGATCGTCGTTTGCGGTTCAGGCTGTTTCGTCGTCGGTTCCTGTCGATTTACAACATCTGCTGCGGCCGCAGAAGCAAACTCCGATTCTTCCGCAACCAGTCGTCCAAGCTGATAGTCGCTGATCTTTTTTCCGCTCTGCTGCATCTTCTGCAGCTTCTGCGCAACCTTGTAGCTCGTCGAACCTTTTTCGGCCGCAAGCCCGGCTTCGATCAAGGAATTGACCGCGTCGTCGCCGAGTGCGTGGAATGCCTGGCCGGTTTTCTTCGGCGCTCTGACTTGCGAGAGCGTATCGCCAAATTCAAACACACCGGCACTCGCTGCACCCAAGAGGAAGGAATACGCGATATCTTCAAACTTCGCGCTCTCGTATTCTTCGCCGAGAGCAGCCACAGCAAACAGCGGTTCCAGAACTTCCTGCAAAGCTTCTTCCGTACCTTCTGCCGCCATCTTGCCGCCGTACTGCAGCGCAAATCGGACAAACGCATTATCGATACCGGCAACCGCTTTTGCCACGTTCCCGCCGATACCACCCAGCTTGCCGATACCACCAAGAGCATACTGCAAAGCGCCTTCGGAAGCACCGACCAGCGTTGCGTAGTTGCGCGCTGCTTCGGGATCGTAGCCTTCCTGCACCTTTTGCTGGTACGCGTTACCGCCGGCAGATCCGGCCATCGCGCCGGTACCAAGCGCAGTGCTCGCAAGTTTGGTGACTGCCGGTGCTGCGCCCATACCGCCGGTAACAGCCGCCGCAGCCGTGGAAAGCAGAATAGACGGTGCCATGTTCGACATGGTCTGGATAAAGTCGTAGACGCCGCCGCCAAACCCGCTCATGTCTTCACGGATTTTTTGCCCGGCATACTGCACATAGCTCGTCGGCAAAGCTT
>JAZNMV010000195.1:0-1771 GCA_045579885.1 Acutalibacteraceae bacterium | reverse complement strand
TCCTCCTGAGAGGTGTGGAAGGAGTATGCATCCTTCATTGTGAATTCACGAACACGGATCAGACCGGCACGCGGACGGGCTTCGTCGCGGAACTTGGTCTGGATCTGATAGATCATGAACGGATAACGGGAGTAGCTCTGGCCGTACTCACGAACAAGGTGTACGGAAGCCTCCTCATGGGTCATACCGAGAACGAGCGGGCTCTGGTTACGGTCGGAAAAACGCATGAGCTCGCGGCCGATGCTCTCGTAACGGCCGGATTCCTGCCACAAAGATGCCGGCATAACGACCGGGAACTGTACTTCCTGACCGTCGATAGCATCCATCTCCTGACGGATAATGTTTTCAATTTTCTGTGTGATTCTCTTCAGCGGCATGTAAGAAGAGTAAATACCGTTTGCAACACCCTTCATATAGCCGCCGCGCAGCATGAGTGCATGGCTCTCCGCAACGCAGTCTGCCGGTCTTTCGCGGAAACGATCGCCAACAAGTTTGTCCAGTTTCATTTTTGTTCCATCCTTTCAAAAATAAGAATCTGAATACAAAAAAGCCCTAAGCCAATATTGATCGGCTTAGGGCGAACTCTTAAAAGCCAAGTCCGTGGTACCACCTAAATTCGGAAATCATTCCGCACTCTCGTGTACAGGAAACCCGATACACACTCTCTGTTACGGGAGAACCCGGTGCCGCTTAATGAAAAAGCTCTCGCCTTTCGTTCCGCACACAGCTCCAAGACCGGTTCAACAGCTTTTGCACGAAGGCTCGCACCAACCGCCTTCTCTCTTTGCTTTCAAAACCGTTTACTATTTCTTTTCATAGCTTTTTGTATTCAATTTCAATTCATACTACCATATCGGTATATCTTTGTCAATCCCTTAATTTCCCGCAGTTTGGCGCAAAATTTCTTCTGCACAGCGCAGCCCGTCCACCGCGGCACTCGTGATGCCTCCGGCATATCCGGCGCCCTCGCCGCATGGGAACAAACCGCGAACCGTGGGGCATTCTCTCGTCTCTCCGCGCAGTATGCGCACAGGCGAAGAGGAACGTGTCTCCGGTGCTGTCAGGAGTGCATCGGGACTGTCAAACCCGGTAAGATATCGGCCCATCCGGCGGATCCCCTCCGCCATGGACTCGGTAATGACCTCAGGAAGCACTTTTCGGATATCACTCGGCGTGACCCCCGGCGCATATGTCGGCACGACATCACCAAACAACTTCGTCGTTCTGCCTTCAAGGAAATCGCCGACGCGCTGACAGGGCGCACTGTAATTTTCGCCGCCCGCCGTAAATGCCGCTTTTTCGATCGAGCGCTGCAGCTCAATACCGGCAAGCGGGTGCTCGGAACCGAAATCCGCAGGTGTAATGCCAACAAGGAGCGCAGCATTGCTGTTTTCTCCGTCTCGGGCATATTCGCTCATGCCGTTTGTAACAACACTGTTTTCTTCGGATGCTGCACCGACAACATAACCGCCGGGGCACATACAGAAGGTATAAACACCACGTCCGTTTTCAAGGTGCACATTCAGTTTGTAATCCGCTGCACCGAGATTTTTATTTCCTGCAAACGGACCGTACTGCGCGCGGTCGATCATTTCGGCGCGGTGCTCAATTCGTGCGCCGATTGAAAAAGGCTTCGTTTCCATCGGAATATCGCTTTTCTCAAAGAGCATTTTAAATGTATCTCTTGCACTGTGACCGATTGCAAGCACCACATGACCGGAAGTCGGAGGCCAAGCGGTCTTAGGAAGACAATGACTAGACCCAACTCCTT
>JAZNMV010000194.1:0-4110 GCA_045579885.1 Acutalibacteraceae bacterium | reverse complement strand
GCATAAGACCACGGGGACCGAGAACCTTACCGAGACGACCAACAAGACCCATCATGTTGGGAGCTGCGATAGCAACGTCAAAATCAAGGAAGCCTTCGCCCTGGATCTTAGCAACAAGATCCTCAGCACCGACGATTTCAGCACCTGCTGCAGCAGCAGCGTCAGCAGCTTCGCCCTTAGCAAAAACTGCAACTCTTACTTTTTTACCTGTACCGTTGGGAAGTACAACAGCACCTCTGACCTGCTGGTCAGCGTGACGTGAGTCAACACCAAGGCGTACATGTACTTCAACAGTTTCGTCAAACTTAGCGGAAGAAGTCTTTACTGCGAGTTCAAGAGCTTCTGCCGGCTCATAGAGTGATGCTCTGTCTACGAGCTTTGCACTCTCTAAATATTTCTTACCGTGTTTCATTAGTTAATTCCTCCCTACAAAGTGGTTAATCGGATTTTTCCTCCCACACGGGAGATTAGTCTACAACAGTAACACCCATGCTGCGTGCAGTACCAGCGATCATAGACATAGCTGTCTCGATGTTAGCTGCATTCAAGTCAGGCATTTTCTGTTCAGCGATTTTTCTAACCTGCTCGCTTGTGATTGTTGCTACCTTTGTCTTGTTCGGTACGCCCGAAGCTGTTTCAATGCCGCATGCCTTCTTGATGAGAACGGCTGCCGGCGGAGTCTTTGTTACAAAGGTAAAGGAGCGGTCAGCGTAAACCGTGATGACGACCGGAATGATGAGACCGACGTCAGCCTTGGTGCGCTCGTTGAATTCCTTTGTAAATGCCATAATGTTAACACCGTGCTGACCGAGAGCCGGACCAACCGGTGGTGCCGGAGTAGCTTTACCGGCAGGTATCTGGAGCTTAATAAAGCCCGTAACCTTCTGAGCCATTTTTTTGCACCTCCAAAAATTCGTGGTTGATGGCGGAACGCCCTGAGATAAAAATTTTGACGTTCCTCCCACAGGGGGCGAACCCCCTCAATAAAATGCGGCAGTGCCGCAAATTACCGAATCATTCTACCGGTTCAGCCTGATCAAGTTCAAGATCAACCGGTGTTTCACGTCCAAACATCGAAACCGTGACGCGGATACGATTCTTTTCGAGATCGATCTCGTCAACCATTCCGATAAAGCCTTCCAGCGGACCGTCGGTGATCTGGACGTTATCACCAACCTGATAGGAGACTTCGACATTCCGTGTCTCCACGCCGAGACGCTCGACCTCTTCATCGGTCAGCGGGATCGGCTTGGAAGACGGACCGACGAAGCCCGTGCAGCCGCGGATATTGCGAACCGCATACCACGATTCATCCGTGAGCACCATCTTAACGATGACATAGCCCGGGAAGATTTTGCGTTCTACTTCCTTGGTCTTGCCGTTGGCACCAACTTCAACGACCTTTTCGGTAGGCACGCGAATCTCGTGGATCAAATCCTGGAGCTGAAGGTTTTCAACCGTCTTTTCCAGATTCGATGCGACTTTGTTTTCATACCCGGAATAGGTATGAACAACATACCATTTTGCTTCGTCCGACATTTCGTTCCCTCCGCTTCTGATCAATCGCGCAGCTTAGCCTGCCACATTCATGACGAGGCCGAGCAGGTTCATGAAGACGGTGTCCAGCAGGAAGATGAAGAGTCCAAGCAGAACAGCAACGGCGAGTACTACGCCTGTGTTCTTGAACACTGCCTTCGAAGCCGGCCAAACGATCTTCTTGATCTCGCCCTTACAGTCGCGGACAAACTTCCCCACTTTTTTAGTAAAGCGAACAAAGCCGTTTTCTTTTTTTGCTTTTTCGGCCATTTTTAAGTCCTCACTTACTTTGTTTCTTTGTGGAGTGTGTGCTTCTTGCAGAATCTGCAGTACTTGTTCATCTCAAGTCTGTCGGGATCATTCTTCTTGTTCTTCTTTGTGTTGTAGTTGCGCTGTTTGCACTCAGTGCAAGCTAAAACGACCTTTACTCTCATGACGGCACCTCCCGTTTTACGGAAAAAATTTTGGGATATAGTCCCCAGCCTCCCTCAAAAATTAGGCGCAAAAAAATAGCCCCTAAATTGAGGTATACCTATAATAACATAGGGACACAGCAATGTCAAGGGCTATTTTGCAAATTTTATCGGAGTTTATCGATCGCTCAGACGTGCATCGACCTTTGCTTCCTTCTTCTTCTTTTCGGGCTTGATGTTCTTGCCGATCAGCTTTCTGGAGAACTTATAGACCTTAGAAAGATCGCAGTCTTCCGTGAAGTTATCCATAATATTCTTGATCGCGGTTTCGTCCTTGATGGAGTTCAGAACACCGAACTGGATGACCGCGCGGGTATCCTTATCGCCTGTATTGTAGATATCACAGAAAACACCGACCATACGCTTGAACGGTTCGCTGTTCGGGAATTCCTTAGCCAGCTTCTCGCACTTCGGCGCGATCTTCTCCTCGGCGAAAACGGTCGGACGGACCTGACCGTAAACGATGCGCTCTTCGTTCATCTCATCTCTGAGTTCCGGGAAAACGGGAACGAGGCGGTTAAAGAAGAACTGCGGGTCCGCATTGTTCTCCTCTTCCTTCTTGCGGCGCTTCTTGGAAGTCTTCACGAGTTCAACGCGCTTTTCGCTCTGGGTGATCTCCAAAAAGTCGTTTGCAATGCTCTCTGCATCTGCAAGTGTGCTCTCATCATCGAACAGCCATGTGGAAAGCATACGCCACTGGCCCGGTTCGGTCTTCGAGACCATGGTTGCACTGCGCAGTACGAAACGCTTCTTGTTCTCTTCATAGAGAATGCCGTAAGCAACTTCGCCTGTTGTGAACATGACAGCCTTTGCGCCCTCTTCCTTGAGTTCGATCGCATCGCCGAAGCCCTGCTCGTAAAGTGCTGCCTGCAGTTTATTCTGTATAAGTTCAAAAGCTCTCTGCTCCAAAAAAATCACTCCGTAAACATATTTCAGGATATTATAACACACATTCTCCGAAATGTCTATTGTTTTTTACGCCTGATAATGGTAAGATAAAACCGATAAAGGCCGAGAGCCGATGAAGTGCCCGTTATTTTGGAAAGGAAGTCCGTATGTCCGAAGAACTTTGCTGCAGTGCCCATTTGAAACAGAAGAATATCGCTGCCATCCGTACCGTACTTTACAGTGCAGAGTGCGCCACCAAAAAGGATATCGCCGCTGCCTGCGGCCTGAGCCTTGCCGCCTGTACCTCCCTGCTTGCGGAAATGATCGCGGACGGTCAGGTGCTGGAGCTTTCCTGCGCTGCGCCAAACGGAGGACGTCCCGCACGCCGCTTTTCCTTAAATGCGGACTACGCGCATATCCTGTGTCTCTATACGGACAACAACTCCTTCGACAGCACCGGTCTCGCGTTACGCATCTGCGACCTTTTCGGTAATGTACTGCGCGAGAAATTCTGTCCGCTTTCGGATATCCACCCCGAAGACCTTATTTCCCTAGTAACGGAAACCGTTTCGAAAGATCCGCTCATCTGCACCGTGGGCATCGGTATTTCCGGCCACGTTCTGCGCGACGGCGAGATCGCTTCCTGCAGCTTCCCGGCACTTCAGAACTTTAACCCGAAAACCGTACTCGAAGAAAAGCTCGGACTGACCGTTCTTGTCGAAAACGACATGTACTTTGCTTCCTACGGTTTCTATATTAAGAACCGCACCGATCACCCGTATTCTCTTTCCGTTCTGTACTGGCCCAGCCATGACGGCGCCGGTGCAGGCAGCGTAGTGGACGGCAAGGTCGTTGTGGGCAGTACAAAATTCGCGGGCGGCATTATCTGCCTGCCCTTCCCGAACGGCTCGCTCTCCATGGAAGAAAGCATCTCGCGTATGATCCGCGGCGATGAGACGGTTTCCATGATGGGCACTGCCGCAATTTGCAGCATCGCACTCATCAACCCGGACGTGATCTTCATCACCGGCTCGGAAGCCGATAACGTCAGTGTGGAAGATATCGAGCGGTACTGCATGCAGACTGTACCGAAAGATCACCTGCCTGTTTTCAAGCTGCAGGCGGATCGCCATGAAGAATATATGGCCGGTATTTTCGAGCGCGCACGCGAAGAAACTCCGTTTAAAAGACTGTAAAAAAAACAAAACAAAGC
>JAZNMV010000193.1:0-33731 GCA_045579885.1 Acutalibacteraceae bacterium | reverse complement strand
GTGCGGTATATTTCTTTATCTGCAGAACTTTCTCTGCATTTGTGTCCGGTTTTTAACCGGATTTTTTCTTTTTGTGGAATGTTTCGAGATGAAGTCGGATCGTAGCCATGTCGTTCTGTGAGCCAAGGAGTTGGGTCTAGTCATTGTCTTCCTAAGACCGCTTGGCCTCCGACTTGTGCGGTATATTTCTTTATCTGCAGAACTTTCTCTGCATTTGTGTCCGGTTTTTAACCGGATTTTTTCTTTTTGTGGAATGTTTCGAGATGAGCGCCTGTCGGTTATTAACTACAGCGTTCTTTTTTTGTTGAAAATCATTTGAGACGGCAATGCAAAACCCGACCTGTTATCGGTTACAGGTCGGGTTTCTTATTTAATATGAAAGTGTAATTAGTATTCTTAAAACAGAATTATGCGTGATGTTCAAAATGCTCTGAGAGCCATTTGGCTACACCGTCTTCATTATTGGACGGAATAATTTCGGTTGCACATTTTTTCAGGTCGTCATGTGCATTTTCTACGGCATAGCTTTCATCGGCAAGATGAAACATATCGATATCATTTTTGCCGTCGCCGAATACGACCAGTTTTTCACAGCCCAAAACACTTTGCAGCTGCTTGATCGCATTTGACTTTGATGTTTCCGCCGGCATAATTTCCAACCATTGTTCGTTGGTGTAAATATCGGTCTGATATACACAGTGATACTTATCCTTGTACTTTTCGTACAGCGGTTCGAGCTTTTCGGATGTATCGATACAGGTTATATAAAAGATATTACCGTCTTTCAGGGCATCCGGTGTACTTACTGCGTTTGTCCGTATATCACCCTTTCGGCTCAATAAAAATGCATTCATACCGGTTGTGCATAGACCGGGTACAAAAGAGAATTTTTCTTTTCCGTTAATATGGGAGTATACGATGGGATAAACTTTATGGGCAAACAAATCATCCAATATATCAAGAACGGAAGCATCAAAATAATTTGCGATCAGAATTTTTCCTGTTATATTATCGATCACGAATGCACCGTTGTAGACGATCAGCGGAATTTTGGCACAAAGTCCGTCAGTGACCTTTTTGGCGGTGATCAATGAGCGGGCAGTCGCGTATGAAAAGAGCATACCTCTTTCCACAAGTGTGTTGATAACATCACTTGTATATTCCGAAATCGTTTCATCACTGCGCAGTAGTGTTCCGTCGAGATCCGAAACGTAAAGTGTGGCCATCATTTCATCTCCTGACTGCAGTTATTAAAATCAATTATTTGTCCACTCTGAAATATGCGAGTAGCAGGTCGACCATGCGTCCGTAGGAACGTACACCGAGCGTTTGTCCGTTTGCTTTGAGGTAAGTATCGTTTACTTTGTTGGAAACTTCGGCAACGGGTGTATCGTACTGTTCCCAGTAGGCATTATTCGCAAGAGAGTCGCGCTGTACAGCCTCGCTTTTCATAGCGTTTACTTCTTTCCAAAGTTCAAGATCGGCGGAAAAGAGCGCGTTTGATGTGTGAATCATCGCTAGAAACATGCCGCTGTAGACAAAGTCCGGGTCATTGCTGTGTGTGCTTGCAAGAAAAGCAATAAAATTCGCTTCATCTTCGCGCATGTATCCGGAAAGGTGAGCGAGCTCGTGGCACATGGTGAACGGTACAGCTGAATCGTTCATGTGCACATTTACGTTGGCTTCAAAAGTGAAGGGGCAGTATATACCGCTGATATCGAGATAGGACATCACTTCGGAAGCCAAAACCGGTTTGGGCGTTCCCGTTGTATACAGTGTGGGATAAGCCTCATTCAGCCCGTTAAAGTAGTTTTTGGCATTTTTAGCGTTCGTATAGACATCGTCCGAGAGCATGAATACGCCGTTTTCATCTTCTGAAACCTGTTCGCGCAGCAGATTGGAAGTCTGTGTCAGAAAAACGCAAAGCCCGTATAGTTCCTCGACAGAAGAAGGACGTACCTCGAGTCCGCTGACCTGTGCAAAGGAATAACGGCGGTGGTTTGTACCGTAATTTGTTACGCACAAAAAAGAAATGCACACGGCGATGATCAGCGGTACGGATACAACACGTACGAAGCGCTCGAAACGATTTTCATTGTGTGTTATAAGCAAATAAATACTGCGTACAAGCCAGATGAGAGCGCCTGCGATCAGCAGAACAATGGCAGCTTCGCCGAGCGAAAAGGGCAGAATACCGGTGATTGCTGCGAAAGTCTGCGCATAGACTGGGTAAATCGTTACGGCATACCATTCTGCAAAATCCGGAGAGGCTTTTGCGGCAAGATCCAGCGCGATCGCGGCGGGAAATAGGAGCAACAACCAAAATCTCCGTAAACGAAAAGCCTTTAAGCGGTTCATAATTCGAAATCCTTTGCGGAATACGTTCTCAGCTTCGGTTCGCCTTTCGGCATGCGGCGCAGCGGATCATATGTGTATTTTTTGCACTTACCGTTTGTCAGCGACTGACCGATACGGCAGCGAGCTTCCCCCTGCACCGTAATGCTGTTGAGACAGTGTGCGCAGCTTAACTCTATAGTGGAACCGAATAAGGTGTCTTTATTGATTTTTTTCTTTTTACGTCCGAACACGTTTATGTCCTCCGAGATACTGTTTATTAAATTTATTGTATCATTTAGAAAGCGGGAATTCCACAAAAAATTGTAAACAGATACTGAAAGTTAAATTTTCTATGATGTTGATTGCGTATTATAGCAGACTAAAAGGAAGAAAACGGAAAGGCTCAACAGCGCGGCACTGAGTGCGGAACTGCCTGCCGGAATTGCGGAGAGCGGTGCAGTTCCGACAGAAACCGCGGCAGCTGTCGGAAATATACGGGTCAGCATCCGGCAGACGTAAGAAGAACACAGTGCCGTAAGAAAACGGAAAATGAGATAAGTGTATTTGGACATTGGAAATGCTTTCCTTCGAAAGAATGAAAACAGCTGCAGATGAATGCAAAGTCCGGCGAATCCCAGACCGAAAGCGGTGACGGAAAGCGGCAGGTGCCAGTATGCACTGTGTGTGACACCGGCAGTGACCTCGAGAAAATAAGTTAGAAATGCACCGGCGTCCGATACCGTGAACCCGAGGGCTGTGAACAGCGCGACCAGTGTGCGAAATATACCGGAAGACTGTAAAACAGAGAGCAGGGCAGAGAAAACAACAAGAAATCCGCACATGGATGCCATGGCGGAAACACCGTCCCGTACCGTATCCGTAAAATCAAACGGAGGGTTTTCCACAGCTTGCAAGTTCTTCGGTTTCGGTGCAAAGAAAGCACGAATAGCACCGATAAACAAAGGCGGAAGAGCGGTGGAAATAAACAGAATGATAACACAGGCGGTTGATCCGGAAACGGCTGATGCTGTGTACGCACAGAAGGCATATCCCGGTGCTGTACAGAAGCTCAGAAGTCTGGCGGCCTGTTCACGGTTGAGTTCCTCTTTTTCATATAGTGCGGCCGTTATTTTGGCACCGACGGGATACCCTGCGGTAAGACCTAAGATCAAAACCGGTGCTGCACAGGCAGGCAGACGGAAAACATGCCGCATAATAGGGGCAAACGGACAGAAAAGTAATTTTGCTGCCCGACTGCGTGTGATCAGGCAGGAAAGGATCACGAACGGGAAGAGAGAAGGAACCAATGTGTTCAAACACATATATACACCGGTGAATACACCGTTTCGGGCCGCATCGCGATGAAGAATAAGTAAGATACATGAGCAGAGAAGCAGAACAGCTGCTATGGTGTTTTGTACGGCATAACTGTTTGCGAGGCGGACAATTTTTCTGATCAACAGCATGCAAAGAACCTCCCGGAAAATCTTACCGCAGTATATGCGTGTTTCCTTTTGCATATTAATATCGGAAGAAAATGCGGAGGTGACATGATTGGGGGAAACGGCAGATAAGCTTCGGTACAGCCTGACGGGCGGCTCGGTACGAACAGAAATATTGGGCCGCGAAAAACTGATCCTCGAAGGCTGCGACGGGATCATTGCATATACGGCGGAAGAAATCGGATTTCGCTGCGGGCGTCGGCAGATTTGGGTACGCGGTGAAGGACTTCGGATGATCTGTATAGATGAGGATTCCGCCGTGCTTGGCGGGAGGATCGGGGAGGTTAGTTTTCGATGATGGAGAACTTGATGCGCTGGGTCGGGGGTACGGCTCTTGTGCATGTTTCGGGGGATACAACGCGGTTTATTAATATTTTGATCCGCAGCGGAATTTCTCCACTTGCCATGCGGACAGAGAATGATAAACTGGAGCTGCTGATTCGTGCAAAGCAGTTTAAAAAGCTGCACGCGATCAAGATCCGGACACATACATGGGTACGACTTATGGAAAAGCATGGTCTTCCGTTTGTTGTGCGGCGGGTTCGAAAACGTCCGGGTATTCCGGTCGGTGTTATCCTTGCAGCAGCACTTTACATATGGCTGTCCGGTTTCTATTGGTGTGTGGATGTAATTGGAGAAGCACCGTATGCACAGAGCGAGATCCTTTCAGCGGCGAAAAAGAGCGGTGTTTTTATCGGCGCTTCGAAACAAGAACTTGATCTGCCTACGGCTGCAAATGCATTTATTCGGGAATTACCGCAAATATCATGGGCAAGCTTCAATTCGGACGGCTGTCGGGTTTCGCTCGATTACCGGCCGGCCGCACAAAAGGTGAAAGCACCCGAAAAAACTGGAGCTTATGATGTTGTAGCAAAGCGAGATGGCTTGATTCGGAAAATTGCGGCACAGGGTGGGCGTGTTCTTGTTGAAATGGGCGCTGCTGTGAAAGAAGGACAGACTTTGGTTTCCGGTGTCACGGTGATCGGTGACCCATGGGATCCGGAGCAGGAAGTACGCCATCTGCTTTCCCATTCGAGGGCGGAGATCTACGCGGAGACTTTACATACGTTTACGGCGGAGTGTCCGCGTGAGGAGGAAACAAGCAGAGAAGTGTCCGTGGGAGAAAGGAAAATATTGCGTGTGCTCGGCTTAAAATTTCCGATCGCTTTTCAAGGTGCACAGTCCCAGAATATAAATATCCTGAAAAAAAGTCAGCTTACGGTTTTGGGTACAGCAATTCCCGTTTGGCTCGAAACACAGCACTGTATTTCGAAAGAACAGAAAAAAATAGCGTACACTGCAGAACAGGCGCAGCGGCGTGCACTCGAAAAGGTACGGATCTTACAGGAAAATTATTTAGGTGATACCGGAGAGATTTTATCGGAAGAGATCCGGTTCAGCGAGAAAAACGGCGTAGTATATGCCGTGTCTGAGTGTACTGTTCTGGAAGACATAGCGGTGGAAGTACCGATGGGCGGGCAGGGATGAAGTGACTGTATGGGGAAAAGAATGCTGTTGTTTAAAATGCATAATCAATGAGAAAATTTTCGTATAAATTACCATGAACATAAATGTGTCGGCTATGGTATAATAACGATGAATATCCGGTGACGGGTGTTTGTTCAGATCGAAATTAAGGAGTAAAAATTGGAAAAGAGCATTCTTTTAGAAAAGGCGGAGCATGCAGCAGAGCTGTTTGGCAGCTTTGATGTGCACGCCAAGCGAATAGAAAAAAACTTTAATGTTACACTTTCCTGCCGTGATTCGCTGCTGAAGATTTCCGGAGAAGAAAACGGTGTATCCGCTGCAGCGCGTACTGTGGAAAGCCTCTTGAAGCTGATTTCCCGCGGAGAAACACTGACAGAGCAGAATGTCGGCTACTGCATGGATATGGTTCGTGAAAACAGTGAAGCACAGATGGTACCGCTTGCCGGAGACTGCATTTGCATTACATCTAAAGGTAAGCCGGTAAAGCCGAAGACCGTAGGTCAGAAGAATTACTGTGAAAATATAAAGAAAAATACCATTACGATCGGTGTCGGTCCTGCCGGTACAGGTAAAACGTATTTGGCGGTTGCAATGGCTGTAACCGCATTCAGAGCAAACCAGGTCAACCGCATTATCCTGACCCGTCCCGCGGTTGAAGCAGGTGAAAAGCTCGGCTTTTTGCCGGGTGATCTGCAGCAGAAGGTCGACCCGTACCTCCGCCCGCTGTATGATGCGCTTTTTGACATGCTCGGTGCGGAAACGTACCAGCGTCTTGTAGAACGCGGCAGCATTGAAGTGGCACCGCTGGCCTATATGCGAGGCAGAACACTCGATGACAGCTTTATTATTCTCGATGAGGCGCAGAATACCACGAGTGAACAGATGAAAATGTTCCTGACCCGTCTTGGCTTTAACTCCAAGATGGTCATTACCGGTGATATCACGCAGATCGACCTGCCGGATGGCAAGAAATCCGGTTTGAAGGATGCTGTGCGTATCCTCAAGAATGTCGATGATATTGCGATTTTCCGGTTTACCGAAAAGGACGTTGTCCGCCACCGTTTGGTGCAGGATATTATCAAGGCATACGAAAAAGCAACGAACGCAAAATAATTCCCTTCAGCGAAAGGATTTTGACATATGGAAAAGATCAGAGTCATTATCACGAACAACCAGAAGAAAGTAAAGATCCCGACGGGCATCCGCATGCTGATCCGTCGCTGCTGCCATGCCGTGCTGCGCATGGAAGGTTTCAATGACCCGGCAGAGATCAGTGTAACTTTCGTGGATAACGAGCAGATCCGCGAACTGAATGCACAGTACCGTGACAAGGACCGTGCAACGGATGTACTTTCTTTCCCGATGGGCGAGAACGGTGTGTACGATGTCAACCATGACACCGGCGCAAAGATCCTCGGTGATATTGTGCTTTCTATGGAAACGGCTCTCGAGCAGGCTGACCGTTACGGTCACGGCCTGGACAGAGAGGTCGGTTACTTAACCGCACATTCCATGCTGCATCTTTTGGGTTATGACCATGAGAACGGTGGTATGGAGCGTGTTCGTATGCGCGAAAAGGAAGAAATGGTCATGACACAGCTTGGCCTTCCGGGCACAAGCAGCTACACGGTCTGATCATGGTACCCGATTGGAAAACAAAAGGCAAGCGCCGCTCGCTCACCGACAGCTTCGGTGATGCGATTCGCGGTCTCCTTTTTGCGGTCAAAACCGAGAGGAATATGCGTGTGCACCTGACAGCAGCGCTTTATGTGCTGTTTTTTGCACCGTTTCTTAAGGTATCCCGTGGGGAGTATGCCGTACTGCTTCTGGCTATTGCGCTGGTGATTTCTGCGGAAGGCTTTAATACCGCGATCGAGATGCTGTGCGACTATGCCCAGAAGAGCTATAACCCGTTTATCGGAAAAACAAAGGACATTGCGGCGGGAGCGGTGCTGGTTTGCGCGGCTTTTGCCGCAATTATCGGTTTTGTGGTGCTTTGGCGTCCTGCAGAGCTGTGGGGACTGATCTGCGCTATTTTCACTGCGCCGATATATTGTGTACTGTTTATAGCCGTTTCCGCTTTGGCTCTTATCTTTGTGTTTGTCGGTCCCGTTGGAATCGGAGAATGGTTTGAGCGGAAAAAGAAGTAAATGTCTTTAAGTAAGTTAATATAGAGGAAAAGTTTATGGATATGAATATGGATTATATGAATGAAAAAGCGGCGTTTATTGCGATCGTCGGCAGACCGAATGTAGGCAAGTCCTCCATTTTGAACCGATTGATCGGCACAAAGCTTGCAATCGTTTCGAGCAAGCCGCAGACGACCCGTACACGTATTATGGGCGTATGGACAGAGAATGAGACACAGCTTGTGTTCATTGACACACCGGGTCTGATCAAGCCGAAAAATTCGCTCGGCGATTATATGGTGAAAAGCGTTACACAGTCCGTTGCAGGTGTGGATGCCTGCCTTCTCGTTGCAGAAGCCGGCACGAAGATCTCTAAAGCGGACGAAGAGCTTGTAGCCCGATTCAAGTCTCTCGGTCTTCCGGCTGTACTCGCGATCAATAAAATCGATATGCATGAAGATAAGTCCATCCTGATGGAGCAGATCATGGAGCTGTCGCAGCTTTATGAGTTTGATGCGATCGTTCCGGTCTCCGCAAAGGACGGCAACGGTATGGACATTCTGAAGGAAGAGCTGAAGAAGCTCGCACAGCCCGGCGGCCATTTCTTCTCCGAAGATACGCTTACCGATCAGCCGGAGCGTGTTATTGCTGCCGAGATCGTCAGAGAGAAGATCCTGCGCTTTACGGATAAGGAGATCCCGCACGGTGTGGCGGTCGTAACGGAGAGCATGAAGGAACGCGGAGATCTCACGGAGATCGACGCAACGATTTACTGCGAGCGCGATACCCACAAGGGTATTATCATCGGCAAGGGCGGCGCTATGCTGAAAAAGGTCGGTTCCAAAGCAAGAGAGGATATGGAACGCTTCTTTGGCTGCAAGATCAACCTGCGCCTTTGGGTAAAGGTGAAAGAGGACTGGAGACAGCGTCCGCAGGTACTGGCTTCCCTTGGCTTCGACAAGAAAGACTTTTTGGACTAACCGTGTATTAGCACATTTTTAAAGAAAAATCTGCCGGAAGAAGTCGATAAAAGATTTATTTTCCTGTCATACCCCCGGCTCAAACGCAAATACTCTAAAAGGTAAACCGTTTGAAAGGGAGGGTCTAAGGAATGATCTCCGGCAATGATTTCAATATGTCCGACCCGGGAAAGGAAGAGGAATCGGCGGAAAACCGGGCGTGGGACAGCTTTTTCCACAGCGGAAAAGTAGAAGATTATATTCGTTATGCACAGCTGAAACGCCGGGAAGAAACCGGCGGCAGTGCGGCAGGAGTTTTGAATGCAGGTAAAGACCCAGGGGCTGATCATCAAGGAGCAGACGATCGGTGAGAGTGACCGCCTTGTTACGGTGCTCACAAAAGATGCCGGTGTACTTCGTGCGTTTGCCCGTAAAGCGAAAAGCCTGAAGGACAGCAAAAGTGCAGCAACACAGTTGCTTTGTTATTCCCGTCTCTCCGTGTTTAAGGGGCGGGAAAAATACATAATAGACGATGCGGAACCCATCGAGGTCTTTTTCGGACTTCGACGGGATATTGCCGCGCTCTCACTTGCGCAGTATTTTTGTGAACTGGCGTATTTGATGGTGCCGGAAGAGACGGAATCGGAGGAATACCTGCGCCTTGTGCTGAACTCGCTGCATTTTTTGGCAAACGGTACACGTCCGCTGCGTATGCTGCAGTCTGTTACGGAGCTGCGTATGCTGAGCACCGCCGGATATATGCCGAACCTTATTGCCTGTTCGGACTGCGTGGCGTATGAATCGGATGTCATGTATTTTCTGCCGGACAGCGGTATTCTGCTTTGCAAGGATTGTTTTCACGGTGCAAATGAGCCGTACATCCCGCTGCCGCCCGGTGTGCTGACTGCGATGCGCCATATCGTTTATTCCGATTTTTCGAAATTATATGCGTTTTCGCTGCCGGAAGAGGCTTTGAAGATCCTCAATACCGCGACCGAAAGTTATGTGCGGCGTACACTGCATACGTTGCCGAAAACGCTGGAATTTTACAAGACGTTTTTGGATTAAAGCCAAAAAGATCACCTCGATTACAGGAGACAGTTTATGTTAAAAGATTATAAATCGCTGGAACTGGATAAGATTCTTTCCATGCTCGCCAATGAAACGACCTGCGCGGATGCTGCAGAGCTTGCCGGAAGGATCGAACCCGATACCGACTTAAAGCATGTTGCACGCCTTTTGCAGGAGACTGACGATGCCTTCGTTCTGATGGCCCGTTTCGGTGCACCGTCTTTCTACGGTATGACGAATGTAACGAACGCACTGCGCCGCGCACAGGCGGGAGGTGTGCTGAATCTGCCGGAGTTTCTGGCCGTTGCGGCAACGCTGCGCGCAATTCGCAGTGTTGCAGACTGGCGCAAAAAGAGCGAAAGCATTCCCACTGCGCTGGACTGGCGCTTTGAGACACTTCAGCCGAACAAGTTTATAGAAGAAAGAATTTCCATGACGATCGTCAGCGAAGAGGAAATTTCCGATAATGCGAGTGTTCAGCTTGCAGCGATTCGCCGTAAGATCCGTGCGGCATCCGTGCGTGTACGCGAGCAGCTCGATAAGCTTATCCGCTCGCAGACGTATCAGAAGTACCTGCAGGAAGCCATCGTTACGCAACGCGGCGGACGTTACGTTGTGCCGGTCAAGGCGGAATTCCGCAACGAAGTGAAGGGCCTTGTGCACGATTCTTCCGGTAGCGGTGCGACCGTATTTATCGAGCCGATCGGTGTTGTGGAAGCGAACAATGAGATCCGTGTGCTGCGCGCCGAGGAGCAGGAAGAGATCGACCGTATTCTCTCGGAGCTTTCCCGTGAGGTCGGCGAATTTGCGGACGGTATTGTCTCGAGTTATAAAGCTGCGGTAGAACTGAACCTCATTTTCGCAAAGGGTCAGCTTGCCTATAAGATGAAGGGCGTAGTGCCGAAGCTGAATAACGAAGGCCGTGTGAATATTAAAGCGGCACGTCATCCGCTTATTGATAAAACAAAGGTCGTTCCGACCGACTTGATGCTCGGTCAGGAATTTGATGCATTGATCGTCACCGGTCCGAACACGGGCGGTAAGACGGTTTCCCTGAAAACAGCCGGTCTTCTGACCCTCATGGCAATGTGCGGCCTGATGATCCCGGCCGGTGAAGGCAGTGAGATTTCCGTGTTCCGACATGTTCTTGCCGATATCGGTGATGAGCAGAGTATTGAACAGTCCCTGTCCACGTTCTCTGCACACATGACGAATATCATCCGTATTCTGGAACAGGCGGACGATAGCAGCCTTATCCTCATCGACGAGCTCGGTGCAGGTACGGACCCGGTAGAAGGTGCCGCTCTTGCGATCTCCATTATTGAAGCCATGCGTGCCGAGGGCGCAAAGATCATGGCGACAACGCACTATGCGGAGCTTAAGGCTTACGCGCTGCAGACAGACGGCGTAGAAAACGGCTGCTGCGAATTTGATGTGGCGACACTGCGCCCGACATACCGTTTGCTCATCGGCGTTCCGGGCAAATCCAATGCGTTTGCGATCTCGAAGCGTCTCGGTATGCCGGATGACATCGTAGAGCGTGCAAAGACACTTGTTTCTGAGGAAAGCAGTGCTTTCGAGGAGGTTGTCACCCGTTTGGAAGACAGCCGCCGCAAGATGGAAGATGAGCGCCGCGATGCCGAGCAGTACCGCATTGAGGCGGAGAAGAAGATCCGCGAGGCAGATGCGCTGCGTGAGCGTGCGGAAAAAGATGCCAAGCACGAAGTGGAGCGCGCACGCCGCGAGGCAGCGGATATCGTACAGAAGACCCGCCAGCAGGCGCAAGGCCTGATGGATGAACTCGAAAAGATGCGCCGCGAAAAGATGGCGGAGCTTTCCGCAGAACAGAAGGCGCGTTTGAAAGCCGGTATTCGCGATCTTGAAAAAGCAAGCGACCCGGTACATCAGCCGAAATCGAATGAAGAATATGTGTTGCCCAGACCGCTCAAGGTGGGCGATAACGTTCTCATTTACGATATTGATAAGACCGCGACCGTGCTCGAGCTGCCGAAATCCGGTGATATGGTGCTTGTACAGGCCGGTATTATTAAAACACGTGTTCCGCTTAAGAATCTTCGCCTGACAGACCGAAAAGAAAAGGAAAAGAAGAAGCTTGGCGGCCACCGTAATGTAACGAAAGCCCCCGGCAGCGATACAAATGTGCGCAATGAAATCGACCTGCGCGGTATGAATGTGGAAGAAGCCATCATGGAAGTGGATGCGTTCATTGACCATGCTGTGCTGAGAAACCTCAACCAGCTTACCATTATCCACGGCAAGGGTACCGGTGTTCTGCGCAGCGGTATTCATATGCATTTGAAGCGGCATAAGGCTGTAAAAACTTTCCGTCTCGGCGTATACGGCGAAGGCGAGAGCGGTGTTACCGTTGTTGAACTGAAGTAATTTTAGACCCGAAATGCGCACTGCGTGTGTCGGGTCTATTTTTTTCTTGACAGATGGAGCAAATATACGTAGAATGAGAGGTATATTGGAGAATTATGTCCTGCACGGTTTGCAGAACATAGAAAGGTGAGCTGTTTATGGTATTTACAAATAAAAAATCCGTTAAACTGCTTTCTCTGCTTCTGGCGTTTATGATGCTGTTCACCATGTTCGGCACAGCAGCGTTCGCGGAATCGACAGAGGGCAGCAGCGAAACTTCGGCAGAGGAGACAACGGCGGATCCGATAGTTGAGATCCCGGCACCGACCGCAAAATTCTATGTGCGCGATGAGGAAGAAATCATCAACACAGAGACAGAGAATGCGATCATCTCCCGCAACGAAACACTTTTTGAAAAATACGGCATTCAGATCATTATTTTGTCTTTAAAGACCATTCCGGGCCGGGATATCAACGAAAAGGGCGCATATCTGCACCGTATCGTCGATAGCTGGCAGGCCGGCGGCACAGAGGAAAAATGCCTCATGCTGGCTATTTCCGCACAGGAGCAGAACTACATTGCGATTGCCGGTGACGGCTTGAGCGCAGAATTCCCGGTGCAGACCTGGTCTCAGCTTTTGGACCAGCACCTCGAACCGGATTTTGCCGCAGCGCAGTACGATGCCGGTGTGCAGAAAATCTTCGGTGCGATCGCGGATAAGGCAGAGCTGTACGCTGTAAATAACGGCGGTACAGTCGGTGAAAACGCGCCGTCCACAGAGCCGACCACGCAGCCGGAGCAGGCAGAAGATGAGGGCGAGAAGCCCGGTGTAGTCGAAACGATCCTGCGTGTTATTGCAACAATTATTTTCATTGTTCTCGTTATCGGCATTATCGGCTTTATCGTTATTTATACACACGGTCAGCGTGTAAAGAAAAAGCGCAGAGAAGAGCGCCGCAGAAGAGCTATGCAGGCCCGTGCACAGCAGAATGATCAGCGTGCAAAGCAGCCGGAAAGCTACAGCGATTTCATCAACCGCTATTAAGTGAAACACTAAAAAGAGGTCAGCACTGAAATAAGTGCTGACCTCTTTCTTTATCTATGCTTTATTCAATAAGACCTTCTGCCTTGGAGCGTTCCAAGGAAATACGAATGGAGTCTTCCAGTTCTTGTTCCACGTGATAATATTTTGCGATCTTCACAAGTTCGACCATAGCCTGTCGGATCTCATTTGCGATATTCTCTTTTTTCGGATCACCGTGCTTCTGTCTTTTTATGCCGGAGTCTTCCCATAAATTGATCTCACTCGCGATTTCGCCGCATTCTTCCAAAAGACGGGTCGCCATTTGATACGGCTCAACACCGTCTGGAAAACGTTTGTTGGAAGCTTCGACCATCTTGTAAAACCGTTTCATTTTTACGCACCTCCTTTCTGCGTGTTTGGTAAAACAATAAAGTGATTTGCAATTGAATTATAGTATGAAATTGGGCACCCGAAAAGCGGTAAGCTTTCGGGTGCCCTTGAAAATTACGGGGTTTCGGTTTCTGCCGGAAGTGTGGGTTCAGCTGTCGGGGCGGGTTCTGCAGCCGGCATATCTTCCGCAAAGGAGCCGAAGGTCAGCGGAACAACGTTGTCCGGGAAGGTGGTGCCTTCGTTCTGTGCATCGTAGTAGGTAACACCGTTCTGGATATCCACAGCACGGCGCTTTAAGAGTTCTTCAACCGTAACGAACTCATAGCCGGCGGCTTTGAGCTCCGGGATCGCGCGGAGTGCGCCCTGACGGGTAAAATCATAAATGTCGTGGCAGAGGATGATACATCCGTCATACGCCATTGTAACGATAGCATTATACACAGCATCGGCATCGCGGCTTTTCCAGTCCTCAGTGTCAACGCTCCAGTAAATCAGCGGGGCATTTGCAATGGACTTAACGTAATCGCCGGATTCACCGTACGGGCAGCGAATGTAGTGGTTCGATTTACCGTCGATACTGCTGAGCAGATTCTCAGTAGTTGCAAGCTGATTGAACGCGGATTCCTGGCTGCTTGTTTTCAGGTTCGGGTGGTCGTAAGAATGGCTTGCAATCTGGTGGCCGCCTTCGACCATGGCACGAACGGCTTCCGGGTAGCTTTCAATCAGATAGCCGAGCATGAAGAATGTGCAGTCTACATCGAGTTCATTGAGTGCCTGAACAAATTCTGTGGTGACAGAAGTCGGACCGTCGTCGAATGTGAGCGCGATCAGCTTGGAGCCGCAATCCGTACCGACCGGCGGGATAGTGGGCTCTGGCTTAGCCATCGGGTCGTCATCCATGATCTCAAGTTCCGGAACGGAAACGACGAGCTTTTCATCGACCTCGTATTTCTGTGTCAGAAGTTCGCGCCCGCTGATATTCAGGTTACCGGCAAGCTTGATTTCTTCTTTTTTATCGTTTTTCTTGTTATCTTCTTTCTGCGCAGAAGTGGTGTTCTCCTGCTTTTCAGCTGTGCCTTCCTGTGCGGCGCAGCCGGTGAATGTGCTGAGAAGAAGCATGAGTGCAAGTATACATGCAAGAACAGCCTTTAAAGACCGTGCGGCGTTTTTCATAGGACTTAAATTCCCTTCCAAAACAAATTTCGGCAAATCCCGACAGTTACAATTATATTTTAGAGAAGGGGAATAGTCAAGGCTATATCGAACGGTTTTGCCGACAAACCTCGGTTGACAAATACCGGCCTCTGCTGTAAAATAAACCAGTAATATGCGCTTGTAGCTCAGCAGGATAGAGCGTTCGCCTCCTAAGCGAAAGGTCGGGGATTCGAATTCCTTCAAGCGCGCCAAAAAGAGCCGGGAAACTTTGGCTTCCCGGCTCTTTTCCTTTTTTATTTGCCGCGGAGTTTCGAAAGCTCCGCTTTTGCCTCTGTATGGCCCTGTTCGGCGGCTTTTGCGAACCAAACCATAGCTTCTTGCGTATTCTTTGGTGTTCCGTTACCGTCGGCATACATTGTGGCTAACTCAAACTGAGCGTCTACATCACCTTGTTCAGCTGCTTTCTTAAACCATTCCAAAGCTTCTACAGGATTTCTTGCAGTTCCGTTACCGAAGTTATACATTAAAGCTACAGTAAACTGTGCCTTGACATTACCTTGCTCTGCTGCTTTTTTGTACCATTTAAAAGCTTCGAAGGGATTTCTCTCGGTTCCGTTGCCGCGTCTATACATTTCAGCCACAGTAAACTGAGCCTCAGCATCACCTTGCTCTGCTGCTTTTGTCAACCAAGCTATAGCTTCTTGTGCATTCTTCTGTGTTCCGTCACCGTCATGATACATTAGACCTATAATAAACTGAGCATCAACATTACCTTGTTTTGCTGCTTTCATGAACCATTCAAATGCTTTTTCATGATTTTGTACGGTTCCTGTACCTTCATGGTACATTCTAGCCAAATGAATCTGAGCCTTGGCGTAACCTTGCTCTGCAGCTATTTTGTACCATGTAAAAGCTTCTTCGAATTCTCCGTTATCATATAAACCCATGGCGAGGTATACTATAGCAAGAGTGTAACCCTCGTCTGCATACTTTCTCCATACGGCCATCGCTTCTTCCCAGTCGAAGTTTTCGTATGCTTCCATCGCTTTTTCTATTTCTTCGACCGCACGCAGATCTTCTTCCTCAGCAAGTTCTGCAGCCCGAGCGGCTTCAGCTTCTGCCTTTGCTTCTGCCTTTGCTTCGGCCTCTGCCTTGGCTTTTGCCTCGGCTTCCGCCTTGGCTTCTGCTTCGGCCTCCGCCTTAGCCTTTGCTTCGGCTTCCGCCTTGGCCTTTGCCTCGGCTGCTGCCTTGGCTTTTGCTTCGGCTTCTGCCTTAGCTTTCGCTTCAGCCTCTGCCTTGGCCTTTGCCTCGGCTGCTGCTTTGGCTTTTGCTTCGGCCTCTGCGTCAATCTCTACATTATTTGCAAAAGGATTCGGGGTGCCGAATTCTTTCGCCATCAGGATAATGGCGTCTTTATGACCCTTATTAGCAGCTTTTTCAAGGAATAGTCTGCCGCTTTCGCGTCTCTTGGCATCACGGTCCCTCACTGCGATTTCCAAACTAATACGGCCTACCCAATAGCAGGCATCCGGATTGCCTTTCATAGCTAATTTGAGCAGTTTCAAATCTGCAGCGGCAAGATCGCCTTTGATGTACAAACTTCTGCCTTCTGCAATAATTTCAGCATCGGTTTTCCTTTTGAATAAACCCATATGTACCCCTCGCATTGATCCTGATTTTGTAACAGCGGAGATCGTGATTTCACGCTCCGATCATAATTCCATTATATCATCTTGATATATAAAGTAAATAGCGGCAGAGAAATGTTTGCAGGTGTATCTTTTTTATGACTTTTTGACTTAGGGAAGACTTTGTGATAAACTGAAAAATAATAGGAGATCACCGCTTTAGCGGCGGTATATTCAACGGAAGCGGTTGGTGTGAAACCATCGGTGTAAGGGTGCTTGCGGAGGTTGTACCTGCTATGAAAAATACGATTAAATCAGCGTTTATAGATACAGTTCCTGTGCTGACAGGGTATATTGTTCTCGGGTTTGGTTTCGGCATTATTCTCAAGTCGGCAGGGTACGGTGTTTTTATGTCGTTTATTATGAGCCTTTGCATCTATGCGGGCTCGATGCAGTATGTGGCAGTCGGTCTGCTTACAAGCGGCGCTTCTTTGATCACAGCGGCATTTACCACACTTATGGTTAATGCAAGGCATCTGTTTTACGGCATATCCATGCTCAAGAAATATAAAGAAACCGGAAAGAGAAAGCCATATCTGATCTTTGCACTTACGGATGAAACCTATTCGCTGGTATGCGGCGATACAAGCAAAATCCCTGCGGCGCAGCAGACAAATTATTATTTCTTCGTGTCGCTGTTTAACCACTTCTACTGGGTATTGGGTTCTGTAGCGGGTGCCGTTGCCGGCACTTTGATTCAGTTTAACAGTGAAGGAATCGATTTTGCGCTCACCGCACTGTTTCTTACTATTTTTCTTGAGCAGTGGCTGACAAACAAAAAGCATATGCCGGCGCTGATCGGTTTGGTGGTTTCGGCGATTTGTCTGTTCCTGTTTGGCAGTGAAAAGTTCTTAATACCGGCAATGCTTATTATCGCGTTGCTGCTTTGTTTATATAGAGAGGAGCCGGGCAATGCGTGATCTGCATACTTGGGCAATGGTAGCTGTGATCGCTCTGGTGACAGCGCTGCTGCGCTTTCTTCCGTTTGTTGTTTTCAACGATAACCGAAAAACACCTAAAATCATTGAGAAGCTGAGTAAAATTCTCCCGTTTGCGATTATGGGCATGCTGGTGGTGTATTGCCTTAAAGAGGTCAGTTTCGTAAGTGTTTCGGGATTTCTGCCCGCGCTGATCGCCTGTACGGTTGTCGGCGTGTTATATGTATGGAAGCGAAATACTTTGATCAGCATCATCTGTGGAACAGTGTGTTACATGATTTTGGTGCAGATCGTGTTTTGATAAAATAACAAATAAGAAGAGCGAATATAAAAGGAGTGGGAGTTATGGCAATTGTAACGGTGCAGACGTCAAAAAGACCGGATAATTATGTGTTTATTCCGGCGTGCTGTTATGCGGGAAATCAGTTTCATGTTTTAAAACACAGTTATCCGCCTATGTTCACACCGGATGAGGCAAAGCTCGATATGCCGGTGACTATCACGGATGTGCCGAGGCTTGAAATAGACGGCAGCGGAAAAATCGAAGTAACCACCGGTGATGCGGCTACGCCCTGTGTGGGTGTATTTTCTCTCACGGAAAAAAGAGCCGTTTTGGTATTCACGGTGCAGGAGATCAACGGAAAAAATATCGGCCTGGCATATGAGAACGGTGAAATTCGGCTGACCTGGCCGGCAAAGCGGGAATACGAATACCGCATGACTCAAATGAGAAAAAACGAAGAAGAGTGGGTCGATGTGCCTGCGGAGATTCCGTACAAAGTACTCGACTTTGCCTGTGAAAGCATGGCGGATTTTTACCGTGTGTTCTTCGAAAACCGCAAAATTATGGGCATGGACGATACCCTGCCCGAAGTATTGCCGTTTGAAGAGCAATTTGAAATTCAGAAAAATAAGTTCAATAAGTGGAACTGGCACGAAGAGCTTGCGTTTTACATGGTAGGTGTCGACCGTACCAAATTTCAGGTGTGGCAGCCCGGATGGGTCGGTGGAGGCATGAGCGGATACGCCTTGATGAAGCTTGGCGGCGAGCTCGAATGGGAACGCCAGATGAAAACGCTGGATTTTCTTTTCAGTACGCAGTCTGAAGCCGGTCTGTTCCATGGTATCGTAGATAATGAAGGTAAGGTGTACGGTGACGCGTTCGGTACTTCCGGCGGAGAAAACTGGCATCTTGTCCGTAAGTCGGCAGATACACTCTTTTATCTTTTCAAGCATTTCAGCTTAATGGAAGAAAGAGGAGTAGAAATTCCGGAAAGATATATTGAAGGCGCAAAGAGAACGGCAGACTGTTTCGTGAAGATGTGGAATACCTACGGTCAGTTCGGACAGTTTGCGGATGAATATACGGGTGAGATCCGCGTGGGCGGATCTACGAGCGCCGGAAGTGCTCCGGCCGGTCTTGCAAAGGCATATGCGTTTTTCGGTGATGAAGCATACCTGAAAACCGCGGAAGAAAGTGCGGATATGTATTACAGAGAGCATCTTTGTAAGGGATATACCACGGGCGGCCCCGGTGAGATTCTGCAGGGTGTGGACAGCGAGAGCGGCGCGGGATTACTTGAGAGCTTTGTTGCTCTGTATGAAGTGACGAAGAAGGAAAAATGGCTGAAGTGTGCCTGTGCGTGTGCACACTACTGCAGCAGCTGGACTGTGAGCTATAATTATAAGTTCCCGGAAACCAGTGAGTTTGCGTGCCTTAACATGAAAACGGTCGGCAGTGTTTTTGCAAATATTCAGAATAAGCATTCCGCTCCCGGTATATGCACTTTTTCCGGCGACAGCATCTTTAAACTTTGGAAATGGACGGGGGACGAACTGTACTTGCAGCTTGCAAAGGATATTACGCTTACCGTGAGCCAGTATATGTCCACGGAAAAAAGACCGATCTATGATTGGGATACTACACCGGAAGAAAGGGAAAGTGATGATCCCGAGATCATTAAAAAGCACCGACTGCTGCCGGGTGCTATGTGCGAACGTGTAAATATGTCGGACTGGGAAGACTACTGCTGCATCGGCGGCGTGTTTAACGGAAGCTGTTGGTGCGAAACCACCAACCTGATGGTGCTCGCGGAAGTTGTCCCCGCAATGAAAGCTGCGGGTGTACTATGATCATCGAAACCAAAAGGTTGTGTGCGTAACAAGTGCTTGTGCGGGAAGCACAGTATGCACTGTTAGGGGTTATTTGTGAAATGGAGGTGTTCGATTGCAGCCAGCAAATTATATACCAATCATTTTGTTATGTATTCTTTTGTACATAATGTTTCGCAATCGAAAAGCGGTAGCAGCAAGAAAAGTAACTAGAAAAAGAAAAACGGAGGATAAAAGAGAAATGATTGAACTTGCTAAGAGATTCATTGGAAAAGAGTGCATTATTTATGCCTTTGACAGCAGCCACCAGTTCGCCGGTGTGGTTAAAGAAGTCAGTAACGGGGCTATCCTGATCGAGAGAAACGGTGAGCTGGAGGCCGTTAATCTGGACTTTGTGATCCGTATCAGAGAATACCCGAGAAACAAAAAGGGAAAGAAAAAATCCGTTGTTGTGGACTGATAAATTAGAGAAAGAGGTTTGATATGGTCATCGAAACCGAAAGACTGATCCTGCGTCCGTTTAAGGAAAGCGATGCGGAGAATCTGTTTGAATATTTGAACGAGCCTGCAGTGAATTGCTTTGCCGGCATGAAAATCCATTCTTTGGAGGAAGCACGTAAAGAGGCTCTGCGCAGAGCAGAAGATACAGAGTATTATTTTGCAATCACGGTAAAAGATTCGGGCAAAGTAATCGGCGAGATCGATGCTTCGCCGGAAGCTGCAGCGCCCGGCGAAGATGCCGTGCGCGATACGTTCAGCCCTTGCTGGATGCTGAATAAGGAATATCAGGGAAAAGGGTATGCTTATGAGCGGCACATGCTTTCTTTGACTACCTTTTTCATGAAAAAGACGCAAGACGTATTTTCGCATATACGGAGGACTATAACCTTTCGAGTCAACACCTGTGTGAAAAGCTGGGCATGCGGCGTGAGGGCCTGTTTATGGAGTTCGTGTCGTTTGTAAACGATGAAAACGGCGAACCGATTTATGAGAATACGATGCAGTATGCCATTTTGAAAAAAGAGTGGATAGAAAAGAACGCAAATCGTTTTTGAAAAACAGAATATTTTCAAAAATCAAAGGCCATCGCCCGAAAAATCGGTGTGACGGCCTTTTGTTTTATTGGTTTTAGGGTTAGTCGTGTTTTAAAACTTCTACGTCAAACGGAGCGAGTGTCAGGTCGTTATTGTACGTTGTACCGCTCAGCGCGCTGCTGCCGGAAGCGGAGAAGCTCTGCGGTTTGTCGGTTGTGTTGACGTACAGAGTTGTGTTATCGCTGAGCTCGCGTACTACAACACCGCGTGGGACGTTCGGATATGCCGCATCGATGCCGCATATGTTCTTAAGGACAGCCTGCAGGAGTTGCTCGTTCGCAGGAACACCGATGTAGATCGCTTTTCCCTTGCCATAGTTGTTGCAGCTTACGGCAGTCTTCAGCGGCCAGATATCACCGGCATATTCGGCAACGGGCTCCGCTGTAGTGAGCTCCAAAAATTCATGGTAATTGACGTAGTCCATCCACTTTTCATTGTTCTGCTGAACGGATACATCGTGGCGTCTGAACTCGATATATCGCTTTTCGAGACTTCCGACGTTTACGCTCGAAACATGGGTAACAGCGCGGTCGAATCCGCGAACCTTCACGCCGAAAACATCGGTGAGCATACCGGGCAGCGGTGTGTCGAATACCTGATTGTGCTCGTTTACCTTGCCGGAGAAGGCGGTCATGATGACAACGGCTCCGCCTTCGAGCTGCTTCCTGATCTCATTTGCAATCTCTTCGGTAATCTGTGCCGTGCCCGGCAGAATGAGCACTTTATACTGTTTTTCAATATGGCGCGGGTCAACGAGTGCACAGTCACGGTTCAGGTGATACAGTGCGGTATAGGCTTCCAATGCCTGATCGCGATGGGAGACAGAGTAGTAATCCTTTGCGTATTCGGAAATCATGTAATCTTCAAACGAATAGGCAACGGCGACTTCCGGCTGGCGGTCATGCCACTTGAGTCCCTTATCGTTCAGGAGCTTGGTTTCTTTTGCGATGCGTCCGAACTCTTCAAGCTTCCAGCTCGGTGTGCCGTCGTGATCGACAAGACCGAAGAGGTACTGCTCTTCGCCGCCGAGCATAGCGCGCCATGTCCATGCGAATGTCATCTGAGAACCGAGTGCATAAGTCAGGTAAGCGTACATACGCATGGTGCCGGGCGGGCAGCTGTAGTCACCGCCGTTTGCGACCTGAAATTCGAGGTCCCAGCTCGGCAGCGGGTTTTCGGCAGCGCGGTGGATGTTGCAGAAGCAGGCGCCCAGAATACCGTTTTCGTCTTCAGGGTTGATGCCCGGATAGAAGCCTTGACCCGGGAAATCGGTCAGGCGACGCCAGTTTGCATTATAGTCAAAGCCGACCTGCGGGTTTTCGGACCAATGGTTTGCGGAGACCGGAACTCCCGGAGCAAAGCGGTTTACAGCATCCTTAAGACCTGCCATATATTCGACCAGTTCATCCGAGAAGAAGCGGCGCATGTCGAGATAGCGCTCCGGCGCGCCGACGGTATCGCCGCCGATGGGCAAGACAATCTGCTCGAAGTGCTGGATCTTACGGCTCCAGCGGTGACCGGCCCATGCAAGATTCAGTGCTTCAACGGTTTTGTATTTTTTTTTCAGCCACAGCACAAAGCGGTCACGTGCAGTGGGGCTGTAGGAGATAAATCCGGATCCAAGTTCATTGCAGAGGCCAAATGCGATGAGTGCAGGGTGGTCGGCGTAACGCTTAGCCATTGTCTCGGCGAGACGGTATGCGTATTTTCTGAAGTACGGGTCGCCCACATCTTCCATGTAGCGGTAATGCGCATCCTGACGAATCCCGTTTCTGTCCCAAATATCGATGGACGGGTATTTTTCATGCAGCCATGTCGGTGCCGGACGCGTGGGAACATCAAGGAAAACGCTGATTCCGCGCTCATGGCAAAGGTCCATGACTTTATCCATCCACTCGAATGTGAATACGCCCTCTTCAGGCTCAAAGCTGTCCCAGCAAAGATGACCGAGACGGACAACGGAAAAACCGTGCTGCTGCATGAGATCGAGATCCTGCACCCAGCGGGATTCGGGCCAATCGTGCGGATGGTAGTTTGTACCGACGTACATGCGGTTCATATCGACAGGTTTCATTTTATTTTCCTTTCAAACGTTATTTGTAGAGCTTGACTTGTGCAATGCGGTATGCACTGACCGGGAAGGATACCTCATTACCGCAGATTTCCGCTTCGGTAAGAACTTTCTCGTTCAGATCAACGAGTACAGCCTTGCTCGGCGCAAACGGTACTTTCACTGTGATGCGGTCATTGAGACCTTCTGCTTCATACAGACGGACAGAGAGTGCACCGTCCTTCGTATGCTGTACGGAAGTAAGCACGCTGTGTTCCGCATCAAAGGTAAGCAGCGTGTTCTTCGGCGGGAGCATACCGGTGTGCGATGCGGTCGGTACGCAGGTCATCGGGCGAATGAGTGTTTCACCCTTTGCTTTGAGGGCGGCGGGCTTACCGTCCGTCAGCGTGACAAACAGGTTAATCTTGTGGATGCCGCGCTCCGGATACGGGTCGGGTTCAACGGCTGTGTTGATGAAGGTGGTGGAAAGAACACCGTCTGCGAACCGGTAACCGTACTTGCAGTCGCAGATGAGTGCTGCGGTCGTGCCCTCAACTTCGGCGCATATACCGGTCAGTGCCGGAATATCCATGTGCTTTGCGCTGCGACGGACAGAACCCGCGGGAACATCGTTTAAGAGTGTATCGGAATACTTCTTAAGCGGCAGGCGGTAAGTCAGTACCGGAATATAGTCCTGTGCGCTGCGGATCTCGTGCCAGTCGACCGTGAAATCGTAATGCAGGGTATCGGCATCCGCATCGAGAGAAACGGTCATTGTAACGGTGGAATGCATGACGCGCTGCTTGAAGGTAACGCTTTGGCGCAGTTCGCCGTTTGTAAGCTGTACACTCGAAGTATCGGTGACGGGTTCCATACCGAGATAACGGCCGATGCGCCATGCGCTCATACCGCCGTCTTCTGTGCGGACAAGGTGCAGACCGGCCGGTGCACCGAGCAGCTCTTCACCGGTTACTTTATCGGTGAGAGAATAGAGGAGACCGCTGCCGGTATCGAAACGGGCGCAGATCTTTTCATTTTCAAGCACGATGGGGCCGCGCGGCGGCTCTTCACGTTCGGCGTGGAGCAGATGTGTGGGGTAATCGTCGATCTCTTTTTCGCGCACCGCATAGACTGCATAGCCCATGGGCGGTACATCGGCATCGATGAGGATGCGGATGTATTTGTGGTCCCAATAGTGCTGCGGATCGCGGTCGAGGATCTGGAAACGCACGGGGTTCATTTCGTGGTCAACGACCTCGATGCGATCTTGGTCACCGGCATAATCCCAAACAGTCAGTTCTGCAACCTGCTTGCGGGAAATAGGCGCGGTGTTGAATACGGTGTAGATGCGTGTTTTGCCTGCACCGCGTTCGGGGTTCGGTACACCTGCATAATGCGAGATGCCGAAGCCGACACCGGCACCCTCGGAGAGCGAACGGGCAATACAATCGTCTGCCGGGAACATGGAGGTATCAATATTCTGAGAGAGCTTTTCAAACGCCTTACTCTGCTCGGTCTGTGCATACGCGATCGCTTCGGCGAGTTTGCCCATAGCAAATTCACGGCTTTCCTGTACGCAGGAGCCGGTGAGAATATCGTGGAAATGTGTGAACAGTACATACTGCCATGCCTTTTCATAGCGTTTTGCAGCATACGGAGTATTCAAAACGGCGGTGGACAATGCACTGATGCGTTCGGAATCGAGCAGCGCGGCTTCCGCACGGCGGTTTGCAAGCTTAATGCGGCTCTGTGTTGTGTAGCAGCCGGAGAAGATCGCGTTGAGCTCGTGGTCAATAACGGGCAGTGCCTCGCGTACGGTTTCGGCGATTTTGAAGAATTCATGCAGTGTACCGAAACGCAGTGCCGGGAAAACGGGCCACTGCTGCATTTCGAGTATGGTTTCTACGTCGCGCCTTGTCGGGCCGCCGCCGTGATTGCCAACACCGTAGACGATGAGTGCGGTCTTGAGGCCAGCGCAGCGGCACTCCATTTCGAATACGCCGGTGCCGTTGTCGGGGTTGACACCGCTGTTGTACCAGTACGGCTCTTTATAAACGAGCACTTCGTTTCCGGAGGGGGCACGGTAACGGTATAGGGTGAGCTCATCCTGCAGACCTCGGCAGTGATAATAGTACGGTACGCTGCCGAAGGTATTGATCTCCGGTACAAAGCGGCTGTGGCCGAATGTGTCGGGGGAGAAGTCGACCTTAACGGAATCGGGTGCAATGCCCCACGTTTCTTCCAGATAATCGCGTGTAACACGGATGTGACGGAGGAGAGATTCCGTATCCGGCATGTTCTTATCGGTTTCGACCCATGCGTTTGCGGTGATTTCCCATCGACCTTCTGCGATGCGTGCGCGGATCTCATCCATCATATCGGGATCATGTTCTTCGACAATTTTGTAGACGGAAGCCTGTGACTGGGAATATGTAAATTCGGGGTATTCCTTCATCAGGTTCAGGATCGTTCTGAACGTAGAGAGCGTTACGGCGACGGTTTCCTGCCAGCCCCACATCCAGTTCATGTCGATGTGGGCGTGGGAAGCGTAGATGAGTGCATACGCTTTTGCGGCGGGACTCAGCGGGAGAAGCTTTTCTTCTGCAGCAAGCGCAGCGGTTTTGGTGATCACACTTTCTTCCTGCATGCAGTTTTCCAGAATATCGAGTGCTGCGGAAATCTCACCGTCATAGAGACCTTCATGTTTTTTGGAAAGCTGCAGAGCGAAATTGATCTCGGAGAGGATACGGCGAATCACCGGAGAAGGCTCCGTGATGCGGTTCAGTTCGGCAACGGAAACACCGAAGGTGTGCTCAAAGCCGCGCTTTTCGCGGTTGCCGCCGACCTGCTTTTTAAGATTTAAAAACCGTGTGGATAAATTCATAGTAACGCCTCCGTTATTAAGACGAGATGTTGTTTTTCTTTACTTTCATTCTATTTCAGTTCTTTTTTGCAGTCAAGGGGAAACCGGAAAATAAAAAAGCCCCGTCCTGAGACGGGGCAGACAAATTTATTCTTACAGGCTCATAACCGTGATCGCAGCAATAGCGAGCAGAATGCCGGCAGTTTTTACCGGGCGAAGCTTTTCGCGGAAGAAGATGACAGAATAGAGTGCGGCGAGCACCAGAACACCGCCGTTTTCAACGGTATAAAGTACTGCGGTATTTACAAGCGGCAGAACGAGCACGAGCAGGTTGATCGCAAGGCTTGCGCTCAAAATGCAGATAATGAGCGGCAGAATGCATTTTTTATTGAGGCGAAATGCGTTAAGTGTTTCTTTTTTCTCGGCAAAAAGCAGCTGCACAAAGGCGATCAGGCCGGTCAGTGCAAAGGTGAGCATGATCATCTCCTGCTTCTCTTCATCGCGGTGGACGGATTGCATCTTAACAAAAGTACCGTACATACCGTTTGCTACAAACAAAATAAGACAGAACACGTAATAAGAAACCGGTGTGTTTTTCAGTTTGATATCTTCGAGATTCATGAGAAGGCAGGAAACCAGTACGGCGACGATGGCGAGAATTTTTACGACGGAGATCGCTTCGTTCAGAAAAACGGCACCGTATACAGACGGTACGGAAAGACCGCCGAAAAGCATGATGACGTTCATAAACGCATAGGAGCCGCGGCTGCCCGCCTTGATGAGAGACATATTATAGGCAAAGAGGGCAAGTGCATTCAGCACACCCATCAAAAGTGTGAACGGAGAAAGTGAAAAACGGAAACCGCCGAACGCAAAAGTGAAAAGCGTTACGAAGATACCTTCGAGCACACAGAACACAGGAGAGGCCAGTTCGGGCTTTCCGGGATAGCGGTCGGTGTAGAGCTTACAGAACAGGGTCTGGAAGCTGTAAAGAAGAATGATTGCGGCGATCAGAAGAACAGACATAATTTAACCTCGCTTGTTTATTCGGCTTTTTCTTTTTTAGCAAAACGTGTGATCAGTGCAACACCGATGATGATGAGCAGCGGGAAAACAACGGAGAACAGCATGCCTGCTTTAAGTCCAAGCTGATCCGGCAGGAACGCGGACTGTTCGAGCACACGGGGGCTGTTTGCAACAGCGGTGCTGACTGCACCGAAAAGCGCGGGGCCTGCGGAGCAGCCGATGTCGCCGAGAATTGCGAGTGTGCCGAACATTGCGGTGCCGCCCTTCGGGTAAATTGCAGAAACGAGGGAGAAGGTGCCGGGCCACATTAAGCTGACGGAAAGACCGCACAATGCACAGGAAACGAGGGAGAGAATGGGACTTTCAAACAGACCGGCACCGATATAGCACAGAACGCAGAGTGCAGCTGTTGCCATGAGTGCATGTGCGAGGTTGATCTTTTCTCCCCAAATGCCAAAGATCGTACGGCCGATGCCCATAAGTACAGCAAAGAGGCACGGCCCCATGAGGTCGCCTACGACCTTTGTAACACCGAGTGCGCGTTCCGCAAACAGGGAGCTCCACTGGCACATGGCAAGCTCACTTGCACCTGCGCAGAGCATGAGAAGCATTGCGACGAGAAATATCTTTGACTTAAACAGTGTTCTGAGCGGTGTCTTTTCATCCTCCGGAATAGCCGGCATCAGCGGTACCTTCAAAAAGCTGAAAAGATTGTAGAACGGGATCAAAGACCATAAGAGCGGGATAATGTACCAGAGTTCTTCACCGATCACGCGCAGCAGCAGTGTGGTGATCAGCACAACACCGACCTGTCCCCAGCAGTAGAAGGAGTGCAGCAAGCTCATAGCGGAGGCTTTTGCATCTCCCGGGCAGGAGTCGACGATGGGGCTGATGATAACCTCGATCAGACCGCCGCCGATACCGTTGATGACCGTTGCGATCACGAGACCGATGTACGGTGCGGGCAGTATGTTCGGCAGAATACCCTGCATGGCGAGTCCGGCAAATGCTAAAACGTGAGCAAGTACAGCGGCACGGCGCATGCCCATACGGTCAACATACCGGACGGCTAACGCGTCGGTTATGACCTGTGTAATAAAATTACACAGGATCAGGGCGGAGATCAGCATATAGTCGATCCCGAAGTGGTCCTGAAAAATTACGAAGAACAGCGGGGAGAGATTATTGACAATGCCCTGCGTGATATATCCACGGTAGCAGGCGAAGATCGTTTTCTTGAAATTTGGTGCCTGTGACATGAGAAGTACCGTCCTTTATAGTAACATCGTACTCTATTATAGTCGAAAACACGGAGGAATGCTACCGGTTTTTAGATGGGATATCGAACGATTTTGCTGCCGGAAACCGCAAATTCCTGTTGATTTCAGACAAGACATATTGTACAATAGAAGTACCGTGGATCGTTCTGCGGATAAATTTGGTAATTATTTTTTTATAAGGAGTGTTAAACCATGAAATTAGGCGTATGCTCTAACCTCCTCGGCGATAAGCCGTTTGAGGAAGCTCTTGCTTACTTCCATTCCAAGGGCCTGCAGATGGTCGAGATCGGCACCGGCGGCTACCCGGGCAAGGATCACTGCGATCCGGACGTTCTTCTGAACGACGAAGAGAAGTATCAGGAGTGGCTCGGTCTTCTGAAGAAGTATGATCTCGAAGTCAGCGCATTCTCCTGCCACGGCAACCCGGTACATCCGAACAAGGAACTGGCTGCAGAGTTCGACAAGGCTATGCGTGACGCAGTCCTCATGGCTGAGAAGTACGGCATCCATCAGATCAACTGTTTCTCCGGCTGCCCGGGCGATCACGAAGGCGCAAAGTTCCCGAACTGGGTAACATGCCCGTGGCCGAACGATTTCGGCGAGATCCTTGAGTACCAGTGGAAGGTTCTCATCGATTACTGGAAGGAATTTGTTGAGTTTGCAAAGGCACACGGCGTTAACAAGATCGCTCTCGAGCTCCACCCGGGCTTCTGCGTATACAATACACAGACCCTGAAGAAGCTCCGCGAAGCTGTTGGTCCGGAAATCGGTGCAAACTTCGACCCGTCCCACCTCATTTGGCAGGGTATGGATCCGATCACTGTTATCCGCGAGATGGGCGACGCGATCTTCCATGTTCACGCAAAGGATACCCGTATCGATCCGCGCAACACAGCTGTTAACGGTGTTCTCGACACCAAGAGCTATGCTGACGAAATCAACCGTTCCTGGATCTTCCGCAGCGTTGGCTACGGCAACGATGCTCTCTACTGGAAGGATATCATCAGCAACCTGCGTATGGTCGGCTATGACTATGCAATCAGCATCGAGCATGAAGACAGCCTCATGAGCAAGAACGAAGGCCTCACAAAGGCTATCGAAATGCTCAAGGAATGTGTTGTTTTCGAGCCGAAGATGACAGACCTCCGTTGGGTATAATAGTATAATCGGTATATAATTTATACAGAGGACGAGCCCGCTCATTGAGCGGGCTCGTTTTTATGTGTAGGCTTTGCGAGGTTTACAGGTAAAAGACGAGAAAACGGTGATGAGAGAAACATAGAAAGCAGCGCAGACAAAAAGCTCTGTGAATACGAGAGGTAGGCCGGAAAGCGGAAATAGTGCTATAAAGGCACGCGTCAGCCCGACTGCGAGGGTTGCTTCGAAAACAGGTAGGAAAATATGGTGCATGATCCGGATGCGTACCTCAGAGACTTTTAATAGGCGGCGTACGCTCAACATCGCGTTGAAGATCGAGGAGAAAAAGAGGATCGCGATATATACGGGCATGCCGGAAAAACGCATGAAAAGCAGGATGAGAAGCACCCGCAGGAAGGAATCGAGAAAGTTGTATTTCATGGAGTTCAGCTGTTCATCGAGCCCTTTGAGCAGGCTGTCTACAACAACATCCAAATAGAGAAGCGGTACAATAGGCGAGAGAAGTTTTAGATAAGCGCCGGCTTCCTCGTTTTGGTAAAAAGCCAAGCCCCAGTCCAGGCCAAATGCAAAGAATATTCCGGCAAAGAAAATGCCGAACTGCAGTGCTGCGGAAAGCGCTTTTTCCGTAATATTTGCGATCGTTTCCGCGTTTCCTTCTTCAAATGCGCGGGCTATACGCGGGATGAGCAAAAATGCAAAGGAAGAAAGGAACGAAGATGGGAAAAAGAGCATGGGCATTGCCATGCCGAGTAAAAGGCCGTAAGAGGCCATAGCAGATGCGGTATCGAGACCGGAACGTCCGAGTTCACGGGGAATGAGCAGATTTTCCGCCGTGGAAAGGAGGCTGCGCGCGGCACTCGACAGCGTGCAGGGGATCGCGATATGGAACATCCCGTGTACGACACCTCGGCTCTTTTCCACAGCCTTCGGTGTGTTGTGCCGGAGACTTCTGCGGTAAATGATCCATCCGGTCAGAAAGGATACACCTTCGCCGAAGGTGGAAGCCAGCATAGCAGCAAAACAGGCGTTCTCAATACTGCGCGGTGCGAGGGCATGAAAAAGAATTACTGCAGCAAAAATGGTCAGTATCTGCTCCACGGCATCCGCGACAGAGGTGGAAAGTGATTCATCCACGGCTAAGAAATATCCCTTCATGCAGGTGCAGAGTGACATGAACGGCAGACCGAGCGAGAGGATGCGCAGACAGGGGGCAGCTTCCGCTCTGCCGAGGATCACTCCGGCGGCAAAATCGGAAAAGGTCAGGAGCAAAAAGGAGATCGTGCAGCTTAAAATCAGACAGAACAGAAAGCATTTTGCGACAACGGAGCGAATCGTATTTCTTCGTCCGGCTGCGATCGCTGCGGTAACCATGCGTGTAACAGCCAGGCTGATGCCCGAAGTCGAAAGTGTGACCGCGAGCATGAAAACGGAGAAGATCAGTTGGTATAACCCCATACCCTCAGGATCGATTTTTCCGGAAAGCCAGGAGCGGTAAGCGATATTCATAGTGCGGAAAAAGAGCGAAAAGCCGGTCAGCAGGATACCCTGCAGCCAGAAATTCTTTTTTGTCATAGGGCCTCCTATTGCAAGTTTTTCTCTCGCGTTGTATAATCAACTCAATATGCGAAGAAATATATAGTTCAGAGAGGATTGAAAATAGATCATGACAGATTTTGAAATGGTAAATGCGGATTGGACCGAAATTGCGGTAACGATCAAAGCGGAGGACACCGACCGTGCGGGCGACATCACACAGATGGTCGTGCCCTACGGTATATATATTGAGGACTATTCGAATTTAGAAGAAGAGGCATGGGAGATCGCGCACATCGACCTCATCGATGAAGATCTGCTGCAGAAGGATCGCACGAAGAGTGTTATTCATATTTATATCAGCCCGGAGGAAAACCCGAGCGAAGCAATCTCTTTCCTCAAAGAGCGTTTCACTGCAGAGGGCATCTGGAACGAGATCTCTATGGCAAACTGCGCAGAGGAAGATTGGATCAATAACTGGAAGAAATACTTCAAGCCCATTCCGGTTGGTGAGCGTCTGCTTGTTCGCCCGATGTGGGAAGAGGAATATGATGCCGGTGATCGCGTTGTACTGCATCTTGAGCCCGGTTTGGCATTCGGTACAGGCACGCACGAAACGACTCGCCTGTGCATGGAGCTTCTTGAAAAGTACATTGAGCCGAACGATACACTTCTCGACATGGGCTGCGGCAGCGGTATTCTGTCTGTTGCGGGTCTCCTGCTCGGCGCAGAAAGTGCTGTCGGTGTGGATATCGATGCACTCGCTGTAAAGACTGCTGTTGCAAACGCTGAAGTCAACGGTGTCAGCGAAAAGTTTACCGGTATCTGCGGCAATCTCGCAGAAAAGGTTTCCGGTAAGTTCGATGTTGTTGTTGCAAATATCGTAGCGGATATCGTTATTCTGCTCACACAGGATGCGCCGCGCTTTATGAATCCCGACACGGTCTACATTATGAGCGGTATCATCGATACGCGTGAAGATGATGTTCTGGCTTGCCTTGCTGAGAACTTCGAGCTCATCGACCGCCGTGAGGAAAAGGGTTGGGTCGCGCTGGCAGCAAAGCTGAAGGCGTAAGGTGATTGAGAACGCGGAGGAATGTATGACAAGATTGAGCAAACTCATTCTTAGAATGACCGAATACGAGGATGGCTGCGTCGAACGTGTTAACCATTTCATGAAGGTATATGCTTTTGCAAAAGCGATTGCCGAAGGAGAGGGGATAGACGATGACGCACAGCCTATTTTGGAGGCGGCGACCATCGTGCACGATATCGGCATCCGTACCTGCTTTGAAAAATACGGAAACTGCAGCGGCAAGCTGCAGGAAGCGGAAGGCCCGGGCGTGGCTATGGGGATTTTGCCCTATTGCGGATATACACCGGCACAGTGCGACCGCATTTGCTGGCTGATTGCGCATCATCACACCTATACGGACGTTCACGATATCGATCATCAGATCCTTATTGAGGCGGATTTCCTCGTCAATATCTTTGAAAACAGCATGGAGAAAGATGCTGTTTTGCAGGTGGAGAAAAATATATTCAAGACGGAGACCGGTAAAAAGCTGCTTAATAATCTGTTTCTCTAAAAAGTTAAGCGGTTTCCGTTTGGACATCCGAATATTTATTGACATACCCTGAAAAAGATTCTAAAATAAAAAAGTAGAATCTTTTTGTGTTTTAAGGAGAGTTGTAATTATGGCAAGACAGTTTTTGTGCACGAAAACCGAGCCGGTCGTACAGACAAAAGCCGGTAAGCTGCGCGGCTTTCAGCTTGACGGTACATACGCATTCCATGGCGTAAAGTATGCGGATGCCAAGCGCTTCCAGCAGCCGACACCGGTCGAACCGTGGGAAGGCATTAAGAATGCACTGGCTTACGGTTATGTTTGCCCGATGCTGAATCAGGACCAGCCGAATAATGAGCTTATGGTTCCGCACCGCTATTGGCCGCTCGATGAGAACTGCCAGTACCTGAACATCTGGACACAGTCTCTCGACCCGAAGGCTAAGAAGCCGGTTCTCGTTTGGCTGCACGGTGGCGGATTTGCAGCAGGCTCCTCCATTGAGCATATCGCTTATGAGGGTGAAAATATGAGCAAGTACGGTGATGTTGTTGTGGTTTCCCTCAACCACCGTCTGAATATCCTTGGCTATCTCGATCTTTCTCCGTTTGGTGAGAAGTATAAGAATTCCGCAAACGCAGGTAATGCCGATATGGTCGCTGCACTCCAGTGGATCCACGACAACATCGAAAACTTCGGTGGCGATCCGGAGAATGTTACTCTGTTCGGCCAGTCCGGCGGCGGTATGAAGGTTTGGACACTTATGCAGACTCCGGCAGCGGACGGTCTGTTCCATAAGGGCGTTGTACAGAGCGGCTGTATCGACGGTTTCGGCACACAGCCGGAAAAGGCTGACGGTACTGCAATCGTCACCGCGCTGATGAAGGCTCTGCGTATTAAGGATGTCGAGAAGCTTGAGACCGTACCGTATCACCGTTTGGCAGAAGCTTATAAGAAGGTAGCGCCCAAGGTTGCAAAGACCGGCGCTTACGTCGGCGGCAATCCGTTGGCAAACGATTGGTATCTCGGTGATCCGCTCGTTGTAGGTTTCACAGAGCACGCAAAGACCATCCCGGTCATGGTCGGTACCGTTCTCGGTGAGTTCTCCTTTATGCCGGCGCTGTCCGCAGAGGAAAAGGCAGATAAGGAACTGATCAATAAGAAGATCGCGAAGCGTTATAAAGCAGGCGCAGAGGAGATGAAGGAACTCTTCGCAAAGGTATATCCGGACAAGGATATCAGCGATGTTCTGTTCATGGATTCCGTTTTCCGTTCTCCGTCCATCAAGTTTGTTCTGGAAAAGGCAAAGCATCCGGAAAGCGAGACCTTCTCCTACATGATGACATACACTTTCCCGTACGACGGCGGCCACATTGCATGGCATTGCAGCGAGATCCCGTTCGTATTCCACAACACAAGTCTTGTAGCGGCATACAACGAAGAGGGTGTAACAGACCTGCTCGAAAAGCGTATGTGCGATGCATGGATCAACTTTGCCCGTACCGGCAAACCGTCGAGTGATGCGCTCCCCGAGTGGCCGGCATGTGCACCGGGTGATGAAGCAACCATGATCTTTGACAAGGATTGCGAAGTCCGTCATAACTATGACCATGAGCTTGTTGCGCTCCATAAGAAATATGCTCCGCCGTTCTGGATGCGTTCCGATGACGACGAAGAGGAGCAGCAGATCCAACACTAAGTCCGCACGGCGGACGGCGAGTGAGCCCGCCCTCCGGGCGCCGAGAGCTTTGGCGCGCCGGAAAAAAGATTTCATCCACCTTTTTCAAAAGCAGCGAAGTGATGAGACGGATTCGTAAATTATATTAAATGCTGAAAAAGAGGTTTTCCTATACCGGAAAACCTCTTTTGATATCAGGGCAAAAAATGTCGAGACTACTTGTTTGAGTTTCGCTATACTTTGAGTATCGGGGGTGAAAAAGTGACGGAACAGATCTTAGCGGTCAACCGTATGCAGGAATATATCGA
>JAZNMV010000192.1:0-2455 GCA_045579885.1 Acutalibacteraceae bacterium | reverse complement strand
CTGTTTCGCCTTCGTGAACGTAACCGCATACCATACATACAAACTTTGCCATAATTAGATCCTCCAAATATTTTTTAATTTTTTATTCTGAAGCGTTCACTCATTCACTTCAGATTCCTAACAATTGAATTCGCAGCTTTGAAAGCATTTTTACTTTTCTGTCTGCTGCGTCCGAACTCAGGGCTTATTTTTGTGTTCCCCTTGTTTCTGAGGCTATTATAGCATACCTTTTTCGATTTGTAAATAGTAATAGTTATTATTTTTAATTTTATTTTGTAAACAAATTGTGAACGAACAATATAATTTCGCGCATCTTAACCGGTCAGCTGCATTTTCGCATTTATCTGTGTATGTACATTCTTGTCATATCAGGTTCACCGTCACCCTGCACCATACACAAGAATTCCCATCCGTATCTTTCGTAGAAGCCTGTGTGATTGGTAACCAGATAAGCAGGTGAAATGCCCTTAGCGCGTAAATCCTCCACCGCCATATTCAGCAAATTTCCGGCAATTCCCTGAGAGCGGTAATTTTCATCTGTAAAGACAGCGCAAATATTTGGAGTCAGATCTTTTCTATCATGAAAATCGTTTTCAATGACACCCAATCCGCCAATAATCTGATCGCCATTCAAGCATAAATACCATCCGTATTCTGTTTCCATATGCAGATAGGCTTCCATGCATTCCAGATAAGCTTTCGTGGGAACGTGCCATTTGCTGTGAAACCACTCGGCTGCCGGAATCATCCATTCGGGTGCTTCTCTCAGCGTAAGATACTGATACTGTGTCATAACTGCTCCTTTACCAAATTCAAGTTTATCGGTTGGTTTACATTATAGCATAAAACTCGAAAAATTTTTAACACAGTCAAAAAATACTTCCGGAAAACCAATATTACTCAATAAAAAAGGAACCGATCTCTCGGTTCCCTTCTGAATTCATCTTACTTACCGAAGTATCTCTTCAGCAGGCCTTCGAATGCCTTGCCGTGTCGAGCTTCGTCGCGGCTCCTTGTTACGATAACTCTGTGTAATACCGCACACAGGGCAACGACTTATCAAAGCCCGCCCTTTCATAGGCTCGCCTTGCAGATGCATGTGCCTCGTCAAGACCTGTCTCGACCATCGTATATTTCATACCTTCACGGCGCATCTCAGAAAATACGCGGTCGTACATTTTTTGTGCGATACCCATTCCTCTGTACGCGAAAGCAACTGCATTTTCCTCAACCATTCCTAATTTCTTTTCTTTATCGACCTCGTAAAAAATGAATCCGGCAACCTCGCCATCAACAAGGGCAACAAATCCTCTTCCGGATGTAAGTCCTGCATATACGCGATTGTACTTCGATTTTTTCCAATTACCGTACAGGTCATTGTACATTTCGTTTCCAAGGGCCTCCCGATATTTTTCGAAAATCGGTGTCCATGCTTCATAGGTTATTGCAATCGCCTTGTCAATATGCGCTGTCTCACACGGCAGAATTTCAATGTGTTTTTCCACAACTTTCTCTCCAAATATCTTTTTTACATTTTTGATACAAGAATAATATCACATTTGTACTTCTCTGTATATAATTTTTATGAAAAGAACTATTCAGAATGAAAAATGTAGCCAAAACAAGAGAGAACAAAAAATACCTTTAAAACCAATTTGACGCAAAAAAAGGGAACCGATCTCTCGATTCCCTTTTGAATTCATCTTACTTACCGAAGTATCTCTTCAGAAGGCCTGCAAATGCTTTGCCGTGTCTTGCTTCGTCTCTTGCCATCTCATGAACTGTGTCGTGGATCGCATCGAGGTTTGCTTCCTTAGCGCGCTTTGCAAGGTCGAACTTGCCTGCTGTTGCACCGTTCTCTGCTTCTACACGGAGTTCGAGGTTCTTCTTGGTGCTGTCTGTTACGACTTCGCCGAGGAGCTCTGCAAACTTTGCTGCGTGCTCTGCCTCTTCCCATGCTGCCTTTTCCCAGTACAAGCCGATTTCCGGATAGCCTTCACGGTGTGCTACTCTTGCCATTGCGAGGTACATACCGACTTCGGAGCACTCGCCTTCGAAGTTTGCGCGGAGATCAGCGATGATGTCTTCGCTTACACCCTTTGCTACGCCGACTACATGCTCTGCTGCCCATGTCATTTCCTCTTCCTGCTTCTTGAACTTGGAAGCCGGAACCTTACATACCGGGCACTGCTCCGGAGCTGTTTCGCCTTCGTGAACGTAACCGCATACCATACATACAAACTTTGCCATAATTAGATCCTCCAAATATTTTTTAATTTTTATTCTGAAGCGTTCACTCACTCACTTCAGATTCCTGACAATCGGGACAGTAGCCGTTGAAAAGAATATCTTCACCCTTGATGTTGAATGCATATTTCTTTTCGATTTCGGCCAGTGTTTCTTCCGCTACGAGCGGCTCGAAGATATCGAGCACCCTGCCGCATCCGGAACAAAC
>JAZNMV010000191.1:0-2663 GCA_045579885.1 Acutalibacteraceae bacterium | reverse complement strand
ATTGTTAATTTCATTTTCGTACTTCTTAATGATGCTGTACAGCTTTTTAAGCTGTTCAACTCTGAAGGCCACTGATAATGTTGCTCCGCTTTTGTAGAACTTTTTCTGTCTTTCAAGCAAGTTTCTGATTTCTGCTTCTGTCATGTGTTACTCCAATCTGCAACTGCGTAATAAAACTTTTCAAGCTCTTCCCTTGTCAAAAGCTTTGGCACAGGATAAAGAGGATTCGCTTCATGCTCCGCTTTTTTTGCCATTTCGGGTATATCTTCTTCTTTTATACCCCTAAGCTTTTCGGGGATGTCGAGATCTGCATTCAGCTTTTTGACGGCCCGGATAAATGCGGCAGCACCGACTTTGTGACTATCATCGGGTGATGATACCCCCGAAGCTATACCGAGATCATGAAGCTTTTTATGCGCGCTTTCACCGTATTCTTCAAGAAGGTACGGCATAAGTACGGCATTGGCAAGTCCGTGCGGTGTTCCGTACTGACCGCCAAGGGAATGTGCTATAGCGTGGATATATCCAACGTAGGATTTAGAAAATGCCAAACCGGCTTTATAAGATGCATGAAGCATGTTTTCTCTTGCCACACGATTGGTTCCATCGGCATATGCGGTCTTTATATTTTCAAATACCAGCTTCGTTGCCTCAAGAGCAAGAGTTCTCGTTTCCTTTGTAGTAGACCTGCCGATATATGCTTCGACCGCATGAGTCAACGCATCCACTCCGGTGGTTGAGGTCATATGAGGCGGAAGCGAAAATGTGAGCTTGGGATCAAGCACTGCATATCGCGGAATAAGGGGAAAACTCATAAGGGCATACTTATGATGTTTTTGGGAATCGGTGATCAGTGCCGCAACGGTAGTCTCACTTCCGGTGCCGGCTGTTGTCGGTATCGCAACAAAGGGTGGTAGCTTTCGCCACACTTTCAGAATTCCTCCAAGCCGTTTAAGCGAACGCTTCGGATATGCTGCACGGGCTCCCACTGCTTTTGCGCAATCCATAGCAGAACCGCCACCGATTGCAATTAAACCTTCAAATCCACCGTCCATATATATGGAAAAAGCTTCTTCAACATTATCTACAGTTGGATTAGGTAGCGTTTCATCATAAATAGCGTACCGTATACCGCTTGTATCAAGAGCTTTTTTTATCGGGTCCACAAGTCCGCAGTTCACGATTCCCTTGTCAGTAATAATGAGTACTGATCTGAGATTTTCTTTTTTCAGCACTGTTCCAAGCTTTGTGGCAGAATTTATGATCTCAGGTTCTCTGTATGGGAGAAAAGGCTGAGCAAGTCTGAATCCCCACTGAAAAATACGGCAATATATGGCTTTTGGAAAAAACATTGTTACTCCTTATTTCACTGTTTTCAAATATCGTAAGATATCCAAAAATGATTGTTGATATATCAACTTGTGTAAGTGTATCACAGCATAGTTGATATGTCAACATCTTTGCAAAATAATTCATAAAAATGTAAAAGATACTTATTGATGTTAAGTTATTTATGGCTGTTACAATCGGCAGAGCGGTATTCCTATCCGGTGATCAGTAACTGCCGTAAATTTATTATAGCATATAAAAAGTTGTGCTGCAAGGTATAAATAAAGACATAAAAAGTCGAAACGGTAGGCTAAAAGTCAGACTTTATCGAACAGAAAAAAGAAGAGAGTGTAATACACTCTCTTCTTTTTGTTTAAACATGTTGGCATACTGACACATCAAGATTTGTGTAATATCGAATCGATCAACCGTTGACATTCTGTTTTAAGATAATCCGGCAAGCTGTTCACGAGTTTTTCCGATTCTGCTATGTTCCCTTCGGCAGCGCACAAAATCGCCGTTACGTATGTTCTCTGCAGATTTTCTATGGGGCTGTATTCGCAGGATCTTTCAAGAAATTCCCGCGATTTCTTTAAGGCACCGCAGGATAGGCATACTGTTCCCATTTCATAATAAATCTGTCCTATTGTTTCCTTTTTATCATCAGTTTCATCCTGCTCCAAATAAACTTCCAATGCTTTATTATAATAATGCAGGGATTTTTCGTTTTCAGATTTACGCTGGGCAAATTTTGCGGTGCGGTAGTATGGGTGAAAAGCCATTGTAAAAGAATAATTCAAGTCCGATTCACACATTTTCTCATAATAAATATTCATTTGCTCCTCGTTTTCCATACACTCAAAGCAAAGCCCAATAAAATAATTCAGTGCAAAGCTGTCAAAATCGCAGAGGCAAAAATCCTCCAGCTGCTTTAGCATAGACAGTCCACTGTCGTAATCACGTTTTGATACTTTTATTAAAGCTGCCGTAAGATGCATCTGCAACTCCGGAGAATCTTCGAAGGCAGAAGAAAACACGTATCCAAAGGCGTTACCATGTATTTTACGCCACTTTTTATAATTTTCGCTATCCAGAGCATACTCCTGCATAGAACCGAAAAAATCATAGATATCCATTGTCTCACCTCACTTAGGGTAGTATATCATAAAGGGGGTAATAAATCAAGTAGACTCTCTAATAGGCTTTGGGATAAACGGTCATTAACCTCCGCTACTTTGCGGTCGGAAGATAATTGTAGATGTCCCCGGATTGAACAAATAGAGAAAATAAAAAGAAACACCTGAGACTTTATTTCAGGTGTTTCTTGTCTCTCC
>JAZNMV010000190.1:0-3095 GCA_045579885.1 Acutalibacteraceae bacterium | reverse complement strand
CAAGGAGTGCGGATAGCTACCCCGGACGTGTGGATGTAAACGACCAGCGTTTCCTGGCACCGCAGAACATGCAGGAAGCTGTCCGTATTGTGCTGAAAGAGAACGGCTTTGCCGAAACACCTACAACTGCGCAGATTCTCTCCTGTGTATACCACAGCCTTGCAGAGTGCTATGCCGAGTCGATCAAGGGACTCGAAAAAATCACCAACAAAAAATATACGAGCCTCAACATAGTTGGCGGCGGCAGTCAGGATGAATATTTGAATCAGCTGACGGCTAACGCAACCGGTCTTCCGGTCTATGCAGGCCCCACAGAAGGCACGGCAATCGGTAATCTGGTTGTGCAGATGATTGCGGACGGAGAGCTGCGCGATGTACAGCATGCACGCGATGTGATCCGTGAGAGCTTCCCAATCAAAGTTTTCATGCCGGAGAAGTAAGACTTTTTAGGAAAAAATGCCGGCTATCCGGCGATAACGCATACGAAAGGAAATGATGATATGAGCTACGCAGAAGCAAAAGCAAAATATGCAGCGCTCGGTATCGATACCGATGCTGCGATCGAACATCTTAAGACTGTACCGGTCGCACTCCACTGCTGGCAGGGCGATGACGTACGCGGTTTTGATACCGACCCCAATGCTCCGCTGACAGGCGGCATTCAGACGACCGGCAACTATCCCGGCCGTGCACGCACACCGGAAGAACTGATGGCAGATATCGATCAGGTCGTTGCTATGGTTCCCGGTCAGGTAAAGATGAACCTGCACGCAAGCTACGCGATTTTCGACGAAGAAAATCCGTGGGTGGACCGCGATAAGCTTGAGCCGAAGCACTTTAAGAAGTGGGTGGATTTCTGCAAGGAGAGAAACATGGGCTGTGACTTCAACCCGACCTTCTTCTCTCACCCGATGTGCGATCCGCTCACACTTTCCAGCCCGAACGAAGAGACCCGTAAGTTCTGGGTCGAGCATGGCAAGGCTTGCGTACGTATTTCCCAGTATCTTGCAGATGAACTCGGTCAGCCCTGTGTTATGAATATCTGGGCAGGCGACGGTTACAAGGATATTCCGGCAGACCGTCTTGGACCGCGTATGCGCTACAAGCAGTCCTTCGACGAGATCCTCTCCGAGCCGTTCGATAAGGAAAAAGTTTATCCCTGTGCAGAATCCAAGGTGTTCGGCATCGGCGTTGAAAGCTATACCGTCGGTTCCGCTGAGTGGTGCGTAAAGTATGCATCCGGCAGAGACGACTGCATTACACTGATGGATAACGGCCACTATCATCCGACAGAGGTCGTTTCCGATAAGATCGCATCCGTTCTGACATTCGATAAGAAGATGGCGCTGCACATCACACGCAGTGTGCGCTGGGACTCCGACCACGTTGTTCTGTTTGACGATGAGACGAAGGAGATCTGCAAGGAAATCGTCCGCTGCGGCGGTCTGGACCGTATCTTCATTGCTCTTGACTATTTCGATGCTTCCATCAACCGTGTAGCTGCATGGATCACCGGTTTCCGTAATGTACAGAAGGCTTTGCTGTTCGCGCTTCTGCAGCCGAATGCTGAGATGAAGGCACTGCAGGATGAGAACAACTGGACAAAGCTCATGGTTCTGCAGGAAGAACTGAAGACCATGCCGTTCGGTGAGATTTGGGAAGAGTACTGCAAGGCTTGCGGTAAGCCGGTTGACGGTGAATGGTTCCCGATGATCGAAAAGTACGAGACGGAAGTTCTCGCGAAGCGCGTATAATCAAAGAGGTTAGCTATGGAACTTAAAAATAAAAGAATCGGTTTCCTCGGTGACAGCATCACCGAGGGGCACGGTGTAGCGGAGCTGCAGAATATTTACTGGAACCGCATTGCGGCACAGACCGGTGCTGAGTGCTTCGGTTACGGCATCGGCGGTACACGTATTGCGCCGCAGCACGGCGATAAAGACGATCCGCGCTGGGCACTGTATTTCGGTTCCCGTGTAGATGAAATGGAAAAAGATCTTGATCTGATCGTTGTTTTCGGCGGCACGAACGATTTCGGTCACGGTGATGCGCCGCTCGGTACACCGGCAGACCGCGATGAATCTACTTTTTACGGTGCATACCACGTTCTGCTCAATAAAATTTTTGAGCGTTATCCCGGCGCAGAGGTCGTGCTGATGACACCGCTGCACAGACTCGGCGAGGAAGATTCTACTTATAACGAGTTTGGCATGCGCCGCTCCACAAATCTGGAAGGCTATGCCGAAGCGATCAAGGAAGTTGCAAAGTTCTACAGTGTGCCGGTGCTTGACCTGTTCTCCGTTGGCGGTATGAACCCGATCGTACCGGTGCAGAGAGAGCTCTTTATGCCCGACGGACTTCACCCGAACGATTTGGGCCATGCACGTATAGCACAGCGCCTGATCGGTTTCCTGAACACATTGTAAGGAGGAACGGAAAATGAAAGATATTATGACAGCTCCCTTTGTGGAGGAAATGCGTAAAACGACAGCAAATATGTACCGTCTCGGCTGGGATGAGAGAAACGGCGGCAATATCAGCTATATGCTCAACGAATATGAGGTCGTAGAGTATCTTGATCTGCAGAAGGTCATCCGCCGTATCCCGATCGGCTTTGAGGCAAAGCCGCTGATCGGTAAGATCTTTATCGTTACTGGCACGGGCAAGTATTTCAAGAACGTTGCGGACGATCCGGAAACCAATCTCGGTATCATCCGTATTGCAGCAGACGGCTGCACAGCAGAGCTTTTGTGGGGCTATAAGGATGGCGGCAAGTTCACTTCCGAGCTTCCGGCACATCTGATGAGCCACATGGCAAGACTTTCCGTAAATCCGGAAAACCGTGTTGTTATGCACTGCCACCCGACATATACACTGGCTATGAACTACGTGCATGAGCTGGATGAAAAGAAGTTCACCCATACCCTGTGGGAAATGTGCACCGAGTGTATCGTTGTTTTCCCGGACGGCGTAGGTGTTCTGCCGTGGATGCTCTGCGGCACAAACTCCATCGGTGAAGCTACAGCTGAAAAGATGAAAGAGTTCCGTCTTGTTGTTTGGGGCATGCACGGCATTTACGGTGCAGGCAAGGATAT
>JAZNMV010000189.1:0-3123 GCA_045579885.1 Acutalibacteraceae bacterium | reverse complement strand
TCTTCCTAAGACCGCTTGGCCTCCGACTTTGGAAGCAGACACTCGGCACGGACACCTATCCCGAATTTGAGGGGCCGGATGTCTATTACGGCTACGTATCCTGCTTGGAAGACGGCTCGAACCAAAAGGTCTATACAAACGATTCGAGAGCGACAGCTGAGAGATGGGCGCACACACCGGTCTATACGGCAAGCGGTGCGGTCCTTTCCTGCACCTGTGATGTATGCCGTAAACCATTCGGCGCGTTCGAGCTGCAGGCATCCGCAAACCTTTCCTTTGACGGCACCGAAAAGCCTGTAAGCGTTACGGGCTCCGTTACGACGTCAACCGGCACAGACGGCGAGGTCGATCCGCCTGAGGTCACATATATAAACACAGAAACCGATGAGGGCTTCGTCGGAACGCCCATTCTGCCGGGTAAATATACGGCACAGATCATCCTCGGCAACGCAGAGGCAGAGCTTCCCTTTGAAATTACAGTCACACCGGCAACGGTCAGCGGTACATGGGGCGAAAACGGCTGGTACACTTCCGCTAAGCTCCTCGCGCCCGACGGCTTTACCGTTACTTTGGATCCATACAAAGAGTCTGCCGCAAGCGTGACTATTCCGGACGGCATATACGAAGACGGCCTTACCTATTATCTTGTCGCTTCGAACGGTGCTCTCGCCGGGATGAATACCGCACCCCTTAAGGTGGACAGTTGGCTTGACAGTGTCGTTGAAGTTAATACCAAGGATAAGTCCGCGTTTGTCGAGATTGCGATGACGGACAGTTTTTCCGGCGAGGCTGATCTCTCCGGCATCGATGAAAAGGCTTCTCTGGTCGAGTGGGTAATTGAGCCGAACACGGGTGCTTCCATCGGCGAATACGGTACCGGCAAAAATTTTGAAGGCAATGATACCAAGGGCTTCCCGATCACGGGACTTGTACCGGACACGGAATACAGAATCAAAGTCCATGTGAAGGACATGGCCGGTAATATACAGTATCAGAATATTAATTTCACTACGCAAATCGAGCACACTGCGCCTGTGGCGCTGAACCCCGAGTATAACGGTGCTGAGCAGCCGCTCGTGTCCCCGGCAACTGCTGTGGGCGGCACACCGATGTACTGCCTGGATGATGACGAGGAATGGAGCGAGACCGTTCCGTCCGCTATGGAGATCGGCGAATACACCGTGCACTATTACATTCTGGCGGACGGACCGGGCAAGAGTATTGGCCCTTCGTTTATTACGGCGAAAATAGAAAAGCGCACCCCGACGCCGACGGACTTTGTGCTCTCGGCGGACAGCGGTCTCGTTTATGACGGCAGTGTGCATCTCCCGACCGTGATCCCGCATCCGGGCAGCACCGGCATGGGCGAAGTTATAGTGAAGATCTATGACGAAAACGGCGCGCTTTGCGATGCACCGGTCGACGCAGGCACATACACCGTAAAGCTCGATGTCAAAGAGGGCGAAAAGTATAAGGCTGTGTCCGGTCTTACGAGCGACAGCTGGCGCTTTACCGTAGAGCGGCGCGAGGTCAAAGTTCATGTTTCGCCCTGCTCGAAGACATACGGCGAAGATGACCCGTCGCTCGACTATACCGTAGAGGGTGTGCTCGACGGCGACGAATTCAGGGGCGTTCTTTCCCGTGAGCCCGGCGAGGACGCCGGCCATTACGGAATCCTCCCCGGCACGGTCACAGAAGAAAATAACCCGAATTACAAGCTGAATTTCTCTCATCTTGGGGAGCTGTTCGAAATCGCCCCGCGCGAAGCCTACGCCAAAGCGAAGCCGCAGACCGTGAAGTACGGCGAAGCGATCGACCCCGACGCGTATGAGATCACGGGACTTCTCCCGGGACACACAGCAACGGCAGAGCTTGCTCAATCGACCTATAACGTCACAAAGAACGGCTCGGTCATCCTTTTCAATGTAGAGATCAGGGATGCGGACGGCGCGACTGTCACAGACAATTATGTGATCATGCGTCTCGAAAACGCACAGCTCATCGTTGAGCCGACGGACGAAATGATCGCCGGTCTCACACCGGAAAACGTGACCTCCGACGACCTCGACGACGTTGGAGAGGCGCTCGCTATGGTCGAAAACGCGGACTACACGGACGAGACGCTCGAAGCGCTGCGCGAAAAGAGTGAAGCACTCATGGAGGCCGTGTACGAAGCCCTTGAAGCGGTCGAAACCGAAAACGTGAACGACACGCTCGAAGTGACACCGGAAAACGTAATGCCTGAGGACGAGGATGTGCTTGAAAGTGCGAAGGAAGAACTCGAAGAGGTGCTTGAGACGTATGAAGGAAACTTCACCGAGGAAGAGAAAAAGGTCATCCGTCAGAATATAACGCGGATCGACGCGGCACTGGCTGTTTTGGAAAGAGTGGAAGCGGTCTCCGACCTGCTCTCCGCACTGCCGCAGCAGGATGACGGAAGCGAGGAAACCGCAGCGAAGATCGACGCCGCGAAGCGGGCTTATGCTGCGCTGAGCGACCGCGAAAAGACGCTTCTGCCCGGTATACTCGTGAACCGGCTTACGGATCTGCTGGATGAAGAAACAGAGTATGCCATCATCAAGGGCAACGGCACCGCGTGGACACGCGACAGCGGTAAGCCGTTCAGCTTTACGGCAGACGGCCCGATGGAGAAGTTCCTCATGCTCGTCATCGACGAAAAGCATGTCACACTCGACCACTATGATGCAAAGTCCGGCTCCACGGTCATCACCGTGAAGGAGAGCTTCATGAAGACGCTCGCTAACGGTGACCACACTATGACCGTTATCTACACGAACGGCAGTGCAGAGGGTACATTCAGCGTGTATAACACAGCGGCGGATGTCCCGACTGAAAAGCCCGACGGCAGCACCGGCGAAGATACTGCCGCGAAGCCGTCTGTACCGGCAACCGGCGATGATTCCCATGTCGTATTGTATAGCGTTCTGCTCGTGGTAAGCGTGGCGGCAATTGCCGTTCTGCTTATGTGCGTCAAAAAGCGCAAGCAGGAAAATGCATAATCCCAAACGCTGAAAGGGCGGTGACGGAGAGAAATCCGTCACCGCCCTAATTCCTAAGGAGAGTGTATCAGCCGATCTTATTTAAAGCAAAGGTATGCAAGGA
>JAZNMV010000188.1:0-19295 GCA_045579885.1 Acutalibacteraceae bacterium | reverse complement strand
ATGTCTTCATCGGGGCTGCGAGGATCTCCTCACGGCGGTTCAGAAGATCATCGGACGCGATGTCGGCTTCGAATTTTTCAAAACCGATGCGGTCGATCGCCTTGCCGAGGCGCTCCTTCTGGTAAGCGTTTTCCTTGAACCACAGCATGGTTTTCTCGAGAACGGGTGCGATCTCCTCACGTGTTACAAAACGAGTGAGCGGCGTGCCCATACGGGTGGACTTGCCCCATGTACCGCCGACATAGATGCGGTAAACCGTCTCGCTCTCATGTGCGACGGCCTTAAACGGGCATTTTCCGGTGCAGACACCGCAGGAGAGGCAGTTTTCACCGATCACGAGCTTGCCATCCACAACACTGGCTGCTTTGCTCGGGCAGGCTTTTTCGACGGCGCAGACCTTGCAGCCGCGGCAGAGTTCGGGATCGAACTTGGGAACTTTGCGGCCTTCCACACCGAAATCGTTCAGAGAGGGCTTCATGCAGCTGTTCGGGCAGCCGCCTACACCGATTTTAAACTTGTGCGGAAGCTGCACCTTGTTCCAGCCGATGTAATAGTTCTCGTGGATCTCTTTTGCGAGTGCCTGGGTATCGTAGTTGCCGTACACGCAGGTCGTGCCCTTACAGGCGGTGACAGGGCGGATCTTTGCGCCGGTGCCGCCAAAGTACAGACCGCGCTCGGCTGCATAGGCGCAGGCTTCGTCTATTCTCTCAAACGGAATGCCAACGACCTCTGCGGAAAGGCGGGAGGTGAAGCCTACGGTTCCGTTGCCGAATTTTTCGGCAACCTCGGAAATGGTCATAAGGTCTTTGGCTGTGAAAACAGCGCCGGGTGCCACGATGCGGCCGGAAAAAGATTCTGTGCCGCGGTTAAGTAAAAAGCCGCGTCCTTTAACGGAAGCGATTTGTTCGGGTTTCAGCATGATGATTCCTCCAGAATGAAAATTTTTAATATTTAAATTTTACATGAAATGTAAATGATAATCAAGAATATAGCAGGTATTTGCAAAAGAAAATAAAAAATACGGAATTTGTATTGGCTTGTTCGTTGAATTGTGCTAAAATAAATCTAAATAGGAGTTGTTATACCCTTTTGTATCGGTATATTCGGCATTTCTAAAAAATCGAAAGGCGGATGATTATGAGAAACGTAAAAATGAACAGTAATGTTATGAAGAGAATTATGGCGGCACTTTTGGCTCTGCTTCTTCTTTTAACACTCACAGCCTGCGGCGGTAAGAATAAAGAAGAGGATGTTCCGCAGGATGAAGCTTCCGCATCCGAATTGGAAGCTACACCCACACCGCCGCCGACAACCGTTAAGGTGAAGATCGCAACGGTCGATGAAATCAGCGGTAAGCTGAATATCCGCAGCGAACCGAATACCGATTGCGAGATTCTGGAGACCGCACTTGCGGGTGACCGTTTTGAAGTCCTGACAGAGAATTGCCAGGTCGGCTGGCACGAGATTTCCTATAAGGGCGGTAAGGCTTATATTTCTGCCGATTTCGTGACTGTAGCGGAAGAACTGCAGGCCGCACCCACACCGACTCCCGACCCGAATGCGATGATCATCGTAAACGGCAGCGGTCGTGAAGAAGCTTCCGAGGAAAACAGCGAGGAAGGCATGACAACGGAAACGGTTGAAGATACGGAAGATCCTGCACGCAGATAAATTTTTGGAGATAAGTTTATGAATATACTCGTCATCGGCTGCGGCCTTTTGGGCAGAAAAATCGCCCGTACTATGGATGCTGTCGGCTGGGATGTATCTGCGCTCAGCTCGTCGGCGGAAGAACTCGAGCAGCTTGAAACGGATTTCGGCGGTGTACTGTTCCGCGGATTTCCTATGGATCTGCGCAGCCTGCGCGAAGCCGGAATCAAAAGCTGTCATGCGGTCGCTGTTACTACGGAGGATGACAATTTAAATATCGCCGTGGCACAGATCGTACGGGATTACTTCGGTATAGAAAATGTTGTTGCATGTATTTCGGAACCGGAGCGCGAAGCTGCATTTGAAAATCTCGGTCTGCGCACGGTTTGCCCGACAAATCTGGCTGGAGATACGCTTGTGCGTGCATTGCTCGGTGAGGAGAGTGCGGCACAGATCTCTTTCGGTCTGCATCACGTAGAGTTTATCGTACGGCCTGCCGATAAATATCAGGTCGGTAAAACGCTCTCTGAGCTGCGCGGTTATCCCGATGAGGAGATTTTCGGTATCATCCGTAAAAACGGAACGTTGCTGCTCAATACGATCGACGAGGCACGCCCGGAAAGCGGAGACAGCATTATTTTTGCCAGAGCGGTGGATTAACGGGAAAGGATTCCGGCTATGATCATAGTTGTTATGGGCGGCGGTAAGGTCGGCGAAAGCCTGACACGCCGTATTTTGGAAGATCAGCATGAGATCCGTCTGATCGAAGCTGAGAAGGAGCGGTGCTTCCGTCTCGCAAATGAGCTTGATATCGAGGTTATCTGCGGCGACGGCACTGATGTGCGTGTTCTTGAGACTGCCGGTGTCGGTGAAGCAGATTGCTTTATTGCCGTTTCAGGCAACGATGCGGACAATATCGTAGCTTCGCAGCTTGCGAAAAATCATTTCGGTGCAAAGAAGGTCATTGCCCGTGCAAACGACCCGCGCAATATGGAGATGATGCATGTGCTCGGTGTCGATTACGCGGTCAGCAGTACGGAGATCATTGCGCGTATCATCGAGCAGGAAGCAAATCTCATGGAATTCCATCTGGTTGCCTCGCTCAATAAGGGCAAGGGACAGATCCTTTCCGTAAAGCTGGAATCGGATTCTGTGCTGCATGGAAAGGCAGTTAAGGATATTGTTTTCCCGAAAGGCTCGCTGCTTATTTCCATAGTGCGGCACGAAAAGCTCATTATCCCGAGCGGTGTTACCGTGCTCGAAGGCGGCGATGAGATCATTGCCGTGTGTGAAGAAAGAGCGGCGAACAGTCTCCTGCAGCTTTTGCACAGAAAAAAAGAAACAGAATAAGTGGACCATAAAATTGACCGGTAAGGAACAAGATTTTGTTCCTTGCCGGTTTGTTTTTTGTCGGGATATCGTCTTCAGGCGAAAAAAACAGCTCCCGCACAAGGAGGCTTGATGCGAGAGCTGTTAAAGAGAATTGTTCGGATTACTCGAGTTCAAATGCACCTGTGTACAGGCGATAGTATGTGCCGCGCTGTGCAATGAGCTCTTCGTGGCTGCCGCGTTCAATGATGCGGCCGTGGTCAAGAACCATGATCACGTCGGAGTTCATAACGGTGGAGAGTCGGTGTGCGATAACGAAGACCGTACGTCCGTGCATAAGTGCGTCCATACCGCTCTGAACGATGGATTCCGTACGGGTATCGATGGAGGAGGTCGCCTCGTCAAGGATCATAACCGGCGGGTCTGCAACTGCCGCACGGGCAATGGAGATCAGCTGGCGCTGGCCCTGGGAAAGACCGCTGCCGTCACCTTCAAGCACGGTGTCGTAACCGTTCGGGAGCATACGGATGAAGCCGTCTGCGTTTGCAAGCTTTGCAGCTGCAATACACTCTTCGTCGGTTGCGTCGAGCTTGCCGTAACGGATGTTTTCCATAACGGTACCTGTGAACAGGTTAACGTCCTGCAGAACAACACCGAGAGAACGGCGGAGGTCCGGCTTCTTGATCTTATTGATATTGATGCCGTCGTAACGGATCTTACCGTCGGCAATATCGTAGAAACGGTTGATAAGGTTTGTGATCGTTGTTTTACCTGCGCCGGTTGCACCGACGAAAGCGATCTTCTGACCCGGCTTTGCATAGAGGGAGATATCCTGCAGAACGATCTTTTCCGGTACATAACCGAAATCGACTTCGTTCAGAGTGATGTCGCCCTTGAGCTCGGTATAGGTCAGGCTGCCGTCACCGTGGGGATGCTTCCATGCCCACAGACCGGTACGTTTTTCGGTCTCTCTGAGTTCACCGTTCACGCGCTCTGCGTTTACGAGTGTAACGTAACCGTGATCTTCTTCGCTCGGCTCATCGAGCAGTGCGAAGATACGGGAAGCACCGGCCATCGCCATAACGATGGAGGAGATCTGCTGTGTTACCTGGCTGATCGGCATAACGAAGCTTCTGGAAAGCTGCAGGAAGGATGCGATCGCGCCGAGTGTCATAACGCTCATACCGGTGAGGGTGAGGTTCGGCAGATTTGCGAAAGCAAGCAGACCGCCGAGAATTGCAATGGCAACATACAGGAAGTAGCCGAGTGCATTGTTGATCGGACCGAGGATATTAGCAAATTTGTTTGCTTCGGAAGCGTTTGCGAACAGTTCGTTGTTTCGTGCGTCGAATTCGGTCTTTGCGTTCTCTTCGTGGCAGAAGACCTTAACGACCTTCTGACCGGAGATCATTTCTTCGATGTAGCCGTTTACGCTGCCGAGGGAAGCCTGCTGACGGACAAAGAAGTGACCGCTCTTTGCTGTGAGCTTGCCTGTGATCTTAAACAGGAAGAAGAGGAACACAATGATGAAGAGTGTCAGCCATACGCTGAGAGCCAGCATGGAGAAGAAGACGGATACGACGGTGAAGATGGAGGAGACTACGTGCGGCAGGCTCATGCCGATCATCATACGGAGTGTATCGACGTCGTTCGTGTAATGGCTCATGATATTACCGTGTGTGTGCTGATCAAAGTACTTGATCGGCAGTGTCTGCATGTGTGCAAACATCTCATCACGGATGTTCTTAAGTGTGCTCTGTGCAACCTTTGCCATGATACGGCTCTGGAACATAGCGGCGAGTGCACCGACCATGTAGATCACGGCCATCACAGCAAGTGCAGCAAGCAGACCGCCGAAATGCGGCTCTGCTTCGAGGAGGAGCGGCGCAATGTGATCATCGATCAGCGTGCGCAGGAACAGGGAGGACTGTACGCTTGCAAAGGCACTGAGGCCGATGCAGACGAGCACAAGCAAAAGGTGCAGACGGAAGGGCTTTAAGTAAGTAAGGAGACGGATCAGTGTCTTCTTATCGAGCATCTTCATGCTGTCCTTAAGGGAAAGTCTCGGGCCGCCGGGACCTCTTGCCGGACGACCGCCGGCTGCTTTCATCAGTTCCTTCGGGTCAGCTTTCAGGTCTTTTTTGCCGCCGGGCATCGGGCCGCCGGGGAAAGGACCGCCGGGACCACCGGGGCCGGGCTTAGGGCCGTTCGGAGGAAATGCGCCGTTTTTCGGCATGTTCTTCGGTTCTGCCATGATCACTCGTCTCCTTTCGTCTGAGATTCAAAGACTTCGCGGTAGATGTCGCTGGTCTGAAGCAGCTCATCGTGTGTACCGCATGCCATGATCTTACCGTCATCGAGGACGATGATCATGTCGGATTCCTGTACGGAAGCGATGCGCTGTGCGATAATGATCTTTGTGGTGTTCGGGATCTCATTCGCAAAAGCTTCGCGAATGAGTGCGTCGGTACGGGTATCGACCGCACTGGTGGAGTCGTCGAGGATGAGGATCTTCGGCTTCTTCAGGAGGGCGCGTGCAATACAGAGACGCTGCTTCTGGCCGCCGGATACGTTTGTACCGCCCTGCTCGATGTATGTATCGTAGCCGTCCGGGAAAGCAGAGATGAATTCATCAGCGCAAGCGAGCTTACAGGCGCGGATCATTTCCTCGTCTGTTGCATTCTCATTGCCCCAGCGAAGGTTATCCTTGATCGTGCCGGAGAACAGGACGTTCTTCTGCAGAACAACGGAAACTTCTTCACGAAGTGCGTTCAGGTCATACTCGCGTACATCCGTGCCGCCGACCTTAACGGAACCCTGCTGTACGTCGTAAAGACGCGGGATGAGCTGTACAAGGCTCGATTTCGAAGAACCGGTACCGCCGATGATGCCGACTGTTGCGCCGGTGGGAATATGCAGATTGATATTGTCGAGGACGGGCTTGCTTGCCTTCTTGTGGTAGCTGAACTGAACATTCTCGAAGTCGATGCTGCCGTCTGCAACTTCTGTCTTTGCGTTTTCGGGAGAAACAATGTCGGACTCTTCGTCGAGCAGCTCCACAATACGCTTACCTGCCGCTCTGGACATGGTCAGCATAACAAAGATCATGGAAAGACCCATGAGGCTGCCGAGGATCTGACCGGAATAGGAAATAAGGCTCAGAAGCTCACCGGTGGAAAGACCGAGTGCTGCATCGCCGCCGCAGGCAACGATCGCACGTGCACCGAACCAGGAGAGGAGCAGTGTAGTGCCATACATGCAGATCTGCATCAGCGGGCCGTTCCATGCGAGGTTGTATTCTGCTTTGATGAAGTCGTTTGCAATTTCCGCGGAAGCTTTTGTAAACTTCTTTTCTTCAAAATCTTCACGGACATAAGACTTTACAACACGAACGCCGTGCAGGTTTTCCTGAACAACATTGTTCAGGCGGTCTGTCTTCTTAAATACACGCTCGAAAATCGGGTGTGTCTTGGACATGATGAGCATCAGACCTGCGACAAGGATCGGGATGAAAGCGATGAAAATCAGAGAGAGCTTTCTGTCGATGGAGAACGCTGCGATAAATGCGAAGAGAGACATCAGCGGGCAGCGGATCGCCATACGGATGATCATCTGGTATGTGTTCTGCAAGTGGCTGACATCCGCTGTGAGACGGGTGATAATACTTGCGGTGGAGAACTTATCGATGTTAGAGAAGGAGAAAGTCTGCACCCGATGGAACATGTCATGGCGCAGATTCCGTGCAAAACCGGTGGAGGCGACCGCAGCAAAGCGACCGGAAATCACACCGAATACGAGCTGACCGAGCGCCGCGAGTGCAAGGAAAACACCCATCTTGATGATCATGTTCATGTTGCCGGCATCGATACCGAGGTCGATCATGTCCGCCATAATAAGCGGAATGATGACTTCCATAACGATCTCACCGATAATCGTGATCATAGCAAGGATGGAGTTCCATTTCTGATCGCGGATGCTCTTTGCGAGTTTTTTGATCAAGAGAGACCCTCCTTTTGATTTTTCTGCCGGACTTCAATGGCAGTATCTAAGTTTTTTTTCATACGGTCCAGGTAACCCAGAACCGTTTGTATCTCATTTGCGGTGAACCCTTTGAGAAGCTCGCTTTCAAAAAAGCTGCGGTCCTGCTGAATTGTTTCCAGCAGTGCTTCGGCTTTCGGGGTAAGCGTCAAACGCCGCAGACGGGCATCGGTATCACCGGCATGGCGCTCAACAAAGTCTCGCCGCACCAAAAGATCCACTGTTTTTGAAGCGGAGGAGCGGGAAATGCCGAAATGCCGTTCCACATCGCGCAGGTAGACCGGATGTCCGCGGTTGGCTGCGATGAAGTGCAGTACCCACGGAGTCGTACCGAGAAGCTCATCATTCTCTTTTTTGTGAGAGAACAGGTCGAGAAACCGTCGTGTGGTGTGGTTCAGAACCTGAAGTGCGTGACCGACCTGATTCTGTGACATACGATCCCTTCCTTTCTGTGTGAAATTATGCTGCTTGAAATGCGCCGAAGAAAACAATCATACGCTTAATTGTTTCCTGTGGCTCAAATTATAGTACGGGTTTCAGGAAAAGTCAACAGACAAAACAGAATGCAAAAAAAGTTTTGATTTTCGCAAATGAGGTGTTCCTTTATAAGGGGATGTATGTTACAATATTTTTGCACACGCAGCGGTGCATATTTTAAAGGGGAATCCCCTTTCGGGGTGGTTATATAATGAAAATAAAAGTGGCTTTTTGGTTATCGGGAGTCGGTGCAGCGCTTGCAACGCTCCTTCGCTGTCTGCAGCTTCTGTTTTTCTTTAATGATGAAACGGGGTTTGTAACAGACAGCGGTGTGTTCACATATATATACTGCGGCGTTCTTTTGGCTTCCGTACTGGCTTCGGGTATTTTGTGCCGGATATCGCGCGATAACTGCGGTGTCATGCAGCGTGGGCGCAGCTTTGGAATGGCGGCAACGTCTTTCCTCTCTGCAATCTTTTTATTCTACTGTGCGTTTGTATTGTTTATTGAAACGTATACGTTCAAAAATTTCGGGATCACAAATTTTATAGAACCGCAGCATATCATGGCGCATTTGCCTTTTGCTGTGCTCAGCACGTTGTTTGGCATCTCCTGTGTCATTCTCGGCGTTTGTTGGCTGCGCGGCGGTAAGCTGCCCGGAGGCATCGGTGTAGTGTGGATTTCCGGTGTGCTGTGGGGCCTGTACTTTATGGTGCTGACCTTCATGACGCATTCCGCTGCAGCGACCACGCAGGAAAATATGTTTACGGTTGGCGGCGGTGCGCTCATGCTCCTGTTCCTTTTGCAGGAAAGCAAACTTTTTTCCGGTATCGGCGGAAGGAAGGTTGCACAGTATATGTATATTGTTGGTTTGCCGGCAGCAGTGCTCTGGATGACTTATGCGATTTCGAACACCGTACTCATTCTTTTCGGTCGGGGTTATGCGGCAGAAATGCCTTATGTTATCCAAATCGTAATGCTGATCGTTGCGATTCACGCGGTGTCTGTTCTCTTTTGCCTTAGAAATCATGCGATTTTCACACCGTTTGTCGAGCCGACCCGTCAAAGTTCTGTGCGTTCTGAACGAAAAGAGACGGTTAAATCTCGTACAAATGAGAGATTTAACTGATTTTGAAGAAAAAGTTTGTTGTTTTCTTAACAAGCTCTTGTATTCTTCTGCGAAATGCTATAAAATAATAAAAGCAGATTATGCATCTAAATATCAGGAGGTAAATAATCATGTCCGTAAAAGTTGCAATTAATGGTTTTGGTCGTATCGGCCGTCTGGCATTCCGTCAGATGTTCGGTGCAGAAGGCTATGAGATCGTTGCTATCAACGACCTGACAAAGCCGTCCATGCTCGCTCACCTGCTCAAGTACGATACCGCTCAGGGCGGCTACTGCGGCAAGATCGGCGAAGGTCTCCACACTGTAGAGGCTGATGACGAGGCTGGCACAATCACAGTTGACGGCAAGACCCTGAAGATCTATGCTATGGCTAAGGCTGCAGAGCTCCCGTGGGGCGAAATCGGCGTTGACGTTGTTCTCGAGTGCACAGGCTTCTACTGCTCCAAGGACAAGGCACAGGCTCACATCGATGCAGGCGCTAAGAAGGTTGTTATTTCCGCTCCGGCTGGCAATGACCTCCCGACAGTTGTTTTCGGCGTTAACGAGAGCATCCTGACAGCTGAAGATACCATCATCTCCGCTGCTTCCTGCACAACAAACTGCCTGGCTCCGATGGCTAAGGCTCTGAACGACTACGCAGAAGTACAGAGCGGCATCATGAGCACAATCCACGCTTACACAGGCGATCAGATGATCCTCGACGGCCCGCACAGAAAGGGTGACCTCCGCCGTGCACGCGCTGGCGCTGCTAACATCGTTCCGAACTCCACAGGCGCTGCTAAGGCAATCGGCCTCGTTATCCCGGAACTGAACGGCAAGCTCATCGGTTCTGCACAGCGTGTTCCGGTTCCGACCGGTTCCACAACCATTCTGACAGCTGTTGTTAAGGGTGAAAACGTAACTAAGGAAGGCATCAACGCTGCTATGAAGGCTGCTGCTTCCGAGTCCTACGGCTACAACGAAGATCAGATCGTTTCTTCTGACGTTATCGGCATGAAGTACGGTTCCCTCTTCGACGCAACTCAGACAATGGTTGCTAAGGTTGCTGACGACCTCTATGAGGTTCAGGTAGTTTCCTGGTACGACAACGAGAACTCCTACACTTCTCAGATGGTTCGTACAATCAAGTACTTCGCAGAGATCTAATCTCGGCTGTACAATTTAAAATCGCATGATTTTCGCGTCCCTTCCTCTTCGGAGGAGGGGACGTTTTTTCTTTTCGTTTCGGATTGACGGTAAGACGGCTTTGCGGTAATATGGAAGTAAATAATATACTGCATTTTAAGGGGGATATAGATATGAGTGAGAGAAAGGTTTTTCGTGTCGGTTCAATCGGACTCGGCGGTATTTGGAACGGTGTGCATGCACCCGGCATTGAGCGCAGTCCGGATCTGAAGCTTGTTGCTCTTTGCGATATCGATGAAGAAAAGCTGCGTATAACCGGAGAAAAATACGGCATTGATGAAGCGCATCGCTTTACGGATTACCGCGATCTCATTCAGTGCCCCGATGTGGATGTGGTGGATATCTGCACACCGAACGATGTGCATTTTGAGATCGCTATGGCTGCGGTGGAGGCCGGAAAACCGTTCGACCTCGAAAAGCCGATCACCATGACGGCAGTGCAGGCGGATGTTCTGGCTGCTGCAGCAAAGGAAAAAGGCATCCCGAACATGGTGTGCTTCTCTTACCGTTTCAAGTCGGCGGCACGTTATCTCCGCGATCTCATCCAAAAGGGAAAACTCGGTAAGCTTTACCACGTAAATATGGAATACTCGCAGGCATGGGGACTGCCCCGTGCGGATTGCGAGCTTGTCTGGCGTTTTGAGAAATCCCGTGCCGCTTCCGGCGCACTCGGCGATCTCGGCTGCCATGCGCTCGACCTTGCCCGTTTCGTTACCGGTAAGGATTATCTGCGTGTTGTAGGCCATGCGGGTACATATACACACGAGCGCCGTCTCTTGAACGGCGAGGGACGAGGGCCGGTCGATGTAGATGATTTCTGCAACTATATGGCAGATATGGACGACGGCGTTTCCGCTACATTCCAGATCTCCCGTTTTGCTTTCGGTCGCGGCAACTATCAGCGCATGGAAGTATACGGCAGCGAGGGTGCGGCGATTTATATGCTCGATGCAGCACCCGGTGCGGAGGATGAAATCGAGGTTTGCTCCGGTGATATTCTCGGAGATGTGAATCTGTTCACGAAAGTGCCCGTTCCGCAGCAGTATAAGTGCGACCAGATGCAGTCCTTCGCGGATATTCTGAACGGCTGCGGCGACGGTCTTGCCGCTACGCTCGTGGACGGACAGCTGAACCAGCATGTGGTCGATGCGGTTCTCGCTTCTGCAGAAGCCGGAACATGGGTGGATCTTCATTAAAAGGGAGCACATAAATGGTACAGCTTGAAACAGCACGGCTTTTGCTGCGCGAACCCATGGCGGATGATGCGAAGACGCTGCTTGCCATACGCAACAGCGATTTTGTGCAGCGGTATAACGCAATGCATATTATCGATGAAGCCCGCCTGAGAAAACAAATCATAAAGGATCTCACGGAAAAAACCGCGCTGTATCTTGTTTTGAAAGATGAAAACCGTTTGATCGGCGGAATTTGGTTCGATGAGGATGATAAGCGCTATGAAGTCAAGTCGAAGTATCTTTCGTTCTACCTCGATGAGGCTTGTGCGCGAAAGGGTTATATGAAAGAAGCACTTTCGACGGTGATCGATCATCTATTTGAAAGTGACCCCGAACTTGAGCTGCTGTCCTCCAGCATGTTCAGCGATAATATCGCGAGTGAAAGCCTGCTTCGATCAGTCGGCTTTACTTATGAAGGCTGCATACGCCGCTGTGTGCGCGACCCGCGCGGTGCAGTACATGATGATAAGCAATTTTCTCTGCTTAGAGAGGAATGGAGTATAAAACAGGGAGGAGTATGTAAATGAAACAGCTGAAAGTTCAGGGCAGATTCTTAACATGGGAGGACGGTTCACCGTTTTTCTATCTTGGAGATACGGCGTGGGAAATTTTCCACAGTCTCGATCGGGACGAGTTGAAGCATTACTTTACCGTTCGTGCGGAACAGGGCTTTACCGTCGTGCAGGGTGTTGCGTTAGCGGAAATGGACGGTCTGCGCACACCGAATGCCTACGGACGTCTGCCGCTAAAGTACACAGATGAACTGCCTGACCTTGAAAAACCGGATACAGACGGGGAATATTCTTACTGGGATCACGTCGATTTCGCTGTGAAGACCGCCGCAGAAAACGGCTTGTTTATCGCCATGCTGCCCACATGGGGCGATAAATTCAATATCTATTGGGGCAAGGGACCGGAGATTTTCACGGAAGAAAATGCGTATGTCTACGGAAAGTGGATCGCAAACCGTTACAAAGAGGATTGGAATATCATTTGGATGCTCGGCGGTGATCGTCCGCTCGAAGAAAAACACCGGAAGATCATGGACGCCATGGCGAAGGGTATCCGCGAGGTCGATTCCGTGCATCTCATCACGTTCCATCCGGCAGGCTGCAAAAATTCCACAGACTATCTGAATGATGCAGAATATATCGATTTCCACACGGCACAGACCGGTCACGGTGTGGAGACCTACGATTCGGACGGCATGATGCTCCGCATGCGGGATGTCACGGAGAAGCCGTATATGGACAGTGAGCCGCGTTATGAAGATCACCCGGCGTGCTTTAACGACCGCATCGGTTGGTTCTGGAACGCAGACGATGTGCGGCAGAATGCTTATTGGAATGTGCTTTGCGGTACATGCGGCCACACGTACGGCAACCATAACATCTGGAGCATGAACCGTGAGCCGGGTTCTTATTTCCCGTTTGCATGGGATGAGGTGCTTCGCCACCCGGGTGCAGAGCAGATGGGTTTTGTGAAAAAGCTGCGTCTCAGCCGCGATTATTTCTCCCTGCGTCCGGCACCGGAACTGTTTCCCGTGAACTTTACCGGCATGGGTCATATGGCTGCGGCAAAGGGTGAGGATTATGCCTATATCTACTCGCCGCTCGGTATACCGTTTGCGATAGAGCTCGATATTTTCGAGAACAGCACACAGACTCGCGCATTTTGGTTCGATCCGCGTACAGGAGAGGAGCAGGTCTTTGCTATCCTGCCGGGCAGCGGAACAACGCATCTCGCCCCGCCCACACAGGGAAAAGGCTGCGATTGGGTACTCATTCTGGAAGCTGTAAGATAAAGTAAAATAAAAACACCCTCGTGCATCGGGAAACCGAGTCGCGAAGGTGTTTTTTTATTGTAATAAGGGGAGTAACAGTTCAATAGCGAGCACGACACCGCTTGCAAACAGAGCAACGGTCAGAAGGCTCTTGCCGCGAAATGCGAGGATCAATGCAGCGATAAAGCCGAGTGCAGCACTTATAGGACTGCCGGTAGCTGTGAGGATCGCGGGAAAAGTCATTGCGGCCAGTGTGGCGTACGGCACATAGTAGAGAAAAGAGCGGATAAACCGGCTTTTAATGCGTTTGCGGATCAGCGTCAGCGGCAGCATGCGGATGAGATATGTAACGGCTGCCATGACCAAGATATAAAGGAAGACTTCAGTTCTCATGCTCAGCCTCCTTTTCTTCCATTGAAACCGGGAAGAGCCATGCGCCTGCAGCAGAGACCGCCACCGTGATCAGAATAATGCGGAAACCCGAAGAAATACGGGAAAGAAGCGGTATAACAGCGAAGACGGTGGAAAGCGCTATGGCGGAAAGTGCCACACCGGCGACTACACGGTCTTTTTTTGCCGGCGGTACAACGATCGCGATGAACATGCCGTAAAGTGCAATGCCGAGTGCGTTTGTAAGAACTGTGGGCAGAATATTGCCGGCTGCCGCGCCGAAGACCGTGCCGAGGATCCATCCCGGGATCGCCACAGCGATCTGCCCGTAGTTATAAAACGGAGAAAGCGGCATGGGCTGTGCCGCACTCAGTGCAAAAATCTCATCCGTTACACCGTACGCGATCAGGAAGCGGTGCAGCGGGTGCATCGAAGGGGAGAGCCGCTGCGAAAGCGCGCAGCTCATCAGAAAATAACGGAGATTGATGATGAGCTGCGTAAAAGCGAGTTCTATGTAGGATGCACCTGCGGCGATAATGCCGAGGGCTGCAAACTGTCCGGCCGATGTGACATTTGCGGCGGAAAGCACGGCAGATTCGAACACACTCAGTCCGATAGCGGAGGCTTGTATACCGAACGCAAAAGAAACGGCAAAGTAGCCAAGACAAACCGGTATGCCGTCGCGCATACCGCGCATAAAAAACTGTTTTTTTGTCATGATGAACCTTTCTGCGGGGGATAAATGCAGGCAGTAAAAAAGGCGGTGAAAACACCGCCTTTTAGTGGCATAAAAATCCCCGCCCGACCGTAACGTGCTCTCAATAACCTGCTACGATGAAGCAGGTGGGTGCCCTCCCACAGGGTTCGCGCTCCCTTCGTCCAACAACGGTCAAAGCCGTGCCGGGAGGTCTGCAGTCCGCCTGCGGAGCCGGGCTCCCTGTAATTTGAGTGTAGGGTTATTCTTGCACGGTCCGCGCGCCGGGCAGGTCATTTACAGTGTATGTCGTTCTTAACAGAACATGCGAGGAAAATTACTCCTCGTCTTCACCCAGAGACTGTGCGTAGCGGGTCTCGAAGATCTCTGCGAGCTTATCGAGCAGAGCGTCGTCTTCAACCTCAGAGAGCTGCTCTTCGCCGTCGATGTTGACAAGCTCGAAGATGTAGTACTCATCCGCGTCCGCGATGTCTGCGTCATCACGCAGAGTCGGGATCAGAGCCATAAAATAGCCGTCGTCGGTTTCGATCTCATCGATGATTTCGAATTCATGCTCGTTGCCGTCATCGTCCATAAGAACAACGAGTTCAGCCTCAAATGCTGCTTCGTTTTCAATGCTCATAGTATTTTTATCCTTTCAGAATTTATTTCCTTGAATATTTTATCGTGAATGAAGCGCAAAGTCAAGTCTGTTTTTAGGCTGTCAAAATATACAAAAGTATTCAATAAAGTTGAAAAATACTATTGACAAAATCAATTCAAGGTGATAAACTTTAATCAGAAAAGAGAAGGCCCCAATAAGAACGCACAGTAGATAATGGGAACTCAAAAAAGTTTCAACTGATCGAAAAGGTTCGGCATACGGTTTATAAACCGTGGGTGAAAAATGCAGGGGATCTCTTTCAGGCAGCATTTCAAAAGTGGTTTGGTCGTTCATAGTTCGTAAAAGAGGATGACAGAAAGACCGGATCAAATAGGAAACCGGCGTCAGAAACAGAAACACATCATGAAAAGCAAAAGACAAAAACGAAACTCAGTAAGCAAAGTACGCAGAACAGGAAAGTTTAAGGTCATTGCAAAATGCGAGTTTGAAGAGAGCAAGGAACTTGGTGGATGGAGCTTCTGAAAAGGATTAAAGATGAACGGCACTAAGAAATGAAATGTTGTCAGAGCCGAAAGGCAACTTAAAAAGAAAGCAGGTGAGGCCAATGGCATCGGAAACACAGCAGCATATTAACCGCGGTACATTGTGCCTCGGTTAATATAAGCAGCAAAAAAGTCTGAAGGCAAAGTTCAAAAAGGTCGGCGTATCTGTGGTGTAAACCGGAAGTGTAAATCCGGGAAATTCATTGGCAGATCGAATGAGGCAGAAGAACGGAAATCCTTGTCGGAATGAACCGACACAGACAAGCTGAATTGATTATATCGGCGAAAGCCAGATTCTTTGAAGAGAAAATGCCCGTTATATTTCAGGCTTTCGAAAAGCCATAAGACCGAAAAAGAGTCTCAGTTTAAACGGCGAAGCATGGTTTCGAAACAAAGAAGAATGATATTACGATTCAAACCAAATTTAATATAGATGTAAATCAAAGTTCAAGTAAAATGAGTTAAGTTCTTAAAATGGAGTTGTTTCCCATGTACGCATAAAACGCGGCAAGGAAATCGGCGTTTAACGGTCGGGAAATATCCCTGCCGGAAAACAAAGAACAATCAGAAAAGTGTAGTAAACAGAGAGTTGAAAGTTAGAGGATACTCCCATGTACTAAGTAATTTTCGGTAAGATAAGTTTAGTTATTCCGGAATACTATAAGGAATTAAACTGAAAACAGTACGCTGAAGAAACCAAACTTTTAGTGAGACTTATTTTACAGCTAAAACGAAATTTAACATCAACTGATCCGGAGCTCTTCCCTAAAAAAGGAAGAGCTCTTTTCCTTATAATACGAACGGGCAGAGCATATCGGTTTTTAAAAAATATGAGAGGAATTGTGTTTTCTAAAAAAACGTGGTATAGTATAAATAAATCCAACGTTTTATACTATTGTTAAATAGAAAAAGGAGTAATTTATGGCTATAAATTTTGAAAAAGTATATGATGTTGCCATAGTCGGAGCAGGCCCGGCAGGTTTGACCGCAGCGCTTTATTGCGGCCGCGCCGGTTTTGATACGCTCGTACTTGAGAAGCTTTCGCCCGGCGGCCAGATGGCAACAACAAATGAAATCGAAAACTATCCCGGTTTCCCCGGCATTACGGACGGATTTACCCTCGCGATGAATATGAGCGCACAGGCCGAGCAATTCGGTGTACAGCAGGATTACGCAGAGGTCACGGCGCTTCGTGTTGAAGAAGATATTAAGCTCTTAGAGACAGCAGCCGGTACGATTCGTGCGCGAAGCGTTATCCTTGCACCCGGTGCAGCACCGCGCCTTCTGGGACTTCCGAATGAAAATGCACTGCGCGGCAAGGGCGTTTCCTACTGCGCTACATGCGACGGCGCATTCTACCGTAAAAAGACGGTCGCCGTTATCGGCGGCGGCGATACGGCAGCTGCGGATGCGGTGTTCCTTTCTTCTCTTTGCGAGAAAGTGTATCTGATCCATCGCCGCGATCAGCTTCGTGCTTCGAAGAGCTACACCGCAAAGCTCAACAAGGAAAACATTGAATTTGTATGGGACAGCGTTGTGGAGGAAATCCTCGAGAACGGCCGTGTCTGCGGTATCCGTGTGCGCAATGTAAAGACGGGTGATGAGAGAGAAATCGAGCTGCAGGGTCTGTTCGTTGCAGTCGGCAATATCCCGGCTACGGATTTTCTGCGCGGTGCGGTTGAGCTCGACGATGCCGGTTATTTTACAGCCGGTGAAGACACAAAAACAAATGTCCCCGGTGTTTTTGCAGCCGGAGACTGCCGCAGAAAGCCGCTTCGCCAGATCGTTACAGCGGCTGCGGACGGTGCGGTAGCAGCTTATGCGGCGGAAGAGTACCTTTCCTGAGTTTTTCTGTGCTCGTGAAGGGCAGATTTTCGCATGAACATTGACGAAACAGACCTTTCGCGATATAATATACAGATAAAGTATTTACGGTCTTATGGCCGGGAGGTCATTGTAAAATGACGAGAGAAAAAAAGCGAAGAGCTAATTTTGAAGATATCTCCAGCGATACTTCAAAATTAGCATATAAAAAGAATAAAAAGCGTCAAAAGCATATTGGCACCAAGATCGTTCTGGGCTTTCTGTGCGCACTTCTTGTTTTGTTCGGCGGCGGACTTATGGGTGTTTCGGCGCTCATGCTGAACGATCTCACAACGACTGTGATCCCGCAGGATAATGAGAGTCTCGGTATTTCAGCGCCGGAAGAGAAAAGCGGTGTTATCAACATTGCGCTTTTCGGTGTGGAGATGTCTTCTGCCGGAGAAACGCTTGTCGGCCCATGTGCCGGTACAGCGATCGTCTCTGTAGACACAGGCCGTAATACGGTGAAAGTCGTTTCGGTATCGAAAGATATGCTGGTTGAGACCGGGGTATCCGGGCACGAGGAAGAAGATCCGCTTTGTATGGCTTATGCGTACGGCGGACCGGTACGTGCGATACGCGCGTTAAACATTGCGTTCGATCTCGACATTCGCGATTATATTGCCGTGAATATGAACGGACTTCAGCAAATCCTTATGGCATTCGGGGAAGAAACGATCGATTCAGCGGAGAGTGTCTCTGAGACTGTACTTACCGCTGTGTCCGAAATGCCGCCAAATGAGTATCCTCATGTTTTGGCACAGGTTCTCGGATTAACGGAAACTTCAATGTTTTTAGACGATATTCTGCGTTTGTTCACGGTGCTTTTTGACCCGTTCACGGTAGAACGTATCGAAGTGCCCGGTGAGACGGTAGTGTATGAAGAAGAACTGCAGAATGATGTAACGGTCATCCGGCCTGATAAAACACAGGCTATAAAGACCGTGCATGATTTTCTATATGAAACACCAGCGATCAACAGCCGCGGCGCAGAAGTCGGGGCAACAAACGATATAGAGCACGCAGCAAAATGACGAGCTCACAGCGGACCGGCCGGTCCGGAAAGGATGATACATATGAAAAAACCGATTTTAGTTGTTATGGCAGCCGGTATGGGCAGCCGTTACGGCGGCTTGAAGCAGATCGACCCGGTTGGTAAGAACGGCGAGATTATCATGGATTTCTCTATTTACGATGCACTTCAGGCCGGCTTTTCCAAGGTTGTCTTCATCATTAAGGAAGAACTCCTCGGCGATTTCAAGAGTGTTGTCGGCGACCGCGTTTCAAAGTATATCCCGGTAGAGTATGTTTTCCAGAAGCTGACAGATCTTCCCGAAGGTTTCACTGTGCCGGAAGGCCGCGTGAAGCCGTGGGGTACGGGTCATGCGGTGCTCACAGCCCGTGAGAAGATCGATGCACCGTTCGTTGTCATCAATGCGGATGACTTCTACGGCGGTGAGGCATTCAAGAAAATCGGTGAATTTCTCCAGAATACCGAGGACGGCGAAAAGGCACACTGGGCTATGGTGGGCTATCACCTGAAGAATACGCTTACGGAAAACGGTCATGTAGCACGCGGTGTTTGTGTTGAAAAGGACGGTGTACTCGACACGGTTGTAGAACGCACACGTATTGAAAAGCGTGAAAACGGTCCGGCTTTCACTGAGGACGGCGGCGAGACCTGGAACCCGCTTGATCCGGACACCATTGTTTCCATGAACCTTTGGGGTTTTACCCCCGGTTTTGTTGAGAAACTGCAGAAAGGTTTCGAAGAATTCCTTAAGAACACGATGCCGAAGAACCCGATGACAGCGGAGTATTTCCTGCCGTTCGAGGTCAACGATCAGATCCGCGCAGGTAATGCGGATGTGCGTGTACTGCGTTCGGCCGATAAGTGGTACGGCGTAACCTATAAAGAAGATAAGCCGGTTGTCATGAAAGCACTTGCCGATATGATGGCTGACGGTACATATCCGGATCCGCTTTGGAAATAATTCCGGCGGAACCGACAGAGAGGGTAAAATATTATGGCACGCATTACAGAAGAAGAGATCCTTTGGGAAGACAGAAAGCATTGGCTTTGGTTTCCGTTTTCCTTTACAAAATATTCGTTGACGGAAGACCGTCTGTACAGCCAGCGCGGTCTTCTCAACACGCATTACGATGAACTCCTGCTTTACCGCATCACAGATATCTGTCTGACACGTACGCTTGGTCAGAAAATTTGCGGTACAGGTACGATCACTCTGACCTGCCGCGGCGATGCACAGCGTGTGGTTGAGATCGTAAACATCAAGGAGCCCATTGCGGTAAAGAATATGATGTCCCGTATGATTGAAGAGATCCGTGAAGCACG
>JAZNMV010000187.1:0-3864 GCA_045579885.1 Acutalibacteraceae bacterium | reverse complement strand
GCTTACCGACGGCACTCCCTGCCCCGTCTGCGGCGCTACGCATCACCCGTCTCCGGCACACGGCGCGGAAAACACCGTTTCCGAGGACGAACTCAACGCCATGCGCGAACAGCTTGAGCGTTTCCGTGCAAAGTATAATGCCGCAGAAAATGCCGTCTCCGCCGCAAAAGCCAAAGCGGATATCGCTGCGGAACGCCTCCAAAAAGCACTGGAGCTTTGCAAAACGATTGCATTTTCCGCAGAAGAACTCAGTGGAAAACTTTCCGCTGTCTCTGCACAGCTTGCAGAAGCCGAAAAGAAAGCCTCACTCCGTGTAAAAGCGCAGAGAAAGCTTGAAACGCTGCGTACACAGGCAGCGGATGCGGAACGTCTGCACAGTGACCTAACTGCGCAGCTTGCCGCCGGCAGCGCTGAATACGAGCAGCTTCTTCACCGTTTGGAAGGCTTTAAGCAGATACGCTCTGTTTCGGAGATCGATACAGCCATCCGCACAGCACAGGCTTCGGCCGAAGCACTCACTGCCGAAAGCACAGCACTCGAAAAGGCGCGCCGTGCGGCATCGGAGAATCTCGCAGCCGCCGAAAAGCTGATGACAGCCGCCGAAGAGAGACATCAAAGCGCTGTAGAGGCGATCGCCGCATTCGGAAAAGCACCGGATACAACTTCCGCTGCGGCTTCCGAAGTGCAGAAGAAGCTGCAGGACGAAACGAACCGGCTTTCCACACTTCGCGGCAGCCTGACTCAAAAGCTCGATGCCGCCATGCAGACAGCCAATACCATAGAGGAATTAAGCGCAAAAACGGCCGATCTCGATGCCGCGTACAGCCGCATCACGAGACTGCACGGTCTGCTCTCCGGTCAGAAAAATGCACTGCGTATGCCAATTCTGCAGTATGTGCTCAGTATGATGCTCGATGAAACCGTTTACAGTGCAAATCGCTATTTCACGGTTTTCAGCCGCGGACGCTATGCGCTGCGCCGCATGAATGCACCGAAGAGCGGAGCGGGTTATTCGGGTCTCGACATCGAAGTGCTCGACGGCATGAGCGGATCCTGCCGCTCCATCGAAACACTTTCGGGCGGCGAGCAATTCCTCGCTTCCCTATCCCTTGCCTTCGGCCTTTCCGAAGTCGTACAGGCGAATTCCGGTGTAGTGCGCATGGATTCCATCTTCATCGATGAGGGCTTTGGCTCACTCGACGGCGACACGCTCGATACCGCGATGAAAGCGCTCGAAACGATTCGCCAAAGCGGACGTGTTGTGGGTATTATCTCCCACGTTTCGGAGCTTCGTCAGCGCATTCCTACTATGATCCGTGTTTCACACAAGGAAAGCTCCGCCGCAGCAACGGTTATTTCCGAATAAAACAAAAAATTGGCCCCGGTACAGTTTTGTGTACCGGGGCCTTTCCTTATTTTCTATGCTTCTTTTCAATAACCGTAACGTAGACGAGCATCAGCGCCATAACTTCCATAGGAACAGCGAGCATGGGAAGAAACACCAGTATAGAGTTTTCTTCTCCCGCTAAAAAAGGTAATCCGGATAAAATGAACACCGCACCGAAAACACAAAACAGCCAACCGACCGCTCTGTTATATTTCTTTACATCTTTTACCTCAATTGGCTTTGCATTGGCCCAAAATCCGGCCTGTTTCTTCGAGAAAAAGTCAAAAATACCGATACCGATAAACAAAAAACCTGCTGCTGCCCAAATTAAAAATGCAATGAACATTTCATCCCCTCCAAAACAACTATAGCAGACGGGTGAGAAGTTTTCAACACATATTCCAATAAACCGATCTTTGCGGCTAATTCAAATAACACAAACTGATAACAAAGAAACTTAGTTCATTTTCAATGCATTATAGACTTCTTCCAAATCGTACTTTGCACCCTCAAAATTCGGCCAGGCATCTATACAGTCATTGTTCTTTCTCGGAATAATATGGATGTGAAAATGCGGAACAGACTGTCCTGCGCTTTCATCACTTGCATTCAGCAAATTAACACCGTCATATCCGCAATCCTCTACGCAATGATTCGCAACCTTTTTTACTGCAGCCATCAGGTGATTGAGCGTCTCAACATCACAATCCAATAGATTCTTAACGTGTTTTTTAGGAATGGCGACCATATGCCCATCAACGTCTTTTGCAATATCCATGAAAACAAGAGTATGCTCATCCTCATAAATCTTCAGGCTTGGAATATTGCCCTTCACAATTTCACAAAACACACAATTCATTTCTTTTTACCTCTGCAAATAATCTTCTATCAGTCTTATACAGTGTATCCAGGCTATCAAGTGGATCGGTAACTGATCTCTCCTTCTCATCCCCTCAGCGCAGGAAACCGTGTTGAAAAGAAAAACCGCAGGAGCGGGGTTTCCCACTTCTGCGGTTTGAAAGCACTTGAAGAAATTAAATTACTTAATTTCGACTTCTGCGCCAGCCTCTTCGAGCTTAGCCTTGAGAGCCTCAGCGTCGTCCTTGGAGATGCCTTCCTTAAGAGCCTTCGGAGCTTCGTCAACGAGAGCCTTAGCTTCCTTCAGGCCGAGACCTGCAGCATCCTTAACAACCTTGATGACAGGGATCTTGTTAGCGCCAGCGCTCTTCAGGATAACGTCAAACTCGGTCTTCTCTTCAGCAGCCGGAGCAGCAGCAGCGCCGCCAGCGACCATAACCGGAGCAGCAGCGGAAACACCGAACTCCTCTTCGATTGCCTTAACAAGCTCGTTCAGTTCGAGAACTGTCATAGCCTTGATTTCTTCAATAAACTTTGCGATATCAGCCATTGTAATATCCTCCTAAATAGTTTTTTGTAAATTTAAAATGTGTAACAATTATGCAGTTTCAACTGCTTCTGCCGGAGACTGAGCCTTTGCGATCTCATTGATAGCAATAGCCAGGCCACGCGGACCGGAAACGAGAACGCTGAGGAGCATCTGGATGAGACCTTCCTTGTTCGGGAGATCAGCGATAGCCTCGATCTCAGCCGGAGTCATGACCTTACCGTCCATGAAGCCGGACTTGATAACGAACTTACCGTTGGAGTCCTTAGCGAACTTGTTCAGAATTCTAGCCGGAGCGATCTGGTCTTCAGCTGCAACAGCCATAGCTGTTGTGCCTTCCAGAACTGCGGACATACCCTCGAGCTCTGTGCCTGCGATAGCACGCTTGAGAAGAGTATTCTTAATAACAGTGTACTCAACGCCAGCCTCACGAAGTTCCTTACGGAGCTTGGTGTCAGCCTCAGCAGTGATACCCTTGTAATCTACGAGAACGCCGGATACGCTGCTTTCAACCTTTTCCTTAAGCTGAGCGACAACTGCCTGCTTAGCTTCTAATACGCTTTTACTGGGCAAAATATTCACCTCGCCTTTCAGTTATAGTGGGAAGCCCAGTGGCTTCCGATGCAAAAACAAAATGCCTTCCCACGAACCGCAGGAAGGCATAAAAAGTCATAGCACTTTTCCGCTCCCTCGGCAGGTGGACAAACCTTTACGCGAAGACAAATGTCTTAGCACCTGCTGTCTTTGGTAAACAGCTTAGTAATTATAGCACGACAGAGCTTGTCTGTCAAGCATTTTTTTCGGTTCGGGATTAGCCAACCTTTGTCGGGTTGATCTTAACGCCCGGGCCCATTGTGGAAGCTACCACGCAGGAACGGATGTACTGACCCTTTGCTGCTGCCGGCTTTGCCTTGTTAACAGCGTCGAGGAGTGTGTTGAAGTTCTCAGCGAGCTTCTCTACGCCAAAGGAAACCTTGCCGATCGGGCAGTGAATGATGTTTGTCTTGTCGAGACGATACTCGATCTTACCGGCCTTAGCCTCGGTGATCGCACGAGCGATGTCCGGAGCAAC
>JAZNMV010000186.1:0-3902 GCA_045579885.1 Acutalibacteraceae bacterium | reverse complement strand
ACGACATGGCTACGACCCGACTTATCGAACACAGGGTGATCGATCCGCCGAACGGCATTTTCCAGATCTTGATGAGACTGAGCACGGCACCGAGTGCGACCATGACCGCGCAGATGGCTAATTTGTACGTGTTGTTTTTCTTCATGTTGACCCTTCCTTTCCCGGGGCAACAAAAAATGCGCCCCGATGATCCGGCGCGCAAAAAACAGTAAGGTTCTGATATTTCCCTACGTCGGCATTATCCGAATCAGGTTATAGGTTTAGGCGACTACGCCACTCTCAGCCGACTCAATTGTCAGCACCCTTTTCTTACGGCATGAGTATAGCACGCACAGCGCAAAAACGCAAGAGAAATTTTGCGCGAATTCTTGCTTTTCTTGATTTCTTACCCTTCGGATGATAGAATGAAGTTATAATACGCGTTCATTACGGAAAGGAATTTTATTATGCTGACTCAAAACGAAAACCGCTGTCCGCACAGCAAAAAATGCGGCGGCTGTCAGCTGCAGAATTTGGAATATAACGAGCAGCTTGGGTGGAAAAACCGCCTGTGTGTAAAGTTACTCGGTCAGTTCGCGCACGTAGAACCGATCATTGGCATGGACGTGCCGTACCACTATAGAAATAAGGTTCAGGCTGCATTTGGCACAACACGTTCCGGCCGCATTATTTCCGGTATTTATCAGAGCAGCACACATAACATTGTCGCCGTAGATAGCTGCATGACGGAAGATCAGACGGCCGATAAGATCATCGTGGATATTCGAAAACTCCTGGCCGACTTTAAAATGACAACCTATAACGAGGTGACCGGCAGAGGTTTTCTGCGCCACGTGCTTGTAAAAAGAGGTTTTGCCACAAACGAGGTCATGGTCGTGCTTGTAACCGGTACGCCTGTGTTCCCGGCAAAAAATAATTTTGTAAAAGCGCTTCTCAAAAAACACCCGGAGATCACAACGGTCATTCAGAATGTAAACGACCGCTACACCTCCATGCTTCTTGGTCCGAACGAAAAGACTCTGTACGGCCCGGGCTTTATCACAGATATTCTCTGCGGTCTTAAGTTCCGCATTTCCGCTAAATCATTCTATCAGATCAACCCGGTACAGACCGAGGTGCTTTACGGCAAAGCGATGGAATTTGCCGGACTCACCGGAAAAGAAACCGTGATCGATGCCTACTGCGGCATCGGCACCATCGGCATGATCGCAGCGAAAACCGCCGGTCAGGTACTCGGTGTCGAAGTGAATCGCGATGCCGTGCGCGATGCTATTGTAAATGCCAAACTGAACGGCATGAAGAACATCCGCTTTGTCTGCGCGGATGCCGGCGAGTTCATGGTAAATATGGCTGCAGCCGAAGAAAAATGCGACGTGCTTCTGATGGACCCGCCGCGTGCCGGCAGCGATGAGGCATTCCTCTCCTCCGCTGTAACACTTGCACCGAGACGCATCGTCTACGTTTCCTGCAATCCGGAAACGCTCTCCCGCGACCTCAAATATCTCACACGCCACGGCTACAAAGTTGAAAAGATCCAGCCGGTCGATATGTTCCCGCATACAAACCATGTAGAGTGCGTCGTGTCGATGCATCGTTCCTGATATACAGTTTCAGTTTAAAAACGAAACGGAGGTTTTTCTGTGACTTTCAAAAAGGATCTGCTCACCGTAAACATTTATAATACTCGTGCAGAAATGGGACTCGCCGCAGCGGAAAATATTGCCGCCTGCATGAAAAAGCTGCTTTTAGAAAAAGAAAGCATCAACATGTGTTTTGCCGCTGCACCCTCCCAAAACGACGTGCTTGAAAGCCTGCTTTCCATGCCTCTCGAGTGGAACCGCGTTAACGCTTTTCACATGGATGAATATGTCGGTCTTAAAAAAGAAGATCAACAGAGTTTCGGCTATTATCTCGATGAGCATATTTTCAAAAAAGTTCCGTTCAAATCGGTCTATTATGTAGCCGACTATGGCCTTGATTACGCAAAATGTCTCGAAGAGAATCCGTTTGATATCATGTGTCTCGGCATCGGCGAAAACGGGCACATTGCATTCAACGACCCCGGCGTAGCGGATTTCAACGACCCGCTGCGTATTAAGCTCGCAAAGCTCGACGATGTATGCCGCATGCAGCAGGTGCACGACGGATGCTTCCCGACTTTCGATGATGTACCTGAGTACGCATATACACTGACCGTACCGCAGATGGTCAGCGCAAAGTACATGTTCTGCGTTGTGCCTGCCGCAACAAAGGCCGAAGCTGTTTACAACACTTTGAACCTCGAGATCACCGACCGGTGTCCGGCCACCATTCTGCGCACCCACGAAAATGCAGTTCTGTATTGCGATGCAAACAGTGCCGCAAAGCTTTCAAAAAAGGAGTAATACGATATGGCTTTTCCTTTTAAACTCGGTGTGATCACCGACGAAGTTTCTCAGGATATTTTTGAAGCGGCAGAATTTGCCAGTCGGCACGAGCTCGACTGTCTGGAAGTTCGCTCCGTAAACGGACGCGGCCCCTTCGAATATACGGAAGAGGATATCGAAGATATCATTTCCGCCTCCACAGCTTTCGCACTGCCAATTTGTGCGATCTCCGCACCGCTGTTTAAATGCAATTTCACGGACCCCGATACCGTAAAAGAACATCTGCACAAATTTGAAACCTGTGCTGTTACAGCAAAGCGAATCGGTACCGATTTGATCCGCGGCTTTGATTTTTGGGAAGAGAACATCCCGCTTGAAGCGCGTGCTGCCGTATATGACGGTATAGCCGGTATCTGCGAACAGTACGGCGTTACCTGCGTGATCGAGTCCGATCCCGCCGTTCACAGCAACACGCCGTATAAGCTTGCCCCCCTTGTTGAAAAGATCAATGAGCCGTGTATTAAAGCACTCTTCGACCCGGGCAATGAGATTTGGGTAACCGGAAAAACCGGAGAGGATGCGTACGATGCGCTCGCACCGCACATCGCTCACGTGCACATTAAAGACGGCATCGTTACCGAAAACGGACCCGAAGCTGTAAAAATCGGCACCGGCCTCGCTGATTTTAAAACGATCTTCACAAAGCTTATCACCGGCGGCTACACCGGCGCGGTCGTACTTGAAACACATTACCGCAAAAAGAACGAGCTCACCGAAGAGCAGATGAAACTGCCCGGCGGTGCCGATTTCTCCGACGGCGCATTGGAAGCCAGCGAAGAAAGCATCATAGAACTCAAAAAAATCATCAATTCCTGTATGGAGGTTTTGTCATGAAAAAGCTGAATGTTGCTATTATCGGTCAGGGACGCAGCGGCAGAGACATCCACGGTGCGTTCTTCAGAAGCGAAAACAACGATAAGTTCAATGTCGTCGCTGTTGTCGATGCCATTGAAGAGCGCCGCATCCGCGCCAAAGAGGAGTTTGGCTGCGATGTTTATGCCGATTACCGCGAGCTGTTCGGCAGAGAGGACATCGACCTCGTCGTAAACAGCACTTTTTCCCACATGCATGTACCGGTCAGCATTGATCTTTTGAATCACGGTTTTAACGTCGTCTGCGAAAAGCCTTTCGGCAAAAACTACGAAGAATGCACACGCGCTATTGCTGCCGCAGAAAAGAACGGCAAAATGCTGAACGTTTTCCAGCAGTCCCGTTTTGCTCCGTATTACCGCAAGCTGACGGAAATTCTGAACGAAGGCAAACTCGGCAGACCGGTTCAGTATACCATTCACTTCTCTAACTTCCAGCGCCGTTGGGACTGGCAGACCTTTCAGGGTTATAACGGCGGCGAAGTTCGCAACACCGGCCCGCACCCGCTCGATCAGGCCGTGCACATTCTCGGTTTCGATGATAACATCTCTGTTTTCTCAAAACTCGACCGTGTAAACACCTTCGGCGGTGCGGGAGATTTCGCAA
>JAZNMV010000185.1:0-15925 GCA_045579885.1 Acutalibacteraceae bacterium | reverse complement strand
ATGATCTCTAATTTCCGCGGAAAGATGTGGAAATCAATAGAATCCGGGGATGTACATGCTTCCATATCGGCTTTATCAGGCCTGCAGAGCTTCTTTGACGATCTGGCAGCCGGCTTGGATATGCCGAGGTATGATGCGCTTAGCAACTTTGATCCGAATGATCTTAAGAAATCAGCTCTGGCATACGAAGCAGTGTTGGAAGAATACAGCGCTGAATATAAAAAAGCAAATATGGTTCTGAATTATTACGATTCGGAAGAGGCGTTTGCTGAACATTATCTTGAATAAAATGAAATTACGACAAGTCTGATGCCTGTGTAGGCGTTTGACTTGTCGCTGTTTTTGTAAAGAAACATAGATTTATAAAGTGGGTTAGCTTTACGAAATAGCCTCCGGTTATCCGAAATAATGTATAAAAAACTTAAAATTCACACTACTTTCACACAGATTTCTCTTCAAAAATGCATTTTTCTGTGATATAATTCGGAATAGACAGCATATTTATACAGGAGTACCTGTTTTATTTTAATGGAAAGGCAGAATTCTGAATGTCTAATCAGATTTATAACAGAGAAGATATTGGTTTAAAAGCACTTTGGTGTGATACGCCGCAGTTCAAAACATCGCGTATTTCGGCACATATGATCCTTCCGTTGACTGATGCAGAAACCGCAGCACAGCGTGCCATTGTGCCGAATGTTTCGTCTCGTGCTACACGGGCATATCCGGATTACACCGAATTCGGTAAGCGTCTTCAGGAACTTTACGGTGCATCCGTACATGCCGGAGTCAGTCGAATCGGCGACTGTCAGGTCTTGACTTTTGCGTCCAGCGGTATTGCCAATCGATATGCGTTTGGCGGAGAAGATGTACAGAATGCTTTGGCTGAAATTCTGGAAAGCATTCTCTTTGAGCCGTTGTTTGATGAAAACGGTTTATTCCCGGAAGATGGTTTTAAACAGGAAAAACGTCAGTTGATCGAAACGATCGATTCGGAATTTAACGAGAAAAGAATCTATGCCAAAAATCGCTGCGTAGAAATTATGTTTGCAGATGAAGCCGCCGGTGTTCCTCGCTTCGGCACAAAAGAAGCTCTGATGAATACGACGCGTGAAGAGACAAAGAAAGCTTGGACTGATGCGGTTCGCAATGCACAAATTTGTCAGTTCATGTTTGGCGACGGAGCAAACGGTCAGTTCGCTGAACGTTTTGCAGAAAAACTTGGTTCACGTAACGTTTGGACGGCTGAGTCTGTGTACCACGCTGCGCCGGATACAGTGAAGCGTGTAACGGAAGAGATGCAGCTGGCACAATCTAAGCTTGTAATGGGTATGCATGTCGGTACAAGCAAAGAAGAAAAGCTTATCGCAAAGCTTATGGCTGTTATTTTCGGTGGAACACCGAGTTCAAAGCTGTTTATGAATGTTCGTGAGAAGCAGAGCCTTTGCTATTATTGCTCTGCACGGCACGATACCCCGAAGAATGTCATTTTCGTAGAAAGCGGCGTTGAAACGGCAAATCTTGAACGTGCGGAAGAAGCTGTTTTTGCTGAGCTTTCTGCTATGCAGCGAGGTGAGATCTCTGATGAAGAGATTCTTCATGCTAAGCTTGCTATGTGCAACAGCTATAATGCAGTCGGTGATTCTGCTGCATCTATGGAAACCTGGTATCTTGGCGGAATGCTTCAGGGAGATGTACGTACACCGGAAGAATGCGCCGAGGAACTTATGGCGATCACAAAAGATCAGATCGTTGCTGCTGCCGGCCGTGTAACTTTAGATACTGTATATAAACTGAAGGGAGTGGGCGAAAATGAATAAAGTGCTTATCGAAAGCAAACTTCTTGGCGATTGTTATTGGAAAGTCGATCATCCCTCCGGTTTGACTGTTTTTGTATATCCAAAAGAAAAAATGCGCAGCACCTATGCGGTGTTTGGTACTCGCTACGGCTCTATTGACAAAGCTTTTCACAGAAGTGATGAGGCTGAAGCTGATGTAACACCGGCAGGTATCGCACATTTTTTGGAGCACAAGCTTTTTGAAAGTGAAGAAGGAGATGCGTTTGCACGTTTTGCAGAGCTTGGCGCATCGGCAAACGCATACACATCGTTTGAAACAACCAGGTATTTGTTTTCCTGTACGGAAAATGTAAATCAGGCTTTGGAAGTACTGCTTGATTTTGTTCAGTCTCCGTATTTCACCAAGCAGACCGTAGAAAAGGAACAGGGAATCATCGGTCAGGAAATTAAAATGTATGATGACGACCCCCAGTGGAGAGTTCTCTTTAATTTGCTTCGCGTACTTTTCCATAACCATCCGATCAAGGATGATATTGCCGGTACAGTAGAAAGCATAGCGCAGATCACACCGGAGCACCTCTATCGCTGCTACGATACTTTCTATAATTTAAACAATATGGCACTCTGTGTGGCCGGAAACTGTGATGTGGACGAGGTTCTCAGCCTCTGCGACAAGATGCTTAAGAAAAGTGAACCGGTGCAGGTCAAGCGTGTGTTTGAGGCAGAACCGGACACGATCGTTGAACCGCTTGTTGAAGAAAAGCTATCTGTTTCCTTGCCGATATTTGAGTTCGGTATCAAAGAGACGATCAACGAGGAGTATCGCTCCGAAAAGGACCTTGCGGTTACGGAGGTTCTTCTGGATATTATGGCTTCCGACGGATCTTCGATGTTCCGCAAGCTTTTGGATGCTTCGCTTATTAATGAATCTTCGTTCAGTTATGAATATTTCGAGGGAACCGGATACGGCATTGTACTTTTCGGTGGCGAATCTTCCGACCCGAAAGCCGTTTGCGATGCGATCCGCGAAGAGATGCTGCGTTTAAAGCGAGAAGGCGTTACTGAAGAGGAAGTGCGCCGCAGCGCAAAGTCGCTGTATGGCGGAAATCTTTCCGGGTTAAACAGTGCGGATGTTATTTCTAACGCTGTTATGTCTATGGCATTCAGTGAACGCGAAATGTTCCGTTATATTGAATGTTTCACCGAAATAACCGCTGAGGATGTTAATGCGCGTATTCAGACGCTGTTTGATGATGAAAAGGCAGCTGCTTCTATTATCTGGCCGCTTGATGCACAGGAATAAGCTTCACTTAAATGTGTAAAGAAAGGAATAATATATTATGATTAATACAATCCAATTCCCGAAACTCGGTATTACGGTCAATGTAGACCCGGTTGCAATCCGTTTGGGAAATTTTGAGATTTTTTGGTACGGTATTCTCATCGGTATCGGCTTTTTGCTTGCTGTAGTATACGCATTTTCGTCCAGTAAAAAAATGAATATTAATAAAGATCATTTGACTGATGCTGTTATCGGTGGATTGCTAGGTGGTGTGATCGGTGCACGATTGTATTATGTTGTATTTTATCCGGGCAGCAAATATATTGATAATCCGCTCGAGATTTTCGCGATCCATGAGGGTGGGCTCGGTATTTACGGCGGTATTATCGGTGGCCTTTTGGTTGGTGCTCTGATTGCAAAATGGCGTAAAATGAATGTCTTTGCTGTACTCGATGTGGCCTGCATCGGTTTTCTGATCGGTCAGTGCATTGGCCGCTGGGGCAATTTCATTAATCAGGAAGCTTTCGGTTGTGCTACGGATTTGCCGTGGGGTATGTATAGTCAGAAAACTGCCGCTGAAGTTGTCGGCAATGTACATCCGTGCTTCCTCTATGAATCTCTGCTGTGCCTGGCAGGATTCTTTGTTCTTCATCTTTTCACCAGATATTTGCGCCAGTATGACGGACAGACATTCCTTTTGTATATCGTTTGGTATGGTGTATCCCGTTTCTTTATTGAGGGTCTCCGTACAGACAGTCTCCTTTTGCCCGGTGTTGACCTCAGAGTTTCTCAGGTCGTAGCCGGTGTGTCCGTAATCGCTTCAGTAATTTTGCTCATTCTCGGTGCTGTTTTTGGCAAGAAACTTAAACTTAGCGGATGTGGCTGCAGAAAAGCTATGGAACGCAATAATGTTGTCGTTATCGATGAAAAGGAAATCGTTGTCGATGAAGAAGCCGAAAGCACACTCTTCAGCGGTATCAGTGCAGATGAGCTTGAACAGCAGGTTGCTGTCAGAACACGTAAACGCACATTGAACATAGAAGAATCGGCAGATGAAACTGAGGATGGGGAAGTAGCTGAGCCGTCCGAAAGTGAGGAAGAATAAACATGGCAATCCGTATCGATGGAAAGGCGGTTGCTTCTAAGATCAAATCAGAAGTAACTAAAGAGGTGGAGTTCTTAAAGAAGAATGGCGTCGAGCCCGGAATGGCTGTTGTCCTTGTAGGGGATGATTCTGCTTCTAAAATCTACGTACGCAATAAAGAAAAAGCATGTGCTGAAGTAGGTATCTATTCCGAGAAGTATTTGCTTCCGGCAGATACCACACAGCAGGAATTGCTTACTCTTGTGGAGAGTCTGAATGCCGATCCAAAGATCCATGGGATTTTAGTACAATCTCCGCTGCCTAAACATTTGGATGAGAAAATAATCGTAGAGCATATTGATCCCAACAAAGATGTGGATGCTTTTCATGCATATAATGTCGGAAAAATTATGATCGGTGATTTTTCGTTTTTGCCATGTACACCGGCCGGTGTAATTGAGCTGATCCGTTCGACAGGGATAGAGATCGAAGGTAATAACTGTGTTGTGATTGGACGCAGCAACATTGTCGGTAAACCGATGGCTATGCTGCTTTTGCATAATAACGGTACAGTTACAGTCTGTCATAGCCGCACAAAAGATCTTGCAAATATTTGCAGACGTGCAGATATTCTGGTTGCAGCTGTCGGTAAAGCTAAGTTGGTAACTGCTGATATGGTGAAACCCGGAGCCGTTGTGATCGATGTCGGTATGAACCGTGATGAAAACGGTAAACTTTGCGGCGATGTGGATTATGCTGCCGTAGAACCGATCGCATCGTATATCACGCCTGTCCCCGGTGGCGTAGGTCCGATGACAATTGCGATGTTAATGAAAAATGCAGTCAATGCTGCGAAAATTCAAAACGGTCTTTCTGTGAATTGAGGGATATAATGGGCGTATTGCTCGATAAAATCAAGGCGCCGAATGATGTGAAAATGCTGTCGGAAGAACAGCTTCAGACGCTTTGTGATGAGTTAAGAGAAGAGATCATTAATACTGTTTCGAAAAACGGAGGTCACTTGGCTTCCAATTTAGGTGTTGTTGAGTTGTCTGTTGCGCTTCATCGTGTTTTCACGATGCCGCAGGATAGCATTGTGTGGGATGTAGGTCATCAATCATATGCCCACAAGCTTCTTACCGGTCGCGCGGAACAGTTTTCTTCCTTGCGTCTTGAAGGCGGACTTTCCGGCTTTCCGTCGCGGGAAGAAAGTGATTGCGATCCGTTTACCACCGGACATAGCAGTGCTTCAATTTCTTCTGCGTTGGGTATCGCCTGTGCCAATGCGCTTTCCGGCAGCTCCGGGCATGCTATTGCTGTGATCGGTGACGGTGCCCTGACAGGCGGTCTCGCTTTTGAAGGTCTCAATAATGCCGGACGTCTGCATCGAAACATGATTGTTATTTTAAACGATAACAAAATGTCTATTTCTAAAAATGTCGGATCAATGGCGCGTTATCTTTCATATGTTCGTGCGAAGCCGGGATATGTTAATGCCAAAGACAACATAGAGAAGATATTGAGTAAACTGCCGATATTCGGAAAGCCCTTTGCTTCTTTCATGCGTAAGATGAAAAACAAACTCAAAAAGCAAATTTTCAACACCACGCTTTTTGAAGATCTGGGATTTGCGTATTACGGACCTTTTGACGGTCATGATCTGCCGACGTTGATATCGGTACTGAATACGGCGAAGTCTATCGATAAACCGGTCTTGGTTCACTTGAGAACATATAAAGGACGCGGTTATAAGTACGCGGAAATTGCACCGAGTGTATATCATGGTATTTCTGCATTTGATAAAGAAAAAGGTGCGGAAGAAACTGAGCTGCGTGGTTTTTCGGGTGCGTTCGGTCAGGTTATGTGTTCTCTTGCTGAGAAAAATCCGCGCATCTGTGCGATTACTGCGGCTATGGAAGTCGGTACCGGTCTGACAGACTTTAAAGATAAGTTTCGGACTCGTTTTTTCGATGTAGGTATCGCGGAAGGACATGCAGTGACCTTTGCTGCCGGTTTGGCACGTGGCGGCATGATTCCTGTGTTTGCGGTTTACTCCACATTTTTGCAGCGTGCGTATGATCAGTTGATCCATGATGCTGCGTTGCAGAAGCTTAAAATAATTTTAGCAATCGATAGAGCCGGTATTGTGGGAGAAGACGGACAAACGCACCAAGGTGTATTTGATGCATCATTCCTGCGTTCTGTACCGAACATTCATGTGTATTCTCCTGCGTTTTATGATGAACTGGATATGGCAATAGATGCCTGCGTAAACGGCGATGATCGTCTTTATGCTGTACGTTATCCGCGCGGAAAGGCGCTTTATCGTCCGTTAGGATATAGTGCCTCCGGAGAAACCTTCGATGTTTTTGGTGATGCTACGGCAGATATATCTATTGTAACGTATGGCCGTCTGTTTTCGTTTGCGGCAGAAGCTGCTGAAAAGTTAGCGGAGAAGGAGATCACCTGTAAAATCGTTAAGTTGAACAGGATCATTCCAATTGCCGATCGCGCAGTACAGACGGTGCTTAATTGTAAAAGTGTATTTTTCTTTGAAGAAGGTATACGCGAAGGCGGTATTGCTGAATGTTTCGGTTCGGCATTGTTCAAACTCGGATTTTCCGGGCAATATTTGATTAATGCTTTTGATTCGGGATTCATTAAGCATTCTCCGATGTTTAGTATTTTAAAGTCTCACGATCTTGATAGTTCAGGAATGGTGCGTTTCATCTGTGAGAAATTGAAACAGGGTGATAATAAAAATGAAAAAGAGAATTGATATATTACTGTTTGAGAAAGGTCTTGCTCCGAGCCGTGAGAAGGCTAAGACGATGATCATGGCAGGTAATGTGTATGTGAATAATCAGAAGTATGATAAACCCGGTGATACTGTGGATGAAGATGCACAGATCGAAGTACGCGGAAGTACGCTTAAGTACGTCAGTAGAGGCGGCTTAAAGCTTGAGAAAGCCATGCAGCTTTTTCCGATAGTTCTTGATGATAAGATCTGCATGGATGTAGGTGCATCTACCGGCGGTTTTACTGACTGTATGCTGCAAAACGGTGCTTCGCGTGTTTACAGTGTGGATGTTGGCTACGGACAGCTTGCCTGGCAGCTCCGACAAGACCCACGTGTTGTAAATCTTGAAAGAACAAATGCAAGATATTTGACACGTGAACAGATTCCGGAAGAAATAGATTTCTTTTCTGTGGATGTATCTTTTATTTCGCTTAAGATCATCCTTCCTGCTGTTCGCCCGCTCTTGAAGGATGGCGGACAGGCTGTATGTTTGATCAAACCTCAGTTTGAAGCCGGAAGAGATAAGGTGGGTAAAAAGGGCGTTGTTCGTGATAAGAAGGTTCACGAAGAAGTTGTACAAATGATTTGTGATTTTGTGCTCGAAAATGGATATTCGGTGCTTGGACTCACATTTTCTCCGGTAAAAGGACCTGAAGGCAATATTGAATATCTTGTATTCCTTCAAAAAAGTGATACACCGGTTCATACGGCTGAATGCACACCGCATACGGTTGTAGAAGCCTCTCATGCAGCTTTGGATGTAAAGGAATGAACTTATATGAAAATTGCTGTTATTCCGAATTATGATAAGAAGAATGCAGCGTTGTATACAGAGAAAATAATCTCTGTATTATTTGAAAACGGCGCAGAAGTTTTGATGCACAGAAATGATGCGCAACGGCATACGGGTATTATTTCCTGTACGGATCATGAGGATTTGATCTCTAAGTGTAATATTGTAATTGCTGTTGGCGGTGACGGAACGATCATACATACGGCTAAGCACGCTTCTATCTTGAAAAAACCGATCCTTGGCGTGAATTTGGGGCGGTTAGGTTTTATGGCTGATGTTGAAAAAGACCGTTTGGATCTGCTCGGTAAAATTTTTGATGGTACGTATTCTACTCAGAAGCGTATGATGCTTGAAATTACTGTGCACAGTAACGGTGAGAACTATGTGTACCATGCTCTGAATGATGCGGTAATTTCCGGAGCACAGTCCAAAATATTTGACTTTGGACTGCGTGTAGAAGATACGCAGGTGCATCGTTTTCGTGCGGACGGTTTGATCCTCGCTACGCCGACAGGTTCTACTGCTTATTCACTTTCAGCGGGTGGACCGGTCGTAGATCCCGGGATCGAGTGTATTCTCTTTACGCCCATATGTCCGCATTCGTTATTTAATCGCAGCACTGTGTTTAGTGCCGAGAAAGTACTGCAGATTTCAGCTGACAGTGAATATACCGGAGAAGTTTATTTGACCGTGGACGGAGGTACTCCGGTATTGCTGCATAGTACGGATATAGTCTCCGTACGGAGATCTGAATATTATACGGAATTGATTTTTGTTCAGGAACGTAATTTCTACGATATTGTAGATCAAAAGCTTATACACAACAGGGGTTAATGTAAATTTAATTGGGAAGGAAGGCATAACAGGATGAAAACCAGAAGACATGCTAAAATTCTTGAATTGATCAAGGCACAGGACATCGATACACAGGAAGAACTTCTGAAGAACCTTCGTGCATGCGGCTTTGATGTAACACAGGCGACCGTTTCCAGAGATATTAAAGAACTTCGGTTGGTAAAGACACTTTCCGGAAACGGAAAATATAAGTATTCTACCGGACGGGATAATGCCAGAGATATCTCTTCGAAGTTCTATTCGCTGTTTGGAGACTCCGTTATGCATGTGGAAGCTGCCGGAAATATGATCGTTGTTAAGTGTATGACCGGCATGGCACAGGCTGTTTGTGCGTCTATGGATACACTGCGTTTCCCGGATTTTATCGGTACTTTAGCCGGCGAAGATACGATTTTGATCGTGTGCAAGACACCGGAAATTGCAGAAGAAAAGCAGAATGAACTCAGAAAACTGATTGGTGGTATTTGATGCTTCAGCAACTGTATATCAGCAATATTGCTGTTATTGAGAAAGCCTCCATAGATTTTGAAAACGGATTTACTGTTTTGACAGGTGAAACCGGTGCCGGTAAATCAATTATTATCGATGCGATTTGCGCCGTATTAGGAGAACGTACTTCCAAGGAATTGATTCGTACCGGTGCGGACAAAGCGAGTGTTTCTGCGCTTTTCTCCGGGATTTCAGAGAAAACCGAACAAGTTATGCTTGCATTAGGTATTCCAATGGAGGAAGACAGAGCGCTTCTGATTCGTCGGGATATTCGTCCGCAGGGAAAGTCTGTATGCAAGATCAATAATGTACCTGTCACGGTATCCATGCTAAAATCGGTGGGAGAAACACTTATCGATATCCTCGGACAGCATGAAAGTTATAAGCTGTTATCACCTGAAATGCACGGAACATATATCGATAGCTTTGCGGGGACCGGTGCACTTTTGGAAGAATACCGGGAGTCGTATACCGATTTACGCCAGCTGCAGCGGGAAATTGAAGCGTTGAATGTTGATGAGAATCAAAAATCACGCCGAATGGATATTCTCCGCTATCAAATCGAAGAACTGGAAGCGGCGTCTGTTCGAGTTGGTGAGCAGGCAGAGCTTACTGAAAAGCGTGATGAGATCCGTAACAGTGAACGTATTGTTAGAGGTGTGGAAGAAGCTCGTGCTCTTCTTAACGGAAGCGAAAATGATGATGGTATTGTTTCGGCAATTTCAGCTGCTGCGGAAGCTGTAGAGCAGGCTGCTCGATTTGCACCGTCTTTGAATTCAGTAGCGGAACGCCTGCGTGACTCGGAATATATTCTCTCTGATATTTCGGTTGAGGTTTCCGATTACTTGGATTCTGCATCGTTTGACCCAGAAGCTCTCGATATGATTGAAAATCGTTTAGATATGTTATATCGTTTGAGTCTCAAATACGGAGAATCTGAAGAAGAAATGCTTTCTTTTCTTGATAAAGCCAAACAGGAACTTTCAGAGATCGAGTTTTCCGATGAAAAGAAGGAACTTCTTATTGAACGTTATGAAGCAGTAAAGCAAAATGCGGTATCTCTTGCAAAGCAGCTTTCTGCTAAGCGTCGTAGTGCGTGTGATATTTTTGCAAAACGTGTCAAAACAGAGCTTTCTGAGCTGAATATGCCGGGAATGACATTCACGGTCGAACAGGTCCGTACACCTTTGACTGCATTTGGCTGTGACAGATTGCAGTTTTTGGTTTCTGCGAATGTCGGTGAAGAACCGAAACCGATGTCGAAAATCGCTTCCGGCGGTGAATTGTCTCGTATTATGCTTGCAATCAATACCGTACTTAGTTCTTCGAATGTTATTGAAACACAGATCTTTGATGAGATCGATACCGGTATCAGCGGTGAAGCTGCAAATAAAGTCGGCGGAAAGCTGCGTGAAGTTTCGAAACATGCACAGGTTATCTGTGTAACACATCTGGCACAGATCGCAGCTATGGCAGATAACCATTTGTATATCGAGAAGAAAGAAGAGAACGGAAAAACTTTTACAGGCGTTTATCCGCTTGAGCGAGATGCTCGTATTCGTGAGATCGCCAGAATTATTGGCGGTGATGATATTACACCTCTGAAGCTTAAGATGGCGGAAGAGATGATTTTGGAAAATGGATACAATTGATTTGTCTATTCCATTTTCTGTGGTTTTATGGTATAGTTTTGTTGGATATTTATTGTGTTGATTTCTTAGAAATTCAGTAAATATCTGTTTGAGTTTTTGAAAATAATCATAAAGGATCGGTGAGCATAATGCTTAAGGTTGGTATGAAAGGCTATGCTGAAACTGTTGTCAGCATGGATAATACAGCAAAGAAAATGGGCAGCGGTACAATGAATGTATTTGCAACGCCGGCAATGGTTGCTCTTATGGAGGAAGCCGCTTGGAAATGTGTTGCTGCTGATTTGGAACCCGGTATGGGAACAGTAGGAACTTCCATGCAGATCAAGCATGTAGCGGCTACACCGCTTGGTATGCGTGTAACAGCTGAATGTGAGCTGCTTGAGGTTGACGGACGCAGACTGGTGTTTTCTGTTCATGCATCGGATGAGACTGGTGTGATCGGAAACGGTACACATGAACGTTTTATCGTTGCTGAAGAAAAGTTTTTGGCTAAAACGGAAAGCAAGAAAGGATGATAACTACTGACAAGACTCGTTTTTGTTCGGTAGTATGATAATTTGTATCAGTTATTTGGGGAGGAAAATTCATGAAAGCTACATATTTTATTGGAAATGAAACCTTTGAAGTCAAAGAAGTTCCGGTTCCGAAGGCTCTGCCCGGCACAGTTGTAGTTAAGAACTATGCCTGCGGTGTTTGCGGTACGGATGTACACATCTATCACGGTGAGCCCGGCAGTGCAGATGTAAATCCGCCGGTAGTGCTCGGTCACGAGTATTCCGGTGTTGTAGCTGAAGTCGGCGAGGGTGTTACTGCACTTCAGGTTGGAGATCATGTTACGATCGACCCGAATATTTACTGCGGAGAATGTGAATACTGCCGTAACGGCAAAAAGCAGATGTGCCTGACCATGGAAGCTGTCGGTGTTACGATGGACGGCGGCTTTGCTGAGTACAGCATTGTTCCTGCAAAGCAGGCTTTAAAGCTTGACCCGAGTGTTCCGCTCGAGTACGGTGCTATGAGTGAACCGCTTGCTTGCTGTATCCACGGTATTGATCTGGCACAGATCAAAGTTGGTGATACGGTATGTCTCGTTGGCGGCGGTGCAATCGGCCTTCTGCTTCTGCAGCTTGTTCGTATGTCCGGTGCTTCTAAGATCGTTGTCAGCGAACCGAACGAGATCCGTCGTCAGAAAGCCTTGGAACTCGGTGCAGATCTGTGCATTAATCCACTCGAAGAGGGCGCATACGAGAAGTACACTGCTTTCGTCGGAGACGGCGCAGATGTAGTTATTGAATGTGCAGGTAACCGTGCAGCTGTTGATAGTGCATTTAAGTTTGCAAAGCGCGGTGCAATGATCCTTCTGTTCAGCGTTCCGTCTGTTGGCGCTACCTACGATCTCCCGCTGATGGATGTTTTCAAGAAGGAGCTGACGATCCGCGGAACGTTTGTAAATCCGGATACACATCTGCGCGCTGTAAATCTGATTAACAGCGGCCGTATTCAGATTGCTCCGATCATTACGCATACTTTTGGTCTTGATCAGCTTCCGGAAGCAATTGATATGCAGGTCAGCGCAGAATCCATCAAGGTTATCGTTAAAGCCTGATGCTCTGTTTTGTCGGATTACTTTGAGAACTTTTTAACTTACATTGTACTTTTACAAGATTCGCGGTATAATGATAGAAAATACCATGACGTAAGAGGGATGCTATATGCCTGTTAGTCTCAGTAATGACAGAATTAATTTGACCATGCTGACCGATTTTTATGAGATCACCATGGCCAACGGATATTTCTCCAGCGGTTTTAAAGATACAATCGCGTATTTCGATATGTTCTTCAGAAAGGTACCGGATGGCGGCGGCTTTGCGATTATGGCCGGTGTTGAGCAGCTGGTCGATTACTTGAAGAACCTGAGCTTTACACGTGAGGATATTCAGTATCTTCGAACCAAGAAGATTTTCCGTGAAGAGTTTTTGGAATATTTGCAGAACTTTAAGTTTGTCTGCGATGTTTGGGCTGTTCCGGAAGGAACACCGATATTCCCGGGTGAGCCGATTGTAACAGTGCGCGGGCCGGTCATCCAGGCTCAGTTCGTTGAAACGATGATCCTGCTGTGCATCAATCACCAGAGTCTTATCGCTACAAAGACAAATCGTATTGTTCGTGCTGCAAACGGTAAAGCAGTTATGGAGTTCGGTTCCAGACGCGCTCAGGGATTTGACGGTGCTGTTTACGGTGCAAGAGCGGCTTACATTGGCGGTTGTGTTGGTACTGCGTGTACGATCAGCGACAGACGCTTTGGCGTTCCTGCACTTGGAACCATGGCGCACAGCTGGGTTCAGCTTTTTGACAGCGAATACGAAGCATTTAAAGCATACGCTGAAGAATATCCGTCTAACTGCACATTGTTGGTAGATACTTATAATGTGCTTAAATCCGGCGTGCCGAATGCGATCAAGGTCTTCAATGAAGTTCTTGTTCCGAACGGATATCGTCCTGCCGGCATTCGCATTGACAGCGGTGATATTACATATCTTTCCAGAAAAGCCCGACAGATGTTGGATGAAGCCGGTTTTGAAGATTGTAAGATCTGTGCTTCCAACTCTTTGGATGAGTATATTATCCGAGATATGCAGATGCAGGGAGCAAAGGTAGATACATTTGGCGTTGGTGAACGTTTGATCACGTCTTCCAGCGAACCTGTTTTCGGTGGTGTATATAAGCTGGTTGCTGTTGAGAACGGTGACGGAACAGTTACACCGAAGATTAAGATCAGTGAAAATGTTGCTAAAATCACAACGCCTTGTTTTAAGGAAGTTTGGCGTATATTTGACCGTGAAACGGACAAGGCTATCGCTGATGTAATCACTTTGCATGATGAAGTTATTGACGATAAGAAACCGTATACGATCTTTGATCCCAACCATACCTGGAAGCGTAAGACCGTAGAGAATTTCCGCGCAGTAAAGCTTCGTACACAGATCTTTAATAAAGGTGAGTGTCTCTATCAGCCGCGTGCCTTAAGTGCAATTCGTGCTTATTGTCTTGCTCAGGTTGGAACCCTTTGGGAAGAAGTAACACGTTTCGAGAATCCGCACACATATTATGTCGATCTTTCTCAGGCGCTTTGGGATGAGAAGAATCGTCTGCTGTCGGAAAATCAGTACTAATTTCATATCGTTTATTTGCGAGTAAGCCGGACAGCTGCGGATGTATGCCGAAAGGCCGCATCTGAGGAAAGTCCGAGCTCCACAGGGCGAGAATAACGGCTAACGGCCGCCGGGGGCGACCCCAGGGATAGTGCAACAGAGATATACCGCCTGTTTTCAGGTAAGGGTGGAAAGGTGCGGTAAGAGCGCACCGGCGTGTGGGAGACTGCACGGCCATGTAAACCCTATTCGGAGCAACACCGTGGAGAAACATATGCGTTTGCCCGACGCGTTTCGTGGAGGTGGCTTGAGCTGTATGGTAACATGCAGTCGAGAAAGATGGTTGTCCAAGACAGAACTCGGCTTACAGGCTTAGTCGCAAACTATATACAGCAGGATCGGTGTGCATCGGTCCTGCTGTTTTTTGTTTTACTCTGTACATAGAATTGACATCCGTTTATAATTTAGAGTATACTTTATTTGCAAATGTATAGATACATTACGGAGGTGCTTGTAATGAAAAAATTGTATGATGTAATTATTCGTTTTGATCCCAAGGATTACGCAGGAGAAGTAAAATCGGTTGGTTTACGCGGCGAATTTTTGTTCTATAAGAGCGGATTGACCGGTCATACAGATGAAACCGGTATGGTCGATTGCGATGAAAAGTTCCCGCCATCAGCATATAGCGAAGAACTCGATAATATCGGCGGTATTTATTACGAAGAAATGAAATTGAATGCAGAAGGGGTGTATGAAGTACAGATGACACTTCCTGCCGGTATGTATCCCTATAGCTTCCTCGTAAATCCGGTGCTTGCAGATGCTTCTGAAGATCCGCGTTTTGGCTGGACCAATATGCTGCTGAAGGATGGAAGCAAAAAGAGCATTAAAGATGTTGAGAAAGCAATGGCTTCCGGATTTGCAGGTCCGGAGAACCATATGATCTCTGATCCGAAGAATCCGCCGATTGCACCGACAGTCAGCGGTAAGCAGATGAACAGCGAGCTGTATGTCGGTACACCGGAAGAATGTGCATGGCTGCCGATTGCAGATAAAACAAAGGCCGGTACCGTAACATATATGTCTTATACGGATATTGACGGCGATCCGCAGAGCATAGCTGTATATTTACCGGTAGATTATGATAAAACCAAGACTTATCCTTTGGTGCTTGTCTCTCATGGCGGCGGAGGAAACGAAGCTGATTGGCCGTCTCAGGGTGGTATCGGCAACATTATGGACAATCTTATAGCAGAGGGTAAAACAAAGGAAAGTATTCTGGTTTGCATGAATAATTCCATTTACAGCCGTGGCTTCGGCGATTGGGATTTTGCGAAGATTGCGGAAAACTGTGAAAAGTGTATCATTCCTTTTATTGAAAAAGTTTTCAACGTATCAAAGGATGTTAAGGATCGTGCCTTCTGCGGACTTTCTATGGGCAGTATGACAACGCTTTATATGTACATGCACCGCACGGAAGTATATGACTATTTCGGTGCGTTCTCCGGCGGTATAGCTGGCGGCAAGTATTTCTCTCTTGAGAATCCGAGACTTAAAGATGTAACACTGATGATTGGCAGCGCAGAAGAGGATATTGCTTATAACGAGCGCGAAATCGGTGTTCCGCCCACGATCCGCGCGCTTAAAGCAAACAATATTCCATATATTCCGTACTTTACAACCGGTTCTCATGACTGGTTCTGTTGGCCGCAGATGTTTGCTTACTTTGCAGAGCATGTTCTGTGGAAATAAAGATAAGAATACATCGGTTTAAAGAGTGAAAAAGAAAACGGACAGCCTGTTATTAGCAGCAGGCTGTCCGTTGATTTATATATTCAGTTATTGCGTGAACATTTTTCTGCATCGATCGCAAGTACAAGCATGAGTGCGTACAATGCGTCATGCGGGTCTTTTACATCGATAGAGTAAGTGTCGGTCCAGTTAAAAAGTTCTTTGGAAACCGTAGCGATCAATGTACCGCTTGGACCTACAATGGAGTAATCCCACTCAAAGAAG
>JAZNMV010000184.1:0-10260 GCA_045579885.1 Acutalibacteraceae bacterium | reverse complement strand
AAAGAGCTGGCCGCGGTTGCAAACCTCGATATCGATTCCGGTGCGCCGTATATCGGCAGCCACGCTTTTGCGCATAAAGCCGGCATGCATGCACACGGTGTGATCAAAGCCGCACGCTCCTTCGAGCATGTTGATCCGTTTTTGATCGGCAACCGCAGAAGATTCCCGACCTCGGAGATCAGCGGCAAAGCGGTCGTATTTGAACGCATCCGTCAGATCCTGCCGGAGCTTTCCATCCAGTCTGCGGAAACACAGAAGATTTTGGATGAACTCAAAAATCTTGAGATGGATGGCTACGAATTTGAAGGTGCAGATGCAAGCTTTGAACTTTTGGTGCGCCGTCAGATGGGGCTTTACCGTCCGTATTTTGAACTGAAATATTATAAGATCGTGTCCGGCGCCGGTGAACGTGAAGATGCCGGTGCAAGTGCCATCGTAAAAGTCGGTGTGGGTGAAGATATGCATATTATGGCCGCTGAAGGAAACGGCCCTGTTCATGCACTTGACCAGGCGCTCAGAAAAGCACTTGAGGTGTTTTATCCCGTTTTGAACCGTATGAAGCTGACGGACTATAAGGTACGCGTTCTGGATGGCGGCAACGCGACCGGTGCGCGTGTACGAGTTCTGATCACTTCTACAGACGGTGAGAATACGTTTACAACAGTCGGTGTTTCCGGAGACGTTGTGGATGCGAGTTTCCAGGCGCTGCAGGATTCCATTGAATATTTGATTTTGAAGACCGAAGCACAGAAAAGTGCATCGGATGTACGATAATTATTTTTGAGAAAGGAATAAGCCTATGAACCTGAAGGAGCTGCTTTCTGCAATAGAATACCGTGCGGATCATATTTCGGATACGGAGATCTGCGATTTGGTATATGATTCTCGTCTGGCAAAACCCGGCTGTATGTTCATCTGTCTGCGCGGTGCAAATGTCGACGGACACAAGTATGCGGCGATGGCTGCGGAAAAAGGTGCTTCTGTTATTTTGGCGGAGGAACCGGTTGAGGTCGATGTTCCTGTTATCCTGACCGAAAATACACGTGCCGCCCTTGCAAAGCTCAGTGCGAAGTTTTTCAGAGATCCTTCCGAAAATGATATTAAAGTGATCGGTATTACCGGCACAAAGGGCAAGACGACTACGGCATTTATGATGCGTTCCGTTTTGGAGGCCGCAGGCTTTAAGACCGGTGTTATCGGTACCATTGGTGTTGCGTATGAAGATAAGGTCATTCAGACCGGCAATACGACACCCGAGAACTATCAGGTACAGAAATATCTGCGTGAAATGGCCGATGCAGGGTGCAAATACTGCGTGATGGAGGTTTCTTCCATCGGCCTTAAGGACCACCGTGTAGACGGCGTTCGTTTTGAACTGGGCTTGTTTACAAACTTCTCCGAAGATCATATCGGCGGTGTCGAACACAAGGATATGGAAGAATATATGGCGTGCAAACGCATGCTGTTTAAGCTCTGCAAGACGGGCATCATCAATATCGACGATGAAAACTGGCAGGGCATTGTGGAAGGACATACCTGTGCGCTTGTAACATACGGTTACAGCGAAAATGCAGATCTTGTCGCACACGGAGAAGAGCTTGTTACAGTACCGGGATTTTTGGGGATTCGTTTTTCCGTTTCCGGGCGTGAAAGCTTTACGGCGGATGTGCCGATTCCGGGAAAATTTAATGTATATAACGCGCTATGTGCCGCAACGGCAGCCAGCGTATTGGGATTGCCGGTGGAAGCTGTGCAGAAGGGACTTAAGCGTGCAACGGTCAAGGGACGTGTTGAACCGGTCGAAGTGCCGGGCGATTTCACGCTTCTCATCGACTATGCACACAACGCAGTCAGCATGGAAAGTCTTTTGACCACACTGCGTCAGTATCAGCCGAAGCGCCTTATCTGCATGTTCGGTGCAGGCGGCAACCGCCCGAAGGTGCGCCGCTACGAGATGGGCGAAGCGAGCGGCAGACTGGCTGACCTTTCCGTAATTACAGCGGATAATTCCCGCTTTGAAAATGTGCTCGATATTATTGAGGATATCAAGATCGGTATGCATAAGACCGAAGGCAAATATATCACGATCCCGGACCGCAGAGAAGCAATTCGCTGGTGTCTCGAAAATGCCGAGCCGGGCGATATCGTTGTTTTGGCAGGCAAGGGCCACGAAGATTATCAGGAGATTGAAGGCGTGAAATATCCGTTTGATGAACGTGTTGTGATTCGTGATATTCTTGCATCCATGGGAAAGTGAGAGGTACGGTATGAAACTGAAATTAAGTGAGATCGCATCCCTTTGCGGCGGAACGCTTGTGGGTGACGGAGCTGTTGAAGTCACGTTATTTTACACGGACAGTCGCCAGACAAAACCCGGTATGATGTTTGTACCGATCCGCGGCGAGAATATCGATGCACACCGCTTTATTCCGCAGGTTTTTGCTCTCGGTGCGGCAGCCACTTTTTCTGAGGTTCCGCTTGAGGATGCGGCAGGCCCGGTTGTCTATGTAAAGGATGCCCGTGCGGCGCTGCAGGCTGTCGCGGAAAGCTATAGAGAGCGTTTCTCTGTACCGATTATCGGCATTACGGGCAGCGTAGGCAAGACGACAACGAAAGAAATGGTCGCGCTGGCAGTTTCGGCCGGAAAAAAGACTATGAAAACAGCGGGCAACGCAAACAGTCAGGTCGGTCTTCCTCTAACTGTGCTTCGCCTTGAGCCGGGCGATGAAGCTGCGGTTGTGGAACTGGGTGTCAGCATGCCGGGTGAGATGGAACGTATTGCTAAGGTTGCAAAACCGACTGTTGCCATTGTTACGAATATCGGTGTTTCGCATCTTGAATTTTTGAAGACACGGGAAAACATCATGGCGGAAAAAATAAAGATCGCAGATTATCTGCCCGATGGCGGTAAGGTTTTCGTGAACGGCGACGATGATTTGCTTTCTAAGCTGCAGAGTACGGAGAGCCGTGAAATCGTTCGCTTCGGTTTCGGTGAGAACTGCGAATGGCGTGCCGAGGAATTGGATGCCGATATCAACGGCACACGTTTTACTTGTGTGCACGGTGCGGAGCGAATTTCTGTATATGTTCCGGCTGCAGGTGAGCACAATGTGCGAAATGCACTTGCAGCGCTTGCTGCAGCGGATGCGGTCGGTGTATCGATTGAAGATGCGGCGCAGGCAATTTCGCAGTATGTATCGGAAGCCAGACGCCAGCAGATCAAAGAAGTAAACGGTATAATATTAATTGACGATACTTACAATGCAAGCCCGGATTCGATGCGCGCAGCGCTGAAAGTTCTCGACACATTGAACGCAGAGGGCACAAAGTACGCCGTGCTGGCGGATATGCGAGAACTCGGTGATCATGCGATGCAGGCGCATCTCGATGTCGGTACATTTGCGGCTGAGAACGGTGCGGATGTGCTTGTAGGTATCGGTCAGCTTGGAAAGTATTTTGTAGAAGGCTTTAATAAGCCGGAGAAAAGTATGTGGTTCTCTTCGAATGCAGAGGCTGTTGAATGGCTGAAGGCACACGTAAAGCCTGGCGACGCTATGCTGTGCAAAGGTTCGCTCAGCATGAACACGAATGAGATCATTAAGGCTTTTTTGTAAGATAAAAGCGGAGGTTGTAAAATGATTACGAGACTTTTAAAACCGGAAGAAAGCTGGATTTGGAGCAAGGTCATGGCGGTGGCTTTCGAGTACGGTCTGGATATTAAGAAGGCCAAAGAAGAGGCTGAAAAGGGAAAGACCCCGGAAGAGCTCGCGAAGGCAGCAAAGGACCGCTGTTTTGCATCTTTTGCCGATGACAACAAAACGGTATACGGCTGCGTAAACAGCCATGAATATGACTGCCGTTTTGACGGCGGTGTGTATAAGCTCGGCGGTGTCGGCGGTGTTTCCACATTGCCTCCGTACCGCAGAAAAGGTGCGATCCGCGCCTGCATTACAGAGTCGCTGAAGGATATGTATGCAAACGATTTTGCATTCTCCTATCTGTTTCCGTTCAGCACAGAATATTACCGTAAGTTTGGTTATGAAGTAGCCGGTGTTATGAATGAGTGGACGCTGAATCTCCGTGATATCAAGCCGCGCGATGTGGGAGGCAGCATGGAGCAGCTTTTCCCGGGTGACGATATGAGTTCGCTGCTCGAAATCTACAACAAGTGCTTTGCCGATGTCAACATGTCTGCACTGCGCGATACATACTCGGAAGAGCTGAATGAAAAGAATTTCATGGACGACGAGCGCTATGTATACGTTTGGAGAAATGATTCGGGTGAACCGCGCGGTCTCATGATCTCGAAGAAAACAAAGGATGAAGGCAAAACACTTCTCAACTGTACGCATATGTTCGGTAATCGCTGCGGTTTCCTGTTCTGCGATGCAGAAGCACTTAACGCACTGCTGTTCTTCGCAAAATCCGCATTTTCTTCCGACTACGATGCGATCCGTTTTGCGGCGCTCCCGCAGCAGTCCATTACCTCCCTTGTTGGAGAGAACAACGAAGCGGAGTGCAAGCCGTACTGGAACGGTATGCTTCGTGTAGTCAATGTAAAGCGTGTACTTGAAAACTGCAAGTGCTTCGGCGAAGGCTCTGTATCCTTCAAAGTGTGCGATGATATCATCGAAGAGAATAACGGCACCTGGAAGCTGACTTTTGCACCGGGCAAGGCAAATCTTGTGGAAAAGACAGAAGGCGAAGCCGATGCCGAAATGAGCATCAACCACTTCTCCGCATTGATCTGCGGTGTACGTGAGGCTCAGGATATCGAGTGGATGCCGGACGTTAAAGTTCTGAACAGTAAAGCTGATTTCAGCGGTGTTTTCTATCGCAAGAAGAACTATATGATGGATCTGTTCTGATGTGTTTTCTGTTGAAATGAAACTTTTCCCCCGTAAACCCTTGCGGTTTGCGGGGGGATTCTTTATAATGAAATCGGTGTTCTGCGGCAGAGCTTCCAAGCTGCATCACCGAAGGAGGAAACGGCAATGAAAACAGAAAATGCGTTGCCGGAAAAAGCTGTGGTTATTGTACTTGGCGCGCAGGTGTTTCCAACACATTTGAGCGGCATACTGTATAACCGGGTAAAAGCAGCGGCTGAATATCTGCAGGAACATCCGGAGGCCAAGTGTATTACAACGGGTGGTCAGGGATGGAATGAAGTGCGCGCGGAGGGTGCAGCGGCAAAAGAGGTGCTCATCGAAATGGGCATAGCCGAAGCGCGTATTTTTGCGGAAATAAAGTCTGCAACAACTTGGGAAAATCTTCGGTTTGCAAAAGAGATCCTCCAAAGAGAAAAACTCGGAGAATGTGTTTTGATCAGCACACAATCCTTCCATCAGTGGCGTGCCGGAAAAATGGCACAGCGGTTAGGGTTGGACCCGCATCCGCTTATTGCGGAAGACCGACGGAAAATCAAGTGGAGATTGACGCTCCGAGAAGGATTTGCAATTGTAAAATTCCTGCTTTTCAACAGAAAGCTATGAAAGGTGAGAAAACGATATGGAACAAAACGGAAAGAGAATTTTGATCCGCGGTGCACGTATTTTAAATCCCTCACGCGGTGAAGACTATGTAGGCAACATTTTGATCGCGGGAGAGCGCGTGAGTGCCGTCTCTGAGCATGTGTATGATGACGATGCTGTTGTGATCGACGCGAACGGCCTGACAGCGGTTCCGGGCTTCATCGATCTGCATGTACATCTGCGCGATCCGGGCTTTACGGATAAGGAAGATATCCACACCGGCTGTAAAGCTGCGGCTGCAGGTGGTGTAACAAGTCTTCTGTGTATGCCGAACACAAAACCAGCAATTGATACGGCAGAGACCGTTCGATATATCTTAGAGGAAGCAAAGACGGCAGATGCGCATGTTTATGTTGCTGCGGCAATCACGAAGGGGCTGCAGGGCGCCGAACTGTGCGATCTTAAGGCACTGCGTGAAGCCGGTGCGGTCGCTTTAAGTGATGACGGCAGACCGGTTGTTGATACGGCTTGTCTCGTAGAAGCTATGCGCCGTGCACCGGAACTTGGTATGATCGTTGCGGCACACTGTGAAGATCTGTTCCTCGCAAAGAAATGGTATCTGAACGAGGGTGAAACCTCTAAGGCGTTGGGACTCCCCGGTGTTCCGGCAGCTGCGGAAGATTGCGGTACAGCAAGAGAAATTGCGGTTGCGGCAGCTTATGATGTGCCGGTACATATCTGCCATGTCAGCACAAAGACATCTGCTGCACTTATTCGTGATGCAAAGGCAAGAGGCGTAAAGGTTACAGCAGAAACGGCACCGCATTATCTGCTTATGACCGATAAAGAGCTGCTGAAGAAAGATGCGGACTACCGTATGAATCCGCCGCTCAGAGCGGAAGCAGATCGTCTCGCAATGATCGAAGCCATTAAAGACGGCACGATCGATGTGATCGCGACAGACCATGCGCCGCATACACCGGAAGAAAAGGCCGATTTCCTTAAGGCACCGAACGGTTCCATCGGTATGGAAACATCCTTTGCGGGTGCATATACCGCACTTGTCAAGACCGGTGTGCTCACACTTTCCGAACTCGTAGAAAAAATGAGTGTGCGCCCGGCAGAGATCCTCGGCATTGAAGCCGGCATGATTGGTGCCGGTCAGATCGCGGATATCGTTCTGATCGATGAAAACGAAGTTTGGACTGTGGATGCGGACAAGCTGCACGGTAAGAGCCGCAACACTCCGTTTAAGGGCATGGAGCTGCAGGGAAAAGTTAAACTGACAGTCTGCGGCGGTCGTGTTGTCTATAACGAACTTTGATTTTGTAAACCGTATATTTTCAGAACCTATAGAATTATGATGAAAACTATGGACGAACAGACCACACGGCTCATACTTGTGCGGCACTGCCAGAGTATGGGAAACCTTACAAAGGTATTTCAGGGGCAGACGGATTTCGATATCAGTCCGCTCGGTGAGAAGCAGTTAGAACTCTTGGCTCTCAGACTGCGCAATGTGCCGATCGATACGATGTATGCGAGCCCGTTGATCCGTGCATGGAAAACCGCGGACGCGATCAATCAGTATCACGGTCTGCAAATCGTGCCTGTTGAACAGCTTAAGGAGATTGATATCGGTGACCTTGCCGGGCGCGCTCCGGGGCATGTGTTCGACGGGTATCCGGAGCTCGGTGAAAACTGGCGCTCGCATCCGGAACGCTGTGCATTTCCCGGCGGCGAATCAACAGTTGATGTATATAACCGTGCAAAAGAGGTACTCGATAAAATCATTAGTGAGAACTGCGGCAAGACGGTTGCAGTAGTCTCTCACGGATTTTTAATGCGCAACATGGTCTGTGTATTGCTTAATAAACCGCTCGAAGAGCTCGCTTCGGTCAAAATCGGCGGCAATACATCGGTTTCGGAGTTTTTGATTTCGGAAAGCGGCGTAGAAGTTGTTCGTTTGGACGACTCGAGTCATTTGCCGGATGGGCTTAAAGACAAACTTGATTTTAAGAAAATTTAAGAAAGAGAAACAGCATGATTATTTTGGGTGTGGACCTTGGCAAGGCGAGAACCGGTGTTTCGGTTTGTGATAAAAGCGAAATGCTGGCAAGCCCCGTGGAGGTCGTAAAGGAACATAACAGAGAACGTCTGCTGCAGCGTGTTGCAGCGCTTGCCGCAGAGCGAAAAGCGGAACTTATTGTACTCGGTTTACCGCGCAATATGGATGGCAGTGAAGGTGAGAGTGCACAAAATGCCAGGGCTTTTGGTGCTGAAATCGCGGCACTGACCGGTCTGCCGGTGGATTTTTCCGACGAACGCGGCACCACTGTTACGGCGCATGGCTTTCTGAACGAAACAAATACGCGCGGTAAGAAGCGCAAAGAAACCGTAGATGCTGTAGCTGCAACGATCATTTTGCAGAATTATCTCGATTTTAGAAGAAACAAAAAATAATTTTCGGTAAAAAATGTCCATGCAAAGAGAAATGCGTGGACATTTTTTTTATTACATGATATACTTTTCATGTATATAGGTATATCCTTGCGGTTATAAGGCGAGAATGGAAAAGAAAGGACTGAAAACTATGGGATATGTAATTGTTACGGATTCCGGTATAGATTTAACACAGAAAATGATCGCAGAGCTTGAGCTGGTGGTAGGTTCCCTGAAATTTACAATTGAGGGCAACACTTACGAGGACCGTTCGGATAAATCCAAACTCTCGACTCCGACTTTTTATAACATGCTGCGTGAAGGAAAGACTTCCGTAACAACACAGATCAATACGGAGGAGTTTAAAGATCTCTTTGAGCCGATCCTCAAAAGAGGAGAGGACGTTCTCTACATCGGTTTTTCCGGCGGACTTTCCGGCACATACCAGAGTGCATGTATCGCAGCGGAAGAGCTGAGAGAAATGTACCCGGAAAGAAAGCTCTATACGGTCGATTCCCTGTGTGCTTCCATGGGTCAGGGTCTTCTGGTTTACCATGCAGCGCAGCTTAAGAAGAACGGTACGGATATCGATGCACTGTATGCATGGCTCAAGGATAACCTCCTGAAGTTGTGTCACTGGTTCACAGTTGATGACCTCAACCACCTGAAGCGCGGCGGCAGAGTTTCCGCTGCAACTGCTCTGGTCGGTACGGTGCTTGGCATTAAGCCTGTTCTGCATGTGGATGACGAAGGTCATCTCATCAATGTTGCAAAGGCAAGAGGCCGTAAGGCTTCTCTGGATATGCTCGTGCAGAAGATGGCGGAATCTGCGATCGAGCCCGAGAATCAGACCATTTTCATCAGCCATGGCGATTGCTATGAAGATGCAAAATATGTTGCGGATAAGATCCGTGCAAAATTCGGTACAAAGAAGTTTGAAATCAACTTTGTCGGTCCTGTTATCGGCGGTCATGCCGGTCCGGGCGTAGTGGCACTGTTCTTCCTCGGTAAGCAGCGATAATTTTTCATCTCATCCAACGGAGGGAAATATAATGTTGGACGGAAAATATATTGAACTCGGTGTATGTTATTACCCTGAGCACTGGGATAAATCTCTTTGGCGTGACGATATGCGCCGCATGAAGGAACACGGCATCCGTGTTATTCGTGTTGCTGAGTTTTCGTGGAATTTGTTTGAACCGAAGGAAGGCTGTTTTGATGACAGCTTTTGGAACGAATTTCTCGATGTCGCTTTGGAATGTGAAATGCAGGTCATTTTCTGTACGCCGACCGCAACACCGCCGGCATGGCTTACAGAGAAATATCCGGAGGTTTTGAACTGCGATATGTACGGTCATCCGTACTATCACGGCCTTCGTAAGCATCACAATATGACTTCACCCGTATATCTCGAGTTTGTAAGCCGTGTAACGGAGCATATTGCCGAACACTACAGCAAGCACCCGGCGATCATCGGCTGGCAGATCGATAACGAGGTCAACTGTGAAACATCGACCTATCATGCTCCGAGTGATCACGCAGCGTTCCGTGAGTATATGAAGAAGAAATTCGGGACACTCGAAAATCTGAACCGTGCTATGGGTACTGTGTTCTGGAACCAGACCTATACCGACTGGGATGAGATCCATTTGTCCCGCAATACGCTCGGCGCAAATTCAAATAATCCGCACATGATGCTGGAAGAGTGTCGCTTTACTTCTGAAATATCGCAGAATTATATCGGTCTGCAGGCAGAGATTCTGCGCAAATACAGAAGACCCGATCAGTTCATTACAACGAACGGTCTCTTCGGTAAGCTTGATAACCACAAGCTGACTCGTGAGCAGCTCGATTTTATCACATACGACAGTTACCCGAACTTTGCTTTCGGTCTGGACACAAGCAAACTTGAGGCTCGTTCTTTGAGAGACAGAGAAACGTCTTTCAATCTGATCAGGACCAGAAGTGCATCCCGCCGATTTGGCATTATGGAACAGCAGAGCGGTCCGGGCGGCTGGAATACACGTATGGTGCAGCCGTCTCCGAAGCCGGGACAGCTGCGCTTGTGGACCTTCCAGTCTGTAGCGCACGGCGCGGACTTTGTCAGCTATTTCCGTTGGCGCACCTGTGCTATGGGTACTGAGCTGTACTGGCACGGTCTTTTAAACTACGATAACCGGGATAACCGACGTTTGGCAGAACTTAAGTGTACATATAATGACCTTGAAAAGATTCAGGGTGCAGCGGGTGCAAAAGTCATCGCAAAGGTTGCTGTTTTGTGCGACTATGATAATGAGTGGGACGGCATGCAGGACAAGTGGCACGGTCCGCTTCGCTGGCAGAGTAT
>JAZNMV010000183.1:0-1756 GCA_045579885.1 Acutalibacteraceae bacterium | reverse complement strand
CTGAAGAAGAATTCTGCGGCACGCGGTACCATGGAACTCGACAGCGGCGAATCCCGCTTTGTACTCGATGAAAACGGTGTATGTGTAGATATTCTGCCGCGCACAACGGGTGAAGCGGAGCAGCTTATCGAGCAGCTCATGGTTACAGCCAATACGGCTGCGGCAAAGTTTGCACAGGATAAAGGGCTGCCGTTTCTTTACCGTGTACACGGTAATCCCGACCCGAAGCGCGTGGAAGAGCTGGTAAAGCTCTTAAAGCTTGTTAACATTCCCTGTCAGGAACTCGAAAAGCCGGATCCGAAAACGGAGGATTTTGCTTTGATACTCGAACGTGCAAAGGAATCTCCCGCGGAGACGATGGTTTCTCAGCGCTTACTGCGCACGATGGACAAGGCTCGCTATTCCACGGAGGAGACCGGCCATTTCGGTTTGGCGCTTTCGGATTACAGCCACTTCACTTCGCCGATCCGCCGTTATCCCGATACCTCCATTCACCGCATTTTATCCGCTTTTACCGGCGGTATGTCGGTGGAAGAGATCCGTCGCCGGTACATGAGCTTTACGGAGATGTCTGCATCGGAGTCCTCTAAAAACGAGATCCGTGCACAGATGGCGGAACGCGATGCCGAAGACTGCTACATGGCAGAATACATGGGACAGCATATCGGCGAGCATTTTGAAGGTACAGTCAGCGGTGTAACACAGCGCGGCGTATTCGTGAGACTCGAAAACAGCGTGGAAGGCTTTGTTTCGCTCGACAGCTTTACAAATGAGTATTTTGTGTTTGACGGGCTCATTACACATCGCAGCCGAAAGCGTGTGCTGACGATTGGCACTCCGCTTGCGATTATCGTGGCGTCTTCCAATGTTGCAACCGGTAAGGTGGATTTCATCCCTGACCCGGATAAGATTTAAATCGTTTTAAAACCGACACTGAATGCATATCTTTCGTAAAGAAAGGATGTGACTGTCGGTATGAAATTTATAAAAAGCTTTCTTGGCTCGGCATTTTTCGGTGTTGGTGCACTTACTGCGCTTCATCTGCTCCTGCCGTATACAGGGGTGTCGGTTCCGATTTGCCGGTTGAGTATAGCGGCAGCTGCGCTGCTCGGTGTACCGGGGGTGACGGCTATGGTTCTGTTTCAATTATTCTAAGGCGCATTCCGCCTAAAAAAGAAAGGGTGCACGAAATGTTTCTGATCAATGCAAAGGTTATGGACAGCGATTTTTGCCTTAAAAAGGCGGATATCGAAATCAACGACGGACGTATCGTCGGTTTTGCGGACAAACTTCCCTATAAAGAAAGCGACCTTGTAGTCGATTGCGAGGGCTACACTATTGTTCCCGGTTTTGTAGATGTTCATGTGCACGGCGGTGTCGGTGCGGATGCCTGTGACGCGGACGCAGAGGGCCTGCGCAATATGGCAAAGTTCCTGCTCACCAAGGGTGTAACTTCGTTCTGCCCGACCACCATGACCGTTTCGGATGAAGATATCGAGAAATCTCTGGCTGTTGTGCGTGAATGCATGCAGGATGAAGGTTCCAACATTGTCGGTGTAAATCTGGAAGGCCCGTTCATTTCCGCAAAGCGTAAGGGCGCACAGGGCGATGAATTTATCCAGGCTCCGAACTTTGAAGTGTTCAAAAAGTTCTTCGATGGCTGCGGCGGCATCATTAAACTTGTAGATATTGCACCTGAGTGTGACAACGAGGGCTTTATCGAGAAGGCATCCAAGCTTTGCACGGTTTCCATAGC
>JAZNMV010000182.1:0-4515 GCA_045579885.1 Acutalibacteraceae bacterium | reverse complement strand
TCGAGGTTCGCCTTGACCATTCGATGGTCGATGCATCCCGTTTGCCGAATGTAGATATGGATAAATTCGGCAATACCTGTGTTGTATATATTACCGGTGCTGTTTTCTTCGCAAACACACAGAAGATCCTGTCTTATGCGGAAAAGCTTCCGCAGACTGACCGTGTGATCCTTTCTATGCGCGGTGTTTCCGTAATGGATCCCGATGCGGCACAGACACTGATGAAGCTTGCAACAGACTACGAGGCAGCCGGTGTCGAACTCCTGATTTGCGGTACAAACGAAAGTGTACGCAAGGTGCTTGACCGTGCAGGTGTTACCGAGAAGATCGGTGAAGATCACTTCTGCTGGAGTGTAGATAAAGCTCTGCTCGAAGCTTAAAATTTTTACGGATAAAATAAAAACACAGTTCGCTTCAAATGAAGTGAACTGTGTTTTTTTACTTTAAAATCAATTGGTAAAGGCTTCCGTGCTGAACTCGGTTGAGGGGGAAGCGCTGAAACCATACTGCACGGTAATGGTGTGATTGTTTGGACTAATCTGATACTGTGTGGCATTTGAGAACAGCAAGTCGAATGTATTGGACGGACACATATCACTGCGTTGTTCAGAAAGAGATAGGAATCCAACGCTGTATATATCATCACCGATTGCTGCAGCATGTGCTGTGTCACTCATGCCGAAATAGGAAAGTCCCTGACCGTTTGTAGCAGATGATTCGAAAACGGGATCGAAATGATAAAAATCGCCGTTTATTTCAGCAATGACCCAAAAATGATCGATGGAAAGGGAGCTGTATTCTGCGGTATAAGCTTTAAAACCGGCTTGAGTAAGCATATACTGCAGAGCTCCGGCGATTTCTTCTGCGTTTCCTTTCCGCTCGACCAAAGTGCGATAAAGAGAAAAATCTGTGCTTTCTTCATATTTGAACGATGCAGCGACCCGGTACAGTGAAATAAGCGTTTCAAGAGTGTTGTGCTTTGTGCTCAAACTTTCGGTAAACAGTGCAGTGAGGGAAGAATCCAGTGTATCCAAAGAACAAATATCACTGTACTCGATGAATAAGCAATCGTCATCAAGCTCAAGTGTTACAAGATCGGCATACGGAGAGGTCTCGAGAATACGGGTAAGTGTTTGAAACTTGCTGTAGTCAGTGAATTCCGTAAAAGCGTGATTCTCGCAAATGGCATGGATCAACGTGTTCCAATCACCAGTTGCCTCTTCGTTTATCAGGTGCTCCTGTTGGTCGATTGGAAGCCGTGTGTGATCCGGCGTGAAGACAAAAGGTGCAGCAGGAGATTCGGTGGCCGAAGGGTTTTCAGAAACAACGGATTCCTGTAATGTGCTGCTGCTTTCAACCGGAGATAGATCGGTATAAGTGAATGTGGTTTTGCCGCAGCCGGTAACAAAAATAAAAACAGCTGCAGCTATGAAAAGGGGTAGTACTTTACGCATGAAAAACTCCGCAATGTTTAGGATTCGAACTTACGCTTTACACGAATATCTTTACCGCGGAACGGCATACGGTCATAGAAACCGAGTACACGGGAAACGAAACGCTCATTATATCGCTTTTCGAGTTCCTGCATGGAAAGATTGGAGCTAATGATCGTCGGCTTTTTCAACATGATGCGTGTATCGATAATATTATAGATCATAGCCGTGATATATGAAGAGGATATCTCCATGCCAAGGTCGTCGATGATCAGAAGGTCACATTCGGAAAGAAGCTCCAAAGTGTCACCCACAGTATCTTCCGGACGCGCAAAACGTTCGCGTTCAAGAGAAACGGCGAAATTCTGTGCGGTACCGTAGACAACGCCAAACCCTTTGTTTATAGCCGCAGAGGCGATAGCGAGAGAAAGGTGTGTTTTACCGAGGCCGGTAGCACCGGTAAAGAAGAGATTTCCACTTTCTTTGCCGAAGTTATCCGCATAACGGCGGCAGTATTCGAAAATATAGCGCATCTGCTCACGATCCGATCGGGTACCGTTCTGTGCTGCATCGGAATAATAGTTTAATGAGAAATCGTCAAAGGTAGAAAGAGTCAGCGGCGAAATGCGATTGAGGTTCTCATAAGCGATCTGCCTGAGAAGGGCGCGATGGCAGCTGCACATGCGTCCGTCTACATAGCCGGTATCTTCACATTTCTTACAAGTGTACTGCGGGTCGATATCAGCACGTGTATAGCCATGTTCGGCTAAAAGTGCAGCAAACTGCGCCTGAAGAGCCAGGTTTTCTGCTTTCAATGCTTCCAAAGAAGCGCGCACATCTCCGCCGCGAAGCACAGCTCTTGCAGCCTGACTTGCAGTAGACGCAATGCGGCGGCGCACCTGTTCAGCTTCGGGGCAGACGAGGTAGAAATCATCTACACGGCGCTGTGCAAGACTCAGTGCATCCGTGCGTCTTTTTGCAAGTTCGTTTTCCGCTTCAAGATAAACCTGTTTGGCATATCCCATATCGTTCACCGGGTCCTTTCTGTTCGGTGTATCTGTTATTTCTTACTGCCGAAAATATCGTATTTTTCGTATGCGTCCAAATCGTAGGACGGGCTGCGTTTCGTTTCGCGGCGCGCTTCGGCAGCGAGCTGTTCATCCACAGCATCTTTAAGTGTACGAATGCCGCTTTGATACCAGCGTTCCAATACGGCATTGATGTATTTCATGTTGATCTTACCGGTGTTATCTACACAGCGGTTATAAGCTTCATTCAAAAGCTCATCGGGCATCTTCCACTCGATGACCCAGCGGTAAGCGTACTGACTTTCGTTTTTGCTCGGGGCACGGCGGGAGGTCATGCCGAAAGCACGCTCGCAGCGTTTCCATGCAACAGCTGTTTCGTCCAACTCGCGGATTTTTTCTTCTGCGGCTTCAATGCTGAGAATATTGGAATCCGCCCAGTTGCGGACTGTAGATTCGATATAGCTCGTATTGGCACGGCCGATCTTATTTGCATACGCCACGAGCATAAGGATAACTTCACACGGCAGACCGTAGTCTTCATGTGCCTGAATAAGTGTACCGGAAAGTGCGGGGGAAAGTGTTTTACCGAGCATGGACTCCGCTTCCTCAACAAGGCGGCGGATAGAAGGCGAGGCTTCCATTCTGTCTGAGATATACAGACCGTCCGGACGGAGCATGCGCCGCGGTGCGGGTGTGGTTTGCACAACAGTTACAGGCGGCTGTGTCTCGGTTGGCTGTACAGCAACGGAAGGTGCTGCCGGGCGAAGCGTGGTGGAGAGGATATCGTTTTCTACGGAGAGCAGTTCGTTTTCAACCCAAAAACGGATCGAATTTTCCACACTTTGCGAAGAGAGACCGGTTCCGTCGGCAATTTCTTCCAAAGAATAGCTTCTGCCGTTATGGCGGAGCAGCCAAAGTATAACCTTAAGCTGATCACCGTCGGCGATTTTTATGTATTTATCAATGAGTGCACCGGGAACGGCAATAACGGAACTCCAGGCTCCAAGCTGTAAAGCATAACCCATGATGACAACTCCCTTCAAACCGAATTTGAGATACAAAATAAGTATAACATAAAACAAAACGCTGTACAAGGGAAAATGAAAGTAAAGAAAAGGGGGTTGACTTCCAAAAGCTTTTTATGTATAATTATTTGCGTTGTAAATGAATAGATGCTGATGTGGCTCAATGGCAGAGCAGTTCATTCGTAATGAACAGGTTGTCGGTTCGATCCCGACCATCAGCTCCAGAAAAACCGGTGTTGGCAGATTAGCTGATACCGGTTTTTCTTTCCTACTGAACAACATAAACAGCGTTTGGCACAGAACTGTGGTGTGAAGCAGTTCTGTTTTTCACAATATAGATAATCTTGTAATTTCAAGTTGGAATTGATTGACGTTTAATCTTTTTTTTGATATACTGTATCCGGTAAATTTACAATTTTAAGGGAGGATGTGTCTTCATATGGCAGGAAAACTTTCTGCATTTTTCGGCGCGCAGGACATGACCGTCGGCAAGCCGTCCACGAATTTGCTCCGTTTTTCCGTTCCGCTCCTGATCGGTAACATTGCACAGCAGCTGTACAATACGGTCGACACCATCGTCGTCGGTAAGTACATCGGTGACAACGCGCTGTCCGCCGTCGGCTCGGCAGGTCCGATCATCAACATGCTGCTCGTCCTGTTCATCGGTATTTCAGCCGGTGCGACGATCATGGTCTCGCAGTACTTCGGCGCACGCAACCGAGACAGCCTGTCCCATACCATCGGCAACTGTATCACCATCACGGCCATCTGCTGTGTCGCGCTGATTGCGGTTATGCTGCCGCTGATCCGTCCGATCCTCACAGCCCTCAATACGCCGCCGTCGATCCTCGATGACTGTACCGGCTATTTGCAGATCTGTGTCATCGGTATTGCTGGTCTTGCATATTACAACATCCTGTCCGGTATCATCCGGGGACTGGGCGACTCGGTTTCTGCACTGATTTATCTTCTGATCGCAACTGTGATCAACATCGTCCTGGACGTGTTCTTCGTTGCGTACTGCAATAT
>JAZNMV010000181.1:0-5085 GCA_045579885.1 Acutalibacteraceae bacterium | reverse complement strand
CACCGATCTCCGGCTTGGAGCCTGCGCCTCTGCCCTGTGTGTTCTTTTCACCGATCTGAACGCGGGTCTTTGCCTGAGAACGGGAAAGAGCCTGACGGTCTGTGTTCATGCATACGAGCTCAACGTGCTGAACGCCAGCATCTGCCATGCGGTTTACTGCGTTTCCGCCGCCGCCGCCAACACCGACAACTTTAATGGTCTGGGGGGATTCATCGAGCATGTTATCAATTTCAAAAGGCATAATATTTTCCTCCTTGGTTTGAATCTCGGTCGCTTTTCCGACCTCGGAATATCCTTTATTTGCACAGTTTTGGTTTCGCTTTTGCACGTGTAAAGGTTTTTTACTTTACAACTTTCGCGTAGCTTTAAAATACGCTGTGGCTTATATTGTATAATTTATCACTTTTCTGTTCGAATTGCAAGACGATTATCGCAAAAAGTAAGCTATGATGCAAATATTTTTACTTTACAGCGCATTTCGACCTTTACAGGTACACGCTATCGTATATTTTGCCTATACATTGTCAAAAAGTACAGGCAGCAAGCGAACTTTTTCACACGGTCAGTTCTGTGTTCTCGCAGAAAGATTTCTTCCGGCTGCAATCTCAATACGGACACCATCCTGTTCCATACCGGGCACCACTTCGCCGTAAATAACTTTCTTTTTGTCCGGCACCATGGTCAGATCCATCTCTCCGTACGTGTCCTCATCGATCGAACCCTCGTTGATAAGGTAGTTCAGCGTTTCGATTCCGTATGCCATTTTTGACTGCATACTGGCTGTGTTGCCAAACTTGAAAAGGATTCGGCCGTTGTATGTCATCGTCACATCATACCGGTTACGCATGTCGATATCCGTTACACCGGCAACATCCTTCTCACGAAGCTGATCGATGATCTCACCGAAAACCATCTCATCTTCTTCATCCTCAAAACCGATGATCTGACTGGGCCCGGTTGCCGTCGGTGCGGTACCTCTTACAACAGCACTGCCCACACAAGGAATCTGCGCCACTTCGAGCACTTTTCCTACATGGTTTACATAGAGATAACCCAACGTTGATTCAATGGAATATGCGGTCTTCGTCTCCGTTATATGCACTTCCACCGTAGACGGCAAACGCTTCTTGATCTCTACTTTTTCGATATACGGAAAACGATATTCAATTTCCTCTTCTCGGGGTTTCGACTTTAGTAAGACGAGGTTATCCCCTTCCTGTATATTGCATATACTGAGGATATCTTCCTGCCGGTAGCTTTCACCGCCTACGATCTTCACTTCATCCACACGGAAAAAGACGAAAACGCAGAGCAGCACAGCGCAAACCAAAACCGCCGAAAATGCCGAAATATAGAAAGTAAGCAGTGCCTTCTTTTTCTGTCTGTGATCGCGCCGCTCCATATATTCCTCTGCAGCAGCTTCCTGCTCCTCATCGGAAATTATGAAATCAAATTTATCTGACATAGGATATCCTCCTTTCCTTTATTTTTATCTATCCGCACGCTTCAGGCCTGTTCTTCTGATCTGAGCGCCGACCGAGCGCAAATTTTCTTCAAACCGCTCATAACCGCGGTCAATATACAACGGTTTAAAAACCTGTGTTTCTCCCTGCGCCGCCAATCCGGCGACCACCAAAGCTGCCCCTCCGCGCAGTTCCTGCGCACATACCGGTGCACCCGAAAGACAGGGAACACCTTCAACCACAGCAACCTTACCCTCAACTTTGATCTTCGCACCGAGACGGTTCAGCTCACCTACATGTTTATATCGGTTCTCAAAAATATTTTCTACAAAAATACTCGTGCCGCAGCCAATAGCCGCCATGACCATGACCGTCGCCTGCGCATCCGTCGGAAAACCCGGATACGGCATGGTACGCACATGACGTACCGGTTTCAGTCGGTCCGGCGCACGAAGCAGAAGTGCTCCGTCATATTCACACAATGCGCAGCCGCATTCTTCAAATGAAGAGTAAACTGAACGCAGATGTGCATGATTTATGTTCTTTAAAAGCAGCGTTCCCCGCGTCACCGCGGCAGCTGCCATGTACGTTGCAGCCGCAATGCGATCCGGCATTACGGTATATTCCGCACCGTGCAGCTTCGGAACACCCTCGATGATAATACAACTTTCGCCCGCACCGCTGATTTTTGCACCGCACCGATTCAAATACAGCGCCAAATCTTCAATTTCCGGTTCACAGGCAGCATTCGTTAAGACCGTCGTTCCCTGTGCGGTCACCGCAGCAAGCAGAACATTTTCTGTAGCACCCACACTCGGAAATGCCAAAGAAATATGGCAGCCGTGCAGCCCTTTCGGCGCTGTACACAGCAGACAACCGTGTTCCTCGCAGATTTCGGCACCGAGTTTTCTCAATGCACAAAGGTGCAGGTCTATCGGGCGAGGTCCCAAAGCACACCCACCGGGAAACGACAGGCGAGCTTCTCCACACCGCGCAAGTACGGCACCGAGAAAAACAATGGATGATCGCATCTGACGCATAAGGCTGTGTGGGATCTCGTTTCGGTTCATATTCTCCGCACAAACGGAAAGTATATTTCCTCTCTTCCCACAGCGGCAGCCAAGATGACGAAGGATCTTCACACAGACATCCACATCCGAAAGTTTCGGGCAATGTTTTAATACAGTTTCTCCACGACAAAGCACGGACGATGCCAAAAGCGGAAGAGCACTGTTTTTTGCCCCCTGCACGGTCAATTCTCCGGACAGGCGGGTTCCGCCGCGCACCTCAATGGCTTCATCACAGCCTTCCCACCCGTGCGCAGGACCAGAACAAATATCGACAGACGCCATAAACACACCTCGCATCCTATAGGATACGGTTATAGTATGCTTAGAGTCGTCTCACGGTTCGTGATCAAGCTTTCTCGCGTACGATACGGCAAATGATCTGATAAATACGTTCGTTGGCATCAAGCACAGCCATTTCGCGTGCATTGCGGCCGATGCGTGCCACTCTTTCCGGATCGGAAAGCAGTTCCTGTACGGTCTGCCACAGCTTTTCACCGGACAGATCTTTTTCTTCGATCAGCACAGCTGCATCACGGTTCACAAGAGCCATTGCATTATGGAACTGATGATTCTCCGCAACATACGGAGACGGAATAAGAACCGCACATTTTCCGGTAGCCTGAATCTCGGTCAAGGTGATGGCACCGGCACGTGCGATCACGATATCCGCAGCAGCCAGACATTCCGGCATATTATTGATATATTCCAGCAAGCGGATCTGCGGATTCTCTTTTTCATCTACGCCGGCAGCGTGAACGTCCTGAAGGAAATTCTCGTCGTGACGGCCGTAACCGTGAATATGCTGGAACTTCTTCTCCTTTGCACTTTCACCGAGCATATGTGCTGCGGCTTTATTGATAGCCTCCGCACCGAGACTGCCGCCGAAAGACAGTACCACCGGACGTGCATCGAGACCAAGTACGCGGCGGCTTTCTTCCCGCTCTGCACCAAGCACCGTCAAACGAACCGGATTGCCGGTGAACTCACAGTTATCTTTACGCTCCAGAAAACGCTTTGCATCTTCAACGGCAAGCATAACGCTGTCGCACTTCGGTGCAAGCATCTTGATCGCCATACCCGGGTAAGCATTGGCTTCATGGACTGCCGTTGCAATACCCATTTTCTGTGCAGCACGAATAACCGGTCCGCACACATAACCGCCTGTACCGATACAGATATCAGGCTTAAAATCTCTAATGATCTTTTTTGCTTCCACTGAAGCCGTGATCACACGGAAAACGGTCTGAACATTGCGCTTGATATTCTCCAGCGTCAGCTTTCTCTGGAAGCCGGAAATACGGATCGGCTTAAAATCATAGCCGGCAGCCGCAACAAGACGTTCCTCCATACCGCCCTTATTGCCGACATACAGAATCTGCGTGTCGGGTTCTTTTTCACAAAGATAACCGGCCATAGCCAAAGCCGGATTGATGTGGCCGGCTGTACCGCCGCCCGTCAGTAAAACTCTCATGGTTCTGTGCTCCATTTCCCATAAATCCCGCGTTATGTCTTATCAATTCTCGAATGTCGTGAAATGGAAAGCAAAACACCCATTTCCGCCAGCAGCATCAATAACGCCGTGCCGCCGTAGCTGAAGAACGGTAAGCTGATACCGGTATTCGGGATCGTATTTGTAACAACGCAGATGTTCAAAATTGCCTGCAAACCGAACTGGAACGTGATGCCGATACCCAGCATCATGCCGAAACGGTCTCTGGCATTAAGTGAAATATATATGCCGCGCCAAATAAACAGCGCAAACAGAATGATCACGAGAAGCGCGCCGATAAAACCAAGCTCCTCGCAGATGATCGCAAACACAAAGTCATTCTGCGGTTCGGGCAGATACAGATATTTCTGTCTGGACTGACCGATACCGACGCCGAATAGCTGCCCGGATCCAATCGCATACAGAGACTGTCTTGTCTGCCATGTATCTACGCCTTCCGGCGGATTAAACGGGTCGAGCCAGCCTTTGACTCGGTTCAGCGCATAGGCGAATCGGTTCGAAAACATCAGGAGACAAGCCAAAGCAGTCGCACCCACCGTACCGATACCCACAAAGTAACGGATCTTCGTTCCACCGATGATCATCATCAAAAAGGCAATCGCACAGATAATAAGTGTAGCGGAAACATGCTTTTCAGCAAGGATCAAAAGCGCAAAAACACCGAGAATACCCATAAACGGCCAGAAGCCGTACTGCGCAGTTTTCATTCTCTCGCCGTACAGCGCTATAAAATGCGCAAACATCAAAATCAATGAGAACTTTGCAATCTCCGAAGGCTGAAACTCAATGCCGAGATTAAGCCAGCGGTTCGCACCGCCTTTGACCGGAGCGATCGGCGTACCTTTAAAAACAAGAACCATCAAAAGCAGCGCGATCGTACCGAAGAAAATCAGAACATTCAGCCTGTGCAGCTGATGATAGTCGACCGTGGAAATTGCAAGCATAGCAGCAATACCCGCTAAAGCAAAACCACCCTGTCGCAGAACATAAGCATAGCTGTTGCCTGTACGGTAGTATGCATTGGCATAGCTTGCCGAAAACA
>JAZNMV010000180.1:0-4063 GCA_045579885.1 Acutalibacteraceae bacterium | reverse complement strand
CCGCCGAAAGCATCTACAATGATTCTCATTGCCATGGTATCCTCCCCTTATCTGTATGTTGAAAATTCAGTTGTTCTTTACATCTTCTTCGAGACATTTTTTCAAATCTTCCAATGCACGCTCCGCAAACGCCATATAGCGCGCACGTTTATCGCGGATATGCGGCTCGATCGGCGGGAAAATTCCAAAGTTCGCGCCCATCGGCTGAAAATCCTTCGAAGGGCTGTGCGCAACATGCTCTGCAAGTGCACCCATCATCGTCGTCACCGGCAGAATAAACGGCTTTTTGCCTTCGAGTCTGCGCACGGCATTGATGCCTGCAAGCATACCGGATGCCGCAGATTCCATATAGCCTTCCACACCGGTCATCTGTCCGGCAAAGAACAGGTTCGGTCTTTCACGCATGGAAAAATCTGCGTTTAAAATCTGCGGAGAATTCAGGAATGTATTTCGGTGCATCACACCGTAACGCATATATTCCGCATTCTTAAGGCCCGGGATCAAACCGAACACGCGTTTCTGCTCCGGGAATTTCAAGTTTGTCTGGAAACCGACGAGGTTATACAGCGTCTTTTCCGCATTTTCCGTACGCAGCTGAACAACAGCCCACGGACGGTGACCTGTACGCGGGTCGCGAAGCCCCACAGGCTTGAGCGGACCGAAACGAATGGTGTCGTGCCCACGCTGCGCCATAACTTCGATCGGCATACAGCCCTCGTAGACTTTCGGATTCATCACATCGAACTCATGCACGGGTGCACGCTCCGCTGTAATGAGTGCCTCGTAAAAAGCTTCGTACTCTTCCTTGTTCATCGGGCAGTTGATGTAATCGTCGTCGCCCTTGTCGTAGCGGGAAGCCGTGAAGCAGTGTTCCATATCGAGGCTTTCCTTCGTTACGATCGGTGCCGCAGCATCGAAAAAGCTAAGGCCGCCGCCGCAAAGCGCAGAAATTTTCTCCGCGAGCGCATCGCTTGTAAGCGGGCCGCTTGCAATCACACAGATGCCGTCTTCCGGAATATCCGTAACTTCACCCGTCACGATCTCGATATTCGAGTGAGAGCGGATCTTTTCTGTCGCGATTTCGGAAAACAAGTCGCGGTCCACGGCAAGCGCACCGCCTGCAGGCACTTTGGAGTTTTCGGCACAAGTCGTGAGAAGTGAGCCTAAACGGCGCATCTCCTCTTTCAGAAGTCCAGCGGAGCTGTCGATACGTGCTGCCTTTAAAGAATTTGAGCAGATCAGTTCCGCAAAGCCGGCACTCTTATGTGCCGGAGAATATTTAACCGGCTTCATTTCGTGAAGACGGACTTTATAACCGGCGTTCGCGATCTGCCAGGCAGCTTCCACGCCGGCCAGACCGGCGCCGATCACAGTAATCATTTTATCATTCATCATCTTTTTTAAATGTATAGGTGCAATCCGGTGTTACACAGTAAAGTGTTTTTGCTTTGTCCTTCTTCTGCAGCAGAACTTTGCCGCAAACCGGACAGTTCTGATCGGACGGTGCATCCCAGGAAACGAAATCGCACTTCGGATACTGATCGCAGCCGTAGAACACTCTGCCGCGCTTCGATTTCTTTTCAATGATTTTACCGCCGCACTTCGGACATGCAGCACCGGTCTCATTTACAATTTTCTTAATGGTCTTGCATTCCGGGTAGCCGGAGCATGCAATAAACTTGCCGTAGCGGCCGAACTTTACAACCATCGGCTTACCGCAGTTCGGGCAGATGAAATCGGTCTTATCCTCTTCCAGCTGGATCTTTACACCGTCCATCTCTTTCTTGACCTTCTTCAGCTTCTTATCGAAATCATCGTAGAAACCGTGCAGTGTCTCGACCCAGTCTACATTACCGTTCTGAACCTCATCGAGGTCTTTTTCCACAGCAGCCGTAAACTTGATATTTACGATTTCCGGGAACTTCTCCTTCATCAGCTTTGTGATGACTTCACCGAGTTCGGTCGGCTTAAAGGATTTCCCCTCGCGTGTCACATATTCACGGCTTGTAAGTGTAGTGATCGTTGCAGCATAAGTGGACGGACGACCGATACCGTTCTCTTCAAGTGTCTTGATAAGAGAAGCTTCGGTAAAGCGTGCCGGCGGCTGTGTGAAGTGCTGGCTGCCCTTCAGCTCGCGAACCTTAATGGCCATACCTGCTTCAAGCTTCGGCAGATCCTTGCCCTTTTCCTCTTCGACATCGCGGCCCTCTTCATAAAGAACGGTGTAGCCGTCAAATGCAACGTTATAACCCGATGCCTTAAAGATATAATCACCGGCGGAAATGACCGCCTGGCTTGTATTCAGTACACAGTTTGCCATCTGGCAGGCGACAAAGCGTTCCCAGATGAGCTTATAGAGCTTATACTGGTCCTTTGTCAGAGAGCTTTCAACTTCCTTCGGTGTCAGTTGGACGGATGTCGGGCGGATCGCCTCATGACCGTCCTGTGCCGTGGCACGTGTTTTGAAGTGACGCGGCTTTGCGGGCAGATAGCTCTTGCCCCAGCGGTCTCCGATATACTGCACAGCTTCGTTGATCGCATCTTCGGAAATACGCAGGGAGTCGGTTCTCATGTAGGTAATAAGACCCACAGCACCCATGCCCTTGATTTCCACACCTTCATACAGTTCCTGTGCGGCTTTCATCGTACGTTTCGCCTGGAAACCAAGCTTACGGGAAGCCTCCTGCTGCAGCGTGGAAGTAATAAACGGCGGCGCTGGCTGCTTGTTTTTCTTGCCCTTCTTCACAGAATCGACCATAAACGGAACGGATTCCAGCGCTGCAAGGATCTCATTCGCCTGCTCTTCGTTATGGATCTTGATCTCACCGTTTTTATCGCCGTAGAAACCAGCACCGAAAATGCTTCTGGAACCTTCTGCGGTCAAACGTGCATCGATCGTCCAGTATTCTTCCGGCTTAAATGCACGGATCTCCTCTTCACGGTCTACGATAATGCGCAGTGCGACAGACTGCACACGGCCAGCGGAAAGACCGCGGCGGATCGTCTTAGCGAGGAACGGGCTTAAAGAATAGCCGACAAGGCGATCCAGAATACGGCGTGCCTGCTGTGCATTGACGAGATCGAGGTCGATCGTACGCGGATTTGCCATACCTTCCGTAACACCGGTTTTGGTAATTTCGTTAAAAGTTACGCGGTTCATCTCTTCGGCATCAAGGCCGAGAATATACGCGAGATGCCAGGAGATTGCTTCACCCTCACGGTCAGGGTCAGTTGCGAGATAGACTGTATCGGATTCTCTCGCTGCTTCCTTCAGCTCGGAAACCAGTTTTTCCTTACCCTTGATGATCGCATATTTCGGGGCAAAGTCATTCTTTACATCAACACAGAGACGTGCCTGAGGCAGGTCACGAACATGACCCATAGACGCAATAACCTCATAACCGCTGCCCAGATACTTTTTGATCGTTTTTGCCTTGGCAGGCGACTCAACGATAACCAGTTTAGACATATGTTTTACCGTACTCCGCAAATCACGGAGCGATCCTTTCTTTCCAAAAATTTCCCCGGAAAGCCAAAATGCTCACAGCTTTCCTTTCAGAAGAAAAGACACATGGACCGTACACAAAGAAATGCACCGCCCGTCTTCCATCTATAATTTCACAATATATGTGTTAGAATTTGCCTTAATCAATTTAGTATACACCTTATTCAGGCTTTTGTAAACCTCTGTCCGGGAGAAGTATGCACAAGACCAAACAGTTCGAGCTCCGTTAATGCTGCCATGATCTCGCCTGCAGACATATCCGCTGCAAGTTCCAGTTCCGAAACATGCTTAGGCTCACTGCTCAAAAGCGAAAATACTTTTACAGCAGAGTCCGAAACGCCCGGATTCACAAACTCATTTTCTGCCGATTCCGCAATTTCAGTATCCGTAAACACCTTTACCGGTTCTTCGTTCTCTTCTTCTGTAAAGAAATCAAAAACAGAAGGCATTGTTTTCGGGGTCGAAAACGTATGCTCAAAATTCTTCAGAATATCTTCCGCTGTACGAACACGATGTGCACCGTCTTCCGTCAGCGCAATACAGCCCTCGAACTTCACT
>JAZNMV010000179.1:0-2593 GCA_045579885.1 Acutalibacteraceae bacterium | reverse complement strand
TGATCTACGGAAGTCGGGTCGATGATCTTATAAAACAGATTCAGAAGTGCTGTGAGCGGAAGCTTCTCCGGATCATACTCAACCTTCACGGTCTCCGCATGACCGGTATTTTCATAGCGCACCTGCTGATAGGTTGGATCTTCCGTATCGCCGTTTGCAAAACCGACCTCTGTGGAAAGCACACCGGAAATTTCGGAAATATACTTCTCAACACCCCAATAGCAGCCGCCTGCCAAATAGATCATCTTTGTCATACCAATTCCTCCGTTATTCAAACTCTGTCATCATTGTGAGCGTTTCGGGCAAACTGAAAATCTGCTCTTTAATAAACAGCGGGTAGATATATGCATCTTTAAGCTGTTCAAACGGCATCCACTCAAAGGTATGAATGTGGCCGCCTTCTTCACGAGTGAAGCTTTCGCCACGGGAAAGCAGATCCGTTTCCGAAATGTCCATCAGATAGTACATGCACACTTCATGGAAGCGCTCCGTTGTACCGTCCAGTGTGAAAAAGCTCTGATTCAGCCACAGCGGGCGCTCAATTTTTGCATCGATGAGCAGCTCTTCACGCATTTCACGTTTGATCGCTGCGTTCGTCGTCTCGTGCAGCTGCACACGACCGCCGGGCAGGTAGTAATGCCCGATACCGTCATCTTTCATGACAAGCAGCTTTCCTTCATGCACGATGATACCGCACACACGGTAATTAAACCGCCCTTCCGCGGTTTTAAATGAAATATCCATAACCAACCTCTATATAATAGAAAGCAATGCGGCATCCCTGTTTTTTTATCGCAGTTTCTTTGTAAAGAACAGGTTCAGTTCGTCATCGTTCTCGCACGGCACGTACTGTTCAAGCACTTCACCCTTCCACCAAACACCGGTACCGTCCGGAATATAGCCGCGCTTCACGTACATGCGCTGTGCAGAACCGTAACCGTAATGCAAACCGACACCAAGGCTGACCATATCGCAGCGCTCTGCGGCAAGTGCTTCCGCCACATCCATCAGCGCGGTGCCCACACCGTTTCTTCTGCACTTTTCGAGCACACCGAAATCGACGATTTCCGGGCAGTTGAAGCGGTCCATCGGCGGATAAGACTTAAAGTACAGGTTAACATAGCCGACCGGCTCACCCTTAAATGTAGCACACAGCGGGATGCACTGGCCTTCTGCCTCGTGCTTCAAACGCATATCGTACTTTTCACGGGTGGCGCCTTCCCAGCCCTGTGCGATTTCACCCTCAACGATATGCATAATATCGGATTCTCTCAGTTCGCGAACAACAATGTCGCCTCTCTCTAAATAAACCATAGGTATACCTCAATATTTCAGATTTCTTTCAGAATGTGGATCAGCTCACGCCAATCACGAATACACAAAGGATCAACGTCATCCCTTGTCTCCGGCTGTGATATCTTGTCTGCGTTCACGGTCACAGGCGAATACCACACCGGCTGCATCCCGACGGACGCAGAACCTATAACATCGCAGCGATAGTTATCTCCGCAGTACCAAATACGCTGCGGAGCCAGTCCGGCTTTACAACAGGCCGCTCGGAAAAGGCGAACATCCGGTTTCCGAACCATATACTCCGATGAAGTCATCATAAATTCGAAGTGATTCTCCGGCAGCAGGCGGTCAAAACGATGTTTCAGCGCCTGAGACGACCAGCCGATATTGCTAAGTACACCGGTACGGATATCCATTTCATGCAGCAAATCGAGCAGCTCCGCCGCATGCGGCATGACTGCACCGGGACAAGCATTGTCCCAGTAGATCTGCTCAACCTCCGCTTCAGACACGGAGAATTCTATGCCATGCACGCCAAACAGCAAACGATTGAGATTCCACTCATGAATTTCAAATCCCAATTTCCGCACATCAGCATATTCTTCGAATAACGCAAAGGATTCTGCAGCCAAAATTTCCGGAGAACACGGTTCCGAAAATTTCGTTATGTACGGAAAAAGTGCACGCATACCGCGCAATGCATCGAATTCCGGTTCATATAGCAAGGTATCGCCGTAATCAAAGAGGATCATATCAGGCTTATTCATGTATGTTCCTCCTTCTGAAAGATAGTTTAAGTATAGCATACGGATCTGAAATGTAAAGAATTTCCCACAAAAAGAAAAAAGCCGGTTGAAAAACCGGCTTAACTGGTGGACCATCAGGGACTCGAACCCGGGACACCCTGATTAAGAGTCAGGTGCTCTACCAACTGAGCTAATGGTCCGTATTTAACGCAGAATGTAGTATAACATAACCGAACTGAAAAGTAAAGAGTTTTTCCGCAAAAAATTTCGAAACAGATCAAAAAAGCTTTCATCCAAAACATTCCACAAAAAAGAAAAATCCGGTTAAAAACCGGACACAAACACAAAGAAAGTTCTGCACATAAAGAAATATACCGCACTCAACCGAGTGCGGTATATGTTAAAGGGTTATATACCCTGAAAACTGAACAAAGCAAAAGCGGATTCAATCGAGAAACCTTTGCGCAATCTTAACCAAGAAGTTTATGGTCAAGCCCTCGACCTATTAGTACTGCCAAGCTGAACGTGTTACCACGCTTACACATGCAGCCTAT
>JAZNMV010000178.1:0-6781 GCA_045579885.1 Acutalibacteraceae bacterium | reverse complement strand
GGATGTGCTCACGAGTCTGCGGCATCGGGCCGTCAGAAGCGGAAACAACGAGGATAGCGCCGTCCATCTGAGCAGCACCAGTGATCATGTTCTTAACGTAGTCAGCATGTCCTGGGCAGTCAACGTGTGCATAGTGACGGTTGTCTGTCTCGTACTCAACGTGAGCTGTGTTAATTGTGATACCACGCTCTCTCTCTTCCGGAGCCTTGTCGATCATGGAGTAGTCTTCGAACTTAGCCTGACCCTTCAGAGCGAGTGTCTTTGTGATAGCAGCTGTAAGTGTGGTCTTACCATGGTCAACGTGACCGATGGTACCGATGTTTACGTGCGGCTTATTTCTTTCGAATTTTGCCTTTGCCATTGGAATTGCCTCCTTTAATGCATTTAAATAAACATTTTCACGTTTAGCTTCATTTTAACAATAAAGCTATGAAAAATCAAGTATTATTTGAAGTTATTCAGCCTTTTTTCTGGACGCGATGATGGTCTCGGAAACAGACTTCGGAACTTCTGCGTAGTGAGCCGGCTCCATGCTGTACTGGCCACGGCCCTGTGTCTTGGAACGCATGTCTGTAGCGTAACCGAACATCTCAGCCAGCGGAACTTCGCTGTTGATCTGCTGTGCGCCTGTAACTGCGTCCATGCCGAGGATCATACCACGGCGGGAGTTGAGGTCACCGATAACATCGCCCATGTATTCGTCCGGAACGATGACAACGACCTTCATGATCGGCTCCATGAGGCACGGATCAGCCTTCTTCATAGCATCCTTGAATGCCATGGAACCGGCGATCTTAAATGCCATTTCAGAGGAGTCAACTTCATGATAGGAACCATCATACAGTGTGACCTTAACGTCAACTACATTGTAGCCAGCGAGGACACCGGAGAGCATTGCGCCCTGGATACCCTGGTCGACTGCCGGGATGTATTCCTTCGGGATAGAACCACCAACAGTAGCGTTAACGAACTCGTAACCCTTACCCTCGTTCGGCTCGATACGGATCTTAACGTGACCGTACTGACCCTTACCACCGGACTGACGGGAGTACTTTGTATCAGACTCTGCATTTCTGCGGATAGTCTCTTTATAAGCAACCTGCGGCTTACCAACGTTAGCTTCAACCTTAAACTCTCTCAGCAGACGGTCAACGATGATCTCCAGGTGGAGCTCGCCCATACCTGCGATGATTGTCTGGCCAGTTTCTTCGTCAGTATATGCCTTAAAGGTCGGGTCTTCTTCAGCGAGCTTTGCAAGTGCAATGCCCATCTTTTCCTGACCAGCCTTGGTCTTCGGCTCGATCGCAACACGGATAACCGGTTCCGGGAATTCCATAGACTCAAGAATGATCGGGTGCTTCTCATCACAGAGAGTATCGCCAGTTGTTGTGTTCTTCAGACCAACAGCAGCTGCGATGTCACCGGAGTAAACGGTGTCGATGTCCTGACGATGGTTAGCATGCATCTGAACGATACGACCGATTCTCTCGGTGTTGCCCTTGGAAGAGTTGTAAACAGAAGAACCTGCGTTGAGTGTACCGGAGTATACACGGAAGAAGCAGAGCTTACCTACGAACGGGTCGGTTGCGATCTTAAATGCAAGAGCTGCAAACGGCTCGTTGTCTGTGGAATGACGAACGTCATCCTCTTCTGTGTCCGGGTTAACACCCTTAATAGCCGGAACGTCTGTCGGAGCCGGCATATAATCAACAATAGCATCCAGAAGCTTCTGAACACCCTTGTTCTTGTAAGAAGTACCGCAGCAGACCGGAACCATCTTGTTGTCGATTGTAGCCTTACGGATGCAATCCTTGATTCTGTCGAGCTCAATTTCCTCACCCATCAGGTAGAGTTCCATGATCTCGTCGTCCTGCTCAGCAACCTGCTCAAGCAGGTTAACATGATACTCTTCTGCGAGGTCCATCATATCTTCCGGAATCTCTTCAATTCTGAGATCCTTGCCCAGGTCATCATAGTAGACATAAGCCTTCATCTCAACGAGGTCGATAAGACCCTTGAAGGTATCCTCGGAACCGATCGGGAGCTGGATCGGGACAGCATTACACTTGAGGCGCTCCTTCATCATGTTGACAACACGATAGAAGTCTGCACCCATGATGTCCATCTTGTTGACGTAAGCCATACGCGGAACCTTATATTACTCAGCCTGACGCCAAACAGTTTCGGACTGCGGCTCGACGCCACCCTTGGCTCAGAGAACGGTTACAGAACCGTCCAGAACGCGAAGGGAACGCTCAACCTCAACGGTAAAGTCAACGTGACCCGGTGTGTCGATGATGTTGATACGGTTCTGCTTGCCGAATCTGTCGTTCCAGAAACATGTTGTAGCAGCGGAAGTAATTGTAATACCGCGCTCCTGCTCCTGAGCCATCCAGTCCATTGTAGCGGAACCATCATGAGTCTCACCGATCTTATAGTTGACGCCCGTATAATAAAGAATACGTTCTGTTGTTGTTGTTTTACCAGCATCGATGTGAGCCATGATGCCGATATTTCTTGTTAATTCAAGTGGTACCTGGCGTGCCATAAAATCCTCCTATTAACGAACACAGCTTAAAAACGAATACGGATAGATTACCATCTGTAATGTGCGAAAGCCTTGTTAGCTTCAGCCATCTTATGTGTATCGTCACGCTTCTTAGCAGCGCCACCGGCACCGTTAATAGCGTCAAGGATCTCTCCTGCCAGTCTTTCCTTCATTGTCTTCTCGGAACGGAGTCTGGAGTAGTTGGTGATCCAACGCAGACCAAGAGTCTGACGTCTCTCCGGACGAACCTCCATCGGAACCTGATAGGTAGAACCACCAACACGGCGGGCCTTAACCTCAAGGCTCGGCATTACATTCTCCATTGCCTGCTCGAAAACTTCCAGAGCATCCTTACCTGTCTTTTCTGCGACGATCTCGAATGCTTCGTAAACGATCTTCTGAGCTACGCCTTTCTTACCATCGAGCATGATGTTGTTAACCAGGCGTGTAACCAGTTTGGAATTATACATAGGATCCGGCAAAACATCGCGTTTTGCTACATTGCCTCTTCTCGGCATAGTCTTCCCTCCTTCACATAAAATAATGAATTCATAGGTACTCGAAAGCACAAGCTCCCGCCGGTCAAGAAAAGGTATTTACTCACGATAATCCAAAGAATATCTATATTATAAATACCTTCAAGCGATTAAATCGCTCTTCCGGTCAAAAGTTCATTGTGTAACGAATGGTTTGCAAACTTACAAAGATAGATTACTTCTTTGCTGCGCCTGCCTTCGGTCTCTTTGCGCCGTACTTGGAACGAGCCTGCATACGCTTAGCAACACCCTGAGCATCGAGTGTACCGCGGATGATGTGGTAACGAACACCAGGGATGTCCTTTACACGACCGCCACGGATCATAACAACGCTATGCTCCTGCAGGTTGTGACCAACACCGGGGATGTAAGCTGTAACTTCAATACCGTTGGAGAGACGAACTCGAGCGATCTTACGCAGAGCGGAGTTCGGCTTCTTCGGGGTAGCTGTCTTAACCGATGTGCAGACACCACGCTTCTGCGGGGAGTTCTGATCGATAGCAACTCTCTTCTTGGAGTTCCAACCCTTCAGCAGTGCCGGGCCCTTTGCCTTCTTTTCGTTAACAGTACGACCTGTGTGAATCAGCTGGTTAAATGTGGGCATATTGCACCTCCTTGCAAAAATACTATATGTTACACGGGACATAGAATGCCCGCAGAACAAACCATTATACATAACAGTACCCTGTCCGCACTTTTTGGGTGCAGACAGGTTACGTTATTTGCTTCTAAATGTGTATTTCGGCGTATTTCCCCTGCCGTAACACACCATTTGACATTATATACCGAAGCTTATTCGTTTGTCAAGCCCTGATTTTCATCTTTTTCAGATTCTTCAAAAGAGCTCAAAACTGCGAGTGCTTCCGGGCTCAGAGAGGAGCTCTGAACGTTCGGAGCGATCTCTACATTGGTATAGCAATCGAGACCGGTACCGGCCGGGATCAGCTTACCGATGATGACATTTTCCTTCAGACCAACGAGCGGATCGACCTTACCCTTGATCGCAGCATCTGTGAGCACACGTGTTGTTTCCTGGAAGGAAGCTGCGGAGAGGAAGGATTCTGTTGCGAGAGATGCCTTTGTAATACCGAGCAGTGTCGGTGTGTAGACAGCTTCGCGGAGACCGGTCTCGCCGTTTGCGATGCGGGCAGCGATCTTTTCGTTCTCGGTGAGCACTTCGTTCTTATCGACGAGTGTGCTTACGAGGAGCGGTGTATCGCCTGCATCCTCAATACGAACCTTACGCATCATCTGGCGTACGATAACCTCGATATGCTTATCGTTGATATCAACACCCTGCATACGGTAGGTACGCTGTACTTCCTGAATGAGGTAGTCCTGAACAGCTTCCGGACCGCTGATTGCGAGAACGTCGTGCGGGTTAACAGAACCTTCTGTGAGGCGTGCACCCTTTTCAACGACCTGGCCTTCCTTAACACTGAGACGTGCGCCGAACGGAATGAGGTAGCTTCTCTGCTCACCGTCACCGCTGACAACAACGTGTCTGTTGCGCTTGACTTCCTCAAAGGAGATCGTACCGCCGATCTCAGCGATGATCGCGAGATGCTTCGGCTTACGGCTTTCGAAGAGTTCTTCAACACGCGGGAGACCCTGTGTGATATCTTCTGCGGAAGCAACACCGCCGGTATGGAAGGTACGCATCGTCAGCTGTGTACCCGGCTCACCGATGGACTGTGCAGCGATGATACCGACTGCCTCACCGACTGTTACCGGTTCGCCGTTAGCAAGGGATGCACCGTAGCACTTACGGCAGACACCGTGCTTAGCGCGGCAGTTCAGCATGGAACGGATCTTGATGCGCTCTGTGCCGCGGCCGATGATCACAGCTGCGTCAGCGTCATCCATCATCTTGTCCTTGGAAACGAGGACATTGCCGTCTTCGTCGCAGTAGTCTGCTACGAGGTAACGGCCGACCAGACGCTCCTTCATGGGCTCGATGGATTCGTTGCCGGACTTGATCTCGAAGACCTCGAGGCCTTCGGTCGTGCCGCAGTCGTCCTCACGGACGATAACTTCCTGAGAAACGTCAACCAGACGTCTGGTCAGATAACCGGAGTCAGCTGTACGCAGAGCGGTATCGGCCAGACCCTTACGGGCGCCTCGGGAGGAAATGAAGTATTCAAGAATGTTCAGACCTTCACGGTAGTTAGCCTTGATCGGGATCTCAATCGTCTTACCGGAGGTATTCGCAATAAGACCACGCATACCAGCCAGCTGACGGATCTGGCTCATGGAGCCTCGAGCACCGGAGTCAGCCATCATGAAGATCGGGTTGTACTTGTCGAGACCCTGCTGCAGAGCCTTGGTAACGTCGTTTGTTGCCTTTTCCCAAGTCTTCAGGACTGCATTGTAACGCTCGCCGTCGGAGAGGAAGCCGTCCTGGAAGTCTGCAGTGATGTTAGCGATCTCTGCCTCGGCAGCAGCAAGAATATCCTTCTTGGATGCCGGGATTGTTGCGTCACAGACAGCAACGGTGATCGCGCCGACTGTGGAGTATTTGTAGCCCTGAGCCTTAACTGCGTCAAGAACTTCAGAGGTAATCGCTGTGCCGTGCTTCTTAAAGCACTTATCGATGATCTGACCGAGCTGCTTCTTGCCGACCAGGAAATCGATCTCAAACTTGAGTGCGTTTTCCGGTGTGGAACGGTCGACAAAACCGAGATCCTGCGGGATCGGACGGTTGAAGATCATGCGGCCCATTGTTGTTTCAACAATGCCTGTGATCGGCTCGCCGTTGAATTCAACGGTACGTCTGACACGGATTCTGGAGTGCAGGGTAATTGCCTTTGCATCGTAAGCCATGAAAGCTTCGTCCATGTTGCGGAATACCTTGCCCTCACCCGGCTCACCTGTCTTATCGAGAGTCAGGTAATAGGAACCGAGAACCATATCCTGAGACGGAACAGCAACCGGGCGTCCGTCGGAAGGCTTCAGAAGGTTGTTTGCAGCCAGCATGAGGAAACGGGCTTCTGCCTGTGCCTCTGCGGACAGCGGAACGTGAACAGCCATCTGGTCACCGTCGAAGTCCGCGTTAAATGCGGTACATACGAGCGGATGCAGCTTGATTGCGCGGCCCTCAACGAGAACCGGCTCAAAAGCCTGGATACCGAGGCGGTGCAGTGTAGGTGCACGGTTCAGCATGACCGGATGATTCTTGATAACGATCTCCAGTGCATCCCAAACTTCGCCCTTGGCACGCTCAACAGCCTTACGTGCTGCCTTGATGTTGCCTACAGCGCCTGTTTCAACAAGACGCTTCATAACGAACGGCTTGAAGAGCTCGAGAGCCATTTCCTTCGGCAGACCGCACTGGTACATCTTGAGTTCCGGACCGACAACGATAACGGAACGGCCGGAGTAGTCAACACGCTTACCGAGCAGGTTCTGACGGAAGCGGCCCTGCTTACCCTTGAGCATGTCGGACAGGGACTTGAGGGGACGGTTGTTCGGACCGGTGACCGGTCTGCCGCGGCGGCCGTTGTCGATCAGAGCGTCAACGGCTTCCTGCAGCATACTCTTTTCGTTGCGTACGATGATGTCCGGAGCACCGAGCTCCAGAAGTCTCTTCAGACGGTTGTTTCTGTTGATAACACGTCTGTAGAGGTCGTTAAGGTCTGATGTTGCGTAACGTCCGCCGTCCAGCATGATCATAGGACGGATATCGGGAGGAATTACG
>JAZNMV010000177.1:0-7990 GCA_045579885.1 Acutalibacteraceae bacterium | reverse complement strand
CATGCTGACTACGTTAAGAACATGATCACTGGTGCTGCTCAGATGGACGGCGCTATCCTCGTTGTTTCCGCTTCTGACGGCCCGATGCCGCAGACTCGTGAGCACATCCTCCTCTCCCGTCAGGTTGGCGTTCCGTACATTGTTGTATTCATGAACAAGTGCGACCAGGTTGACGACGAAGAGCTCCTCGAGCTGGTCGAGATGGAAATCCGTGACCTGCTCAACGAGTACGAGTTCCCGGGCGACGACACACCGATCGTTAAGGGTTCCGCATTCCTGGCTCTCGATTCCGCTTCTCAGGATACATCTGCTCCGGAATACGCTTGCATCCTCGAGCTCATGGACGCTGTTGACTCCTACATTCCGACTCCGGAACGTAAGGCTGACCTCCCGTTCCTGATGCCGGTTGAGGACGTATTCACAATCACAGGCCGTGGTACAGTTGCTACAGGTCGTGTTGAGCGTGGCCAGCTGAAGATGTCCGACGAAATCGAAATCGTTGGTCTCTCCGACGAAAGAAGAAAGTCTGTTGTTACAGGCATCGAAATGTTCCGTAAGCTCCTCGACTATGCAGAGGCTGGCGACAACATCGGTGCTCTTCTCCGTGGTGTTCAGAGAACTGACATCGAGCGTGGCCAGGTTCTGGCTAAGCCGGGCTCCATCAACCCGCACACAAAGTTCCGTGGCCAGGTTTACGTTCTGACCAAGGATGAAGGCGGCCGTCATACTCCGTTCTTCAACAACTACCGTCCGCAGTTCTACTTCAGAACAACAGACGTTACAGGCGTCATCAACCTGCCGGAAGGCACCGAGATGTGCATGCCTGGTGATAACGTTGTTATGGACGTTGAGCTCATCACTCCGATCGCTATCGAAGAGGGTCTCCGTTTCGCTATCCGTGAAGGCGGCCGTACTGTCGGTTCCGGCGTTGTTACAGGCATCAACGAGTAATTAACACCGTTACACAAAAATCATCATTTTCTTCGGGGCGAGGTGTGATTCCTCACCGGCGGGAAAGCCCGCGACCGCACTTGTGCGCTGATTCGGTGTAATTCCGAAGCCGACGGTATAGTCCGGATGATAGAAGAAACGTGAATCAAAAGATTTTCGACGCCCCACGTGTATTCGTGGGGCGTTTTTTTGATTCTTACCCCCGTTTCTGTATTGTATTTGCAGAAAGGAACTCTACTTATGACAGTTAAGAGCAAACAGCGTATCAGTACAAGAAAAATGGCTATGACGGCGGTTATGGCGGCCGTTGCTACGGTTCTGATGTTTATCAGTTTTAAAGTGCCGTTTATGCCGAGCTTCATTTCTCTCGATTTTTCGGATCTTCCTGCACTGATCGCGTCGTTTACATTGGGACCGCTGAGTGGTATGGCGGTTTGCTTTGTTAAAAACCTTGTGAACCTGACACAGTCCATGACGGGTGGTGTCGGAGAACTTTCTAACTTTATTATCAGTTCGGCATTTGTTGTGCCGGCCGGTATGATTTACCGTAAACATAGAAATTTTACGAGCGCAGCGATCGGTTCCGTTCTTGGTGCACTCATCATGGCGGTTCTGGGCGTGTTTTCGAATTACTATATTGTGTATCCCATCTACACCAATATCATGCCTATGGAAGCCATTCTCGGTATGTATAAAGCGTTAAATCCCGCTGTTGAAAATCTTTGGGATGCGCTTCTGTGGTTCAACCTGCCTTTTACCTTTATGAAAGGTATGATCAGTGCCGTAGTTACGCTCCTGACATATAAAAAACTCGAACCGGTGATCAACGGTCGAGTGATCTGATTGTGCATTTTGATCTGTTTTTTCGGCGGTTTCATGCGATATTTCCATGTTTTGCGCCTTGCGCGGACGGGTGTCGTATGATATACTTTTGAACGTACTGAAATATGAATATGCCCTTATCAAGAGCGACGGAGGGAACAGGCCCGATGATGTCCGGCAACCTGCAGATGCAAGGTGCCAATTCCTGCGGCATGGCAATGCCGAAAGATGAGGATTTACGGACCGCTCATCTTTTGACGAGCGGTTCTTTATTTTTGAGCACGTCTTGTACAGGGCAAAGAAAGTGAAGGAGAAGAAATTATGAACAACTATCTGTTTACATCCGAATCCGTAACTGAGGGTCATCCGGACAAAGTCTGCGACCAGATCTCAGATGCGATCCTCGATGCGATCCTTGAAAAAGATCCGACCGCACACGTAGCATGTGAAGTTACCGCTACGACCGGTATGGTACACGTTATGGGTGAGATCACAACCGAATGCTATGTTGATATCGATTCCGTTGCACGTAACGTTATCAAGGAAATTGGCTACGATAATCCGGATGCAGGATTTAACGGCGCTACATGCGGCGTTCTGACCTCCATCGATATGCAGTCCCCGGATATCGCAATGGGCGTTAATCAGTCCCTCGAAGTTAAGAATGGCGCTGCAGACCAGGACGACCTGATCGGTGCTGGCGACCAGGGTATGATGTTCGGCTATGCTTGTGACGAAACACCGGAGCTCATGCCGCTGACCATTTCCATGGCTCATAAGCTTGCAAAGCAGCTGGCTAAGGTACGTAAGGACGGTACACTCGATTATCTCCGTCCGGACGGCAAGACTCAGGTTACTGCTGAATATGAGAACGATGAGATCAAGCGTATCGATACCATCGTTATTTCCACTCAGCACAGCGAAGCTGTTTCTCTTGAGCAGATCCGCCGCGATATGATCGAGTACGTTGTAAAGCCGATCGTACCGGCTGAGCTGATCGATGAGAACACAAAGTACTTTGTAAACCCGACAGGCCGCTTTGTTATCGGCGGTCCGGTTGGCGACAGCGGTCTCACAGGCAGAAAGATCATTGTTGATACTTACGGTGGTGTAGGTCGTCACGGCGGCGGCGCATTCTCCGGTAAGGACCCGACAAAGGTTGACCGTTCCGCAGCATATGCAGCACGCTACGTTGCAAAGAACATTGTGGCCTCCGGTCTCGCTAAGAAGTGTGAAGTTCAGCTGGCTTACGCGATCGGTGTTGCGCACCCGGTTTCTGTTATGGTTGATACATTCGGTACCGGCACAGTTTCCAACGAGGCACTTGCCGAAGCCGCTAAGAAGGTGTTCGACCTTCGTCCGAATGCGATCATTCGTGATCTCGAGCTCCGGAAGCCGATTTACCGCCCGCTCGCAGCTTACGGTCATATGGGCCGTGAAGAGCTCGGCGTACGTTGGGAAATGACCGATAAGGTGGAAGCACTGAAAGCTGCTCTTTAATTTGAACCAAAAACACCTCCTGCCCATAAACTGGGTATGGAGGTGTTTTATTATGGATCCGGTCTTGCAGGTCATGTTGTCTGTATTAGCCCTTTGTGTAGTTACTCTGGCAGTGAAATGGATCTCCTTGCACATGACAAAGTGCCGTCTGCTTCGTGAAGAACTGCCGTTTACCGTATTTGCAACGATCCGTACTGCGGATGAAGCGGAGTATATTGTACGCTGTGCGATGGAACGCATCAAATGGCTCGATCTTCACGGGATGTGCCGTGTTATCTGTCTGAATCCTTCGAATGATCCGGAAATTGATGAGATTTTGCGCAGACTGGTACAAATCTATCCCTTTGCGCAAATTGGGTCTTTGCAAACACGAAAGAATGTTCTATAATAAATACGATAAACCTAAAAGAAAGGGTGCCTGTGGTGCCGGCAGAGAATAAGACGCTGCTCGAGATGGAAGGCAGCGTAGAAAATATCGTCTATCATAATGAGAATAACCAGTACACGGTGCTGGAACTGAACAGTGGCGACGAACTTGTAACGGTCGTAGGCACATTCCCGTACATAAGTATAGGGGAGAAGCTGCATCTGTTCGGTACGTGGACATCGCATGCGACATTCGGGCAGCAGTTCAGGGCGGAAGCATTTGAACGTTCGCGCCCGGAAGATACGTCCGCCATGCTGAAATACCTTTCCAGCGGTGCTGTGAAAGGCATCGGTATCGCAACTGCCGGAAAAATCATCGAGGCGTTCGGTGATGAAGCAATCAATGTCATTGAAAATGATCCGGAGCGATTGGCAACGATCAAGGGAATCACGCTGAAAAAAGCCAGAGAAATCTCGGAAGAAATGCAGCGTGTTAACGGTATACGCGATCTTATGGCATTTCTCAGCAGCTTTGGGGTCCGTCCGGAGGATGCCGTGAAGGTGTGGAAAGAGTACGGTGCGGATTCCGTAGCATGCATTCAGGAGGATCCGTACCGTCTGTGCAGCGAAAAAATCTCGGTAGACTTCGTGATTGCCGATAAGCTGGCGGAGTCCATGGAATACGACAGAGCGAATACGGAGCGTGTAAAAGCCGGTGTTCTGTATGTTCTGCGGCATAACTTAAATAACGGACATACCTGTTTGCCGGCGGATAAGCTTTGTCCGGCAGCAGCGAGTATGCTCGGAGTTCCGCTTGAGGATGCACAGCAGGCGCTTCTTGATCTTTGTCAGAGCTTTGAAGCGGTGTGCGAGAATTTTGACGGAAGAGATTTTATCTTCCTCCCGAAACAGCACCGCAGCGAGGTTTACAGTGCGGACAGGATTCACATGATGCTGAAGTATCCGCCGGAGTCGATCGTTGGTATTGAGCGGGAAATCGAAGAAATCGAGCGCAGTGAAGGTATTACATATGCGGAGCGGCAGAAAGATGCGATCCGTGCAGCGCTCGATAAAGGTCTCCTGATCCTGACCGGCGGTCCCGGTACGGGCAAAACGACCACACTCAATGCGATCATCCGCATTCTGATGCAGAAAGGCGAGGAAGTATTTCTTGCTGCACCAACCGGTCGTGCCGCAAAGCGTATGTCGGAACTCACGGGCGTGGAAGCGAAAACGATCCACCGTATGCTGCAGGTCGATTGGGACGAGAATGATAATCCGGTTTTTCAGCGCAACGAGCGAAATCCTTTGGAATGCGATGCGGTCGTGATCGATGAGCTTTCCATGGTGGATTCCTATGTCTTTGAGAGTGTTTTGCGTGCAATGCCGATCGGCTGCCGTTTGATCTTGGTCGGTGACAGTGATCAGCTGCCGAGTGTCGGTGCCGGTAATGTCATAGGTGATCTGATCGCCTCGCAGGTGTTTCCAACCGTGCAGCTTAAGGAAATTTTCCGTCAATCGATGGAAAGCTTGATCGTCACAAACGCACACCGCATTGTAAACGGTGATATGCCCGTGCTGAATGTAAGAGACAACGACTTTTTCTTTATGCCGATGGATGATGCGCGTGCGGTTTCCGATACAATTCTTTCGCTCGCAACGACAAGACTGCCGAACCGGTACGATTATTCACCTGTTACAGATATTCAAGTGCTTTGTCCCGGCAGAAAGGGAGAACTTGGTACGATCGAGCTGAATAAACGTCTGCGTGAGCTGATCAATCCCGCATCGAAAAATAAGCCGCAGGTCTCCGTGGGCGGCGCATCGTTCCGTGTGGGCGATAAGGTCATGCAGATCAAGAATGATTATGATCTTCCGTGGAGCCGTGAGGACGGTACGACGGGCGAGGGCGTGTTTAACGGAGATATGGGTATTGTTACGGACGTAGATAAAGCTGCAGGCTGTATCCGCGTACAGGTGGACGACCACGAGGTTCTCTATGATTTTGAACACGCGGCAGCGGAATTGGAACTTGCATACGCTGTAACGGTGCACAAGAGCCAGGGTAACGAGTTCACGGCGGTCATTATTCCAGTATTTCCGGGTATTCCGCAGCTTAGCTACCGCAATCTCCTTTATACGGGTATTACCCGTGCCAAAAAGCTTCTCATCCTTGTAGGGCGCAGCAGTGCGGTTCAGGACATGGTTGCAAATGACAGAAAAACAAGGCGCTTTTCCGGCCTCGCACGGTTTCTGACCGAGAGCCGTGAAGAATAAGGGTGCATCAAATGATTCGTTTAAGTAAGATATGGGAGTGGATATTTCCGCCGCGATGTCTGTTTTGTGCAGAGAGAAAGGCCGTAAACGAGGACCATCTCTGCAAAGACTGTGCAAACATCCCGACAGAGCGTGTGTACCGTTTCTTCGCGATACATGAACGCCGCAGGGCATATACACTCGAATGCCGTGCAACGATGCGGTACAGAGGCGCATTCCGTTCTACGCTGCATCGCTTTAAGTTTCGGAATGAAACGTATTTGGCAAAGCCGCTTGCGAAGCAGCTTTCCTATGCGATCGACCGTGACCGTACATATGACTGTATCACCGCGGTACCGGTCAGCGCAGAGCGTTTGAAAGAACGCGGATACGACCAATCCGAGCTGCTTGCAAAGGAGTTATCGAAACTCACCGGTATTCCTTACCGGGCGCAGCTGACGAAGAAAATACATAACCGTACGCAGCACAATTTGCCGTCTGCGGACAGGGAGAGAAATGTGCGCGGTGTGTATGCTGCGGCGGAGTGCACGGGGCTGCGTATTTTGCTCGTAGACGATATCGTAACGACCGGTGCGACTGTACGGGAATGTGCCCGTGTGCTTTATCGCGCCGGTGCCGATGATGTCGGTGTAGTATGCTGTGCACTGGTTTTGTAAGCGGATGTTTTCGAAAGCAACTTGCAAAAAAGACGAATTTACTGTAAAATAATCATACGGAAACTTGAAAGGAAAGTTTTATGATTGCTACAGATATTGCTATAGATTTAGGTACTGCGAATTTTAAAATGTATTTGGATGGCACGGGCATCGTTGTAAACGAGCCGAGTGTCATTGCTGTGGATGCTTATACCGACCGTATTGTTGCGATCGGCCGTGAAGCCTATGAAATGATCGGCAGAACCAGCGACCGTATTCGTGTTGTGAAGCCGATGGCCGGTGGTGTGATCTCGGATTTTTCCTTAACGGATGCTATGATCCGCCACTACTTAAAGCAGGTAAGCACGAGCCGCGTCTTTATGCCGCGTGTTGTGGTGACGATCCCGAGCGGTGCAACGGAAGTACAGAAGCGTGCTGTGGTCGATGCCATAGCGGCAAACGGCGTACGAAAAATATGTCTTTTGGAAGCTCCGGCAGCAGCGGCGATCGGTTCGGGTATGGATATTACCCGTCCACACGGTTCTCTCGTTGTTGTGATCGGTGAAGGTGTGAGTGATGCCGGTGTTATTTCTTTGAATGGCCTTTCTGCTTCGCGGTCTGTTCCGGTTGCGGGTGCAGCGTTTAACGAAGCGATCATCAAATATGCGCGAAAGAAGTTTGATCTCCTGATCGGCGAACAGACAGCGGAAGAGGCAAAGCGTGCGATCGGCTGTGCATACCCGATGCGCAAGCTGAAAACATATATGCTCAAAGGACGCGATCTCCAGAACGGTCTGCCGACTGCGGTGGAGATGAATTCCGACCAGATGATGGAAGCACTTTTGGAGCCTGCGGTGAAGATCATTCGTATGGTGCAGACGGCACTGGAGGAGACGCCGCCGGAACTGATGACGGATGTTTCGCATGAGGGAATTCTGCTCGCGGGCGGCGGTGCACTGCTGAGTGGATTCGATCAGCTGCTTTCCAAGAAGACGAAAATGCGTGTTCGTGTGCTGGATGATCCGCAGAATTGCGTGATTCTCGGTGCCGGACATACACTGCATGCGATAGACAAAGCAAAGTTCGACCCGAAGAACGGCAATCGCACAACACCTTTAATTGCGTATTATTAAGTTGTAAAACATGGGATAAAAAGACCGGAATGAGATTTCATTCGGGTCTTTTTTTGTTGACACATTTAAGTATTAGTGATAATATAAGTTTGAAAAGTATGAAAAATCACACTTTTCAGAAAGAGGAATGTGTATGAAAAGAGAAATGCCCAAGGATAAATTTGCATGGTCCGTCAAAATCGGAGAGAAGGGACAGTTCGTTATTCCGAAGGAAGCCCGTGAAATATTTGATATTAAGCCTGGGGATACCGTGCTCCTGATCGGTGACCTGAACCGCGGTTTGGCTATCCCGACGAGGGAGACACA
>JAZNMV010000176.1:0-25475 GCA_045579885.1 Acutalibacteraceae bacterium | reverse complement strand
CACGAGATCAACGCTGACGTTTGCATCGATTGCGGCGCTTGCGCAGATACTTGCCCGGTTGGTGCTATCGAGGCATAATTATTGCGTTGCTGAACATAAAGGGCTGCCACGTTTCGCGGCGGTCCTTTTTTCTGCTTATTTATACGAAAGGAGATGGCGGATAAAATGGAAAATGCGCATTGGGAACCGCTTTCTAAGAGTTGCCGTGTGCTTGTGACAAGAGAGCATCGGTTCAATACGGATACGATCCTTTTGGCTCATTTTGCGGCACCGCGGCATAAAGAGCGTTGCGTGGACCTCGGAACGGGCTGCGGCACGATCCCGCTTTTGTGGAAGATCCGCTATGCACCGAAAGCGATCACCGGCGTGGAGCTCGGTGAACAGGCAGCCGCACAGGCGGAGATGTCTGTGCGTGAAAATGGATTTGAAGAAAGCATATCGATCCGCAGAGGCGATATTCGAAATATAAGAGAGATCTTTCCTGAACCGGAAGTGGATCTCGCTGCGTGCAATCCGCCGTATAAGGCTGTGGGTGCGGGGCTTAGAAATGAGGACACCAGAATGGAAAACGCCCGGCATGAGTGCACCTGTACATTGGAGGATGTTGCAGCAGCCGCAAAAGCGATTCTGCGCTTTGGCGGCAGACTGTGTATTTGTCAGCGGCCGGAACGGTTGACGGATGCGATGGCAATTTTCAGAGAGTACGGCTTGGAGCCGAAAAAGCTGCGGCTCGTGCAGCAAAGACAGAGCAGCGCACCTATGCTGTTTCTGCTCGAGGCTCGACGCGGTGGAAAGCCGGGTCTGCAGATTCTGCCGACACTGCTGGTTGAAGATGAAAACGGCGCATTTTCGAAAGAAATGCTGGAGATATACGGGGAATACAAGACGGATCACGAGGGGGAATGCGTGTGATTACTGTAAGACACAACGAATTAACCGCAGAAGAGTTTATTGCGTTGTGGGAATCGGTATGGGACGGTGCACCGACTTATGAACAGGTTGAGTTGGGTCTGCGCCATACGCTGTTCCGCGTATCTGTGTGGGATGGAGATAAGATTATCGCTATGGCTCGAATGAACGGAGATCTCGGACTCGACTATTACATTAAAGATGTTGTGGTGCGACCCGAATATCAGGGACGAGGGATCGGGCGTATGCTGATCCAAGAACTCTTTAAGTTTATCAATGATAACGGTATTCCCGGCACAGAGATCTTTGTGGAACTTTGCGCTATGCCGGATAAGATCCCGTTCTATGAGAAGTTCGGATTTTCAGCTAATGAAGCACAAAGACTTAGAATTATGCACCGTGTAGAGTAAGTGTACAGAAAGGCGAATGAAAGTGGAAGGCAATATTTTGGAAAAGGGTGTATTGTACGTTGTCGGTACGCCGATCGGTAACTTGTCCGATTTTTCACCCCGTGCCGCGGAAACGCTTGCAGGGGTAGATTTTATCGCTGCGGAAGATACACGTGTTACGGTGAAGCTTCTGAATCACTTTGGTATTAAGAAACCGCTTGTGAGTTATTTCGAGCATAACAAACAGGAAAAAGGCAGCGTGATCGTGGATAGAATCGCTGCGGGAGAGACCTGCGCGATCGTTTCCGATGCCGGTATGCCTGCGATTTCCGACCCGGGTGAGGATCTCGTTGCACTTTGTGCGGAACGCGGCATTAAGGTGCTTGTGGTGCCGGGTCCGAGTGCGGTTATTTCCGCATTGGCAGTATCCGGTTTGCCGACCGGCCGTTTTACATTTGAGGGATTTCTCAGTGTGAATAAAAAGAGCCGCCGCGAACATCTTGCAGAGGTGAAAAACGAACCGCGTACAATGGTGTTTTACGAAGCGCCGCATAAGCTGCCGTATACGCTGAAGGATATGGCAGAGGCATTCGGTGATCGCCGCATTGCCCTTGTACGTGAAATATCTAAGATACACGAAGAGTGTATCCGTACTACGCTGTATAAGGCTGTGGAGTACTACGAGGAAAATGCGCCGAAGGGTGAGTTTGTACTCGTTATCGAAGGTGCGAAGCCGGAGGAAAAGAAAGAATTAACGCTCGACGATGCGGTAGAGATTGCGAGAAAATCCATTGAAAACGGCAGTTCAGCATCCGATGCAGCAAAGGAAGCGGCGAAACTGTCCGGCTTTAAGAAGGGCGAGATCTATAAACTGCTGATGAATTGATGGAGAGAAGTATGCTGTCGGTTTATATTCACATTCCGTTCTGTATAAGTAAATGTCCGTATTGTGATTTCTATTCGGCGTGTCCAAACGATGAAAGTGTTTTGGAAGAGTACACACAAGCGGTCTGCATGCGGATCGCAGCATACGGAGAAGCGTATGCACACCGTGAGGTCGGCACCGTGTATTTCGGCGGCGGTACGCCGAGTGTACTCGGTGCGGAACGGCTGTACCGCATTTTGGCAGCTGTAAAAGAAGCATTTTCCGTACATCAAAAAGCGGAAGTTACGGTGGAGTGCAATCCGGCGGATGTGGATACAGCATTTTTTGCGAAACTGAAAAGCGGCGGTGTGAACCGTATCTCCATGGGCATGCAGTCTGCGAATGAAGATGAACTTTGGTTGCTCGGTCGAAGACATACAGCGGACGATGCTAAGCGTGCGATGTGTGCGGCGAGAGAGGCCGGAATCGACAATGTTTCAGTCGATTTGATGCTTGCGCTGCCGGATTCCAATTGCGAAAAGCTTCAAAAATCGATCGACTACTGTGCAAAGCTTGGTGCGGACCATGTTTCGGCTTATATACTTAAAATAGAACCGGGAACACCGTTTTGGAAAATGGCGGATACGATGTGTCTGCCCGATGAAGACGGTGCAGCGGACCAGTATCTGTTCATGGTCGAAAAGCTTTGTGCGCACGGCTATGCGCAGTATGAGATCAGTAATTTCACAAAACCGGGAAAAGAAAGCCGACACAATCTGCAGTATTGGCGCTGTGGAGAGTATCTCGGGATCGGGCCGGCAGCCCATTCTTTTGTGGCCGGTGAACGGTTTTTCTTCCCCCGTGACCTGCAGGGCTTCCTGAACGGATGTCAGCCACAGGCGGATGGAACGGGCGGCTCGTTTTCGGAATTTGCGATGCTTGCACTTCGCCTATCGGAAGGACTGCAGAGAGAAGTGTGTGTGAACCGCTTTGAAAACGGGGGAAAGCTGTATGATGAGATTTTTGGGAAGGCCAAACGGCTGCCGAAACCGCTCATCACGGTCGATGAAGAGAAAATTGCACTGACGGCTGAAGGGTTTCTTGTATCGAATACGATCCTGTCGGGGATTTTGCCGGAGGAGTGAGGTTGTATTTATGGATGAGATCATAAGATATCTGGAGGAGATGATCACTGCGGCGCTTGCCAAAATGGTCATCAGCAATCCGAAAAATAAAAGTGAAGAATACAGAAAGATCGTTATTAACCGCAAAAAGAACGGTTTTCAGATCGAGAAATATACCGAAAAGCAGGTTTTTCACGAGAATGTTGCGCTCGACGCACTTTTAGCGCGATGCGCAGAGCTTTCCGGTGCATATCGGCAGATCGATGCGTGGGACAGCGACAAGCAGTATACGCTGCTCGTATCTCAAAAAGGTAAGTGTACCTTTAAGCGAAAGATGATTGGTACACAGAACGCTTCTGTGCCGGTTACGAATACCGATACCCACAACAGAAAGAAGCGGTATATTTTAGAGGAAGGTACCGTCATCCCGCCTCTTGTGGATATGGGTATATTCACGCAGGAGGGTAAGGTCGTGCGCTCCATGTACGATAAGTACCGCCAGATCAACCGTTTTATCGAGCTGATCGATGATGCGGTGCGTGATACGAAGGCGACGCAGCTCAATGTCATCGATTTCGGCTGCGGCAAATCGTACCTTACGTTCATTCTGTACTACTATCTGACCGAGATCCGTCATATTGATGCGCAGATCATCGGTTTGGACTTAAAAGAAGAAGTTATCAAAAATTGCAATAAGACAGCGCAGAAATACGGATATACCGGGCTGCGTTTTGAAATGGGAGACATCAACGGCTATAAAACGCCGTTCGATGTGGACATGGTCATTACGCTGCATGCTTGCGATACGGCGACCGACTTTGCGCTCTATAATGCGATCCAGTGGAACGCACGCATGATCTTTTCCGTTCCGTGCTGCCAGCATGAGCTGAATGCGCAGATGAAGCCGGGAAATCTCTCCATTCTTTCCAATTACGGCATTATTCAGGAACGTTTTGCAGCACTTGCGACCGATGCGATCCGCGGCAATCTGCTCGAATACTGCGGATATAAGACACAGCTTTTGGAGTTCGTGGATTTTGCGCATACACCGAAAAATATTCTGATCCGCGCGATGAGCCGCCCAATCACACCAAAAGCTTTGCGTGAGAAAAAGCTCAAAGAAACGGAAAAGCTGATGGAAGAATTCCGCTTTGAGCCGACGCTGTACAAGCTTGTAAAGGATGCAGGCTGGTAAAAGGAACTTTGCTATGGTCGAACTGAGAAAGATCACAAAGGAAAATTATGAGGGAATTCTTTCGCTGCAGGTTTCGAAAGAGCAGCGCAGCTTTGTACCGACGGTGACGGAAGCACTTGCACAGGCGTGGGTGTATTACGATACGGCATATCCGTTTGCGGTATATGCGGACGGTATACCTGTGGGCTTTATTATGCTCGGCTATTACGAAGAAAAGGCGCAGTACACCGTGTGGAAGTTTCTGATCGATGAAAGATATCAGCGCAGGGGCTACGGAAAAGCGGCGCTGTGTTTGGCAATAGAGCGGCTGCGTGAGAAGTTCAATGCTCAGGAAGTCTATCTCGGCTGTGCGCATGAAAACTGTGCGGCCGAAAGGCTGTACGCTTCGGTCGGCTTCGCTAGAACCGGGTTCGAAACCGAAACCGGTTTTGAGATGCGGCTGCGTTTTACGGATAAAGAATAAACAAAATAAGAAATCCGCTGTTCACTTCAACCGGGTGAGCAGCGGACTTTTGTTTTATTGCGGGCGTACGTTTGAACGACGAAGAAGATAATAAACGGAAACGACTACAGCGATGAAGTCTGCAGCGGTACCGGCCCAAAAGATACCCTCCATCCCGAAGACTGCGTGCAGGATCAGCAGGGCGGGAACATAGACAAGCCCCTGACGGGCTATGGAAAGCAGAGAGGCACGGCCGGCAAAGCCGGTAGCTTGCAGATAGCTTACAGCGAGATAGTTTAGACCGACAAGGGGCATGATGAGCAGTCCGATGACGGTTATGTGGCAGCTGAGTTCCAGCAGTGCCGGATCCTGTAGAAACAGACCGACAATGGAACGGCGGAAAATACAACATAGTGCGGTGAGTGTCGTGCCGACAAGAATGATCAGGAAGGTTGTCTTATTTATTGTTTCTTTGATACGTGCCGTATTGCCCGAGCCGTAGTTGTAGGCGAGCATAGGCTGCACACCGAGTGCGAGCCCCATAACGATCATAGCGACGATCATTGTGGGTTTACCGGCAACACCCATAGCTGCGACGACATCCGCACCGTACTGAATGGAGATACGGTTTCCTAAAACACCGACAAATCCGCCCAACAGATTGCTTACGGCACTGGGGATGCCGAGAGAAAATACCAGCCAAAAGGAGCGGGGAAAGCGGTATGCGTAAGAAGGATTCAGCGAAAGCACGCTGTTCTTACGGCAGACACGAGAGAATACGATCACTGCTGTTGCTGCATTACTGAGAACAGTTGCGATCGCCGCGCCGCGCACGCCCATGTGGAAGCCGGAGATAAAAATCGGGTCAAGTACGATGTTGATTACGGAACCTAAGATGCTGACGATTGCAGCGGTGACGGTATCTCCGTCAGATCGGAGCAGATTTGCAAAAGCGTTTGAAAAGATCACAACAGGTGCGCCGATTGCCATGATGGTTATATAATCTTTGGTATACTGCCATGTGTCTTCGTTTGCGCCGAATAGCCCGACGAATGTATCGGGAACGAGCAGTACCGAAATGCTGACTAAGAGACCGAGTCCAACTGTCATGACAGTGCAGGCGCTGCTGCAAGCTTTAACAAGGGAGAAGTCTTTCGCGCCGAGTGCACGGGAGATCACCGCGCAGCCACCGCCGCCGATCAGTGTACCGCAGGTCATCAAAAGCATGAACAACGGCGAGGAAAGAGAGATTGCAGCGACCTGGTTTGCATCGCCGGTCTGTCCGACGAAGAGCATGTCGGCCATATTGTAGGCGGTGGTAACGAGCATGACGAAAATGACGGGTATGCACATTTTTGCGATCGATTTCCATACAGATCCTTTTTCAAAAATATCTTCTGTTTTCATATATTTCTTCCTTTCCGCTTGCATTCTTGAATTTTTGTGATACGATTAAAGCGACACGTGTTTCTTTAATTCGAGAATAACACGGAGTGGAAAGAACTTCAACCGTCAATTACAAGACGAGTGTTGTGTTAATAAAGAGGGGAAATTCATGAATCAGAAGAACAATCAACGGTTTCAGGAGACGGATAACAGAATACGCGCGTGCTTTGTGAAACAGCTCACGGAAAAAGATATTTCGAAAATCACGGTGAATGAGATGTGTAAGGCTGTCGGCATCAATCGGTCATCGTTTTATCTGCATTATCAGGATATATATGCGCTTTTGGAAGCGGTGTGTATGGAAGTTGGAAAAGAAATGTTTGAAGAGTTTAGTACAGCTGCACTGGAATCACAGATGTACTTTTCAAAGCCGTATTTATTGATCATTTTGCGGCATATGAAAAAGCATGTGGCTTTGTACCGGGCATATATCCGACATGTAGGTATGTCATCAATAGAAAAAGGCTATCAGACCCTCTTCGAGGAGATCTTCAAGCCTTATTTTCGCCGACTGGGAATTGAATCCGAGCGACGGATGGAATATCATTTTGTATTTGTAAAAACAGGATTTATAGCTGTTCTGCAGCAATGGCTGCATTATGACTGCCCTGAAACACCGGAGGAACTTGCGGAAATTATCATGCAGACAATAGCGCCTGTGCCGGCTGATCTGCCGGATATGAGAGGTATATGATAGCTTTCATTTGAATAGTTCAGGGTGCATCCGTGCATAATGAAAGATGTATTGCTGCGCGATACCGGCTGCATCACCGAGGCTTTCGGGCGTAACACCGGGCAGAAGCTGCATAGCGCGTTTCATCCACACATCCATCGGAAAACAGTCGGTACGGTGCAGACCGTACAGCATCACACAGTCCGCTACTTTCGGACCTACACCGTGAACGGTCATCAGCTGGTCACGTGCGTTTTCGGTGGAGCCGGTTTTTAGTGCTTCAAGGTCGAGCATTCCTTCGCTTACACGATGTGCGGCGTCCACAAGATATTTCGCACGGAAACCTGCACGAAGCGGGGAGAGCGATTCAACGGTATGGAGAGTGAGCTGTTCCGGCGAAGGAAAGGCATACAGCGTGTCCTTGCCGCATATAATCGATTGACCGGACAAACTGCACAGCCGGTCGATGATGCCTTTGATGCGCACGATATTATTGTTTTGAGAAAGAATGAAAGAGCAGAGTGCTTCCCACGGTTCCTGCCGCAGAATACGAATGCCGGGGGCGTAGGTGCAGGCTTCTTTTAAAACCGGATGAAGAGCGGAGAGCTGTGTCCGCAGAGCGGCGTAATCGGTTTCAAAATCAAAGTACATGTACCAAATGCTATGGAATTCTTCTTCGGTACAGTCAAAGCAAAATTCGTTTTCATCCTGCCACACAGTCAATATGTGTCCGAAAGCCATGCCGCGCCAGGCTTCTCGGCCGTCGGGCAAAAGAACAGGCCGCCATCGAAAGGCCTGACCGCAGTCTAAGGTCTGCGGAAGGTTGAGGCAGCCGTCTTCAGGGCGAAACCGTATCATCGGTTCTTGCCCTCTGTTTTTGTTGTTACGGTGGGTTCATGGCCGGTAATGTAGCCAATGGAACGCTCGATCGCATCACGGGAATTGCCCCAATCGCCGCCGGCGTTGCGATAGTCAAACATACGGCAGAAGTGTGTGGTGTCCGCTTTAACCGTATCGAGATAGTTTTTGGACAGGCGGCGGGTTTCCGCTGCAAACGGAATGTAATTTTTCTTCGGCATTTTCTGTGCTGCGCGAAGAATAAAAGTGTAATGATCAAGACAGATGTGTGTCTGTGCCGCATAAAGCTCGCGGAATTCCGGTTCGGTCTGCCAGAGTTTTATAACAGTGGAGCTCAGATGGTCCATATTCATGTTTACGTTATCACAGACAAAGCAGGAGTGATGGCGGCGGTCCGCAGCGGCAAGAACCTTCTTGAGCGGTGCTTTCGGATCTTCCGGGAAAATATCGTTTGCGATCTCGTCCAGCAGGCTTTCGAGGATCAGTGCCACGGAGAGGCGGCTGCCGCGCTGAAGGATCTGATCAAAATGATCTTTGCAAAAGCCCTGGCGGTTGGTTTCAACACGGACATCGGGTTCCATCATCGCAGCACCTGTAATATAAGTCGCCATGCGGTCTTCGAGCATATCGCGCATACGGCAGAAGGGACAGCCGTCTTTCGGTTCAAAAATTTCACTAATCGGTATCGAGCAAATATCTTCGCGCATAGGGATTTCCTTCCTTTATGTATAAAATGTATTTTTATTCCATAGGGGGTTAAGCGGCAAAAAGAGGAATATATAGCTGATTTGAGGTCTCAAATCGGTGTATATTCGCACTTTTGAACATTTTTGCAGCTTGCATAGCTATATTTTACACGATTACGGAGAAAAATACAACTGGTTTTGAGGAAAACTCCGGGGGCGTTTTTTATGCGCAGAATGTGAGTGGAACAGAGATTTTTCGATTTGATTCTTCTGGGGAATTATTAAATAATTATTTGAAATCCACAAGATATGGGCGAAATTCCTGAAAGAACACAAGCCTTTTTTGCCAGGATTTACAAACAGTTTACAATTTGTAACCGTCGAATCAACACAATTTTCGCCTAAAGTTTACATAAAAGTAACAATTGTTAAAAGCTGTGGAAAGTGAGATCCGCATAGAAAGTGGGTTTTTAACACTTTCCACAGAGTTTTCCACACGGAATCGGGAAAACTCTGTGGAAAGTCCAAGGTGTTATAATACGGCAAAGCAATATTACAGAATGTATAGTGCGTGCTGCGTGGCGGTTTGCTTATCTGCGTTGTGAATTTTGAATGAATATACAGAAAAAGACGGAATCCGAGAAAATTCGACGAACAGAAACAAAAAAGCGTCTGAAAATCAAGGTAAATTGCGCATCGCGGTTGCAAAATCACCGGAGTATGTGATATAATTCGGGTATATTGCGATAGTATGCGCAAAAACAGATATTACAGACTGTGAAAGTGCGCCGTTGAGGGGCATTGTGCAGGAAAGGAATAAGATCAGCTTCATGGAAAATGAGAGAGTAAAAGATGTGATCGCGGGCCGTAATGCGGTTACGGAGGCGCTTAAGGCCGGAAGACCTATCGACAGCATTTATGTGCGCCGAGGCGACCGAACCGGGTCGATCCATGTGATCCTGAAAATGGCAAAGCAGGCCGGTGTGACGGTAAAGGAAGCCGATCCCAAAAAGCTGGATGCCATGTGCGGCGGTGAAAATCATCAGGGTGTGGCAGCTGTGGCAGCTGTACGTGATTTCTCTGAGGTGGAAGATATTTTTGCACTTGCAGCGGAGCGCGGCGAGGCACCTTTCATTATTGTGTGCGATGAAATTGCGGATCCGCATAATCTCGGTGCGATCATTCGAACCGCCGAGTGTGCAGGTGCTCACGGTGTGGTTATTCCGAAGCGCCGCAGTGCCGGATTGACTGCCGCCGTGGGTAAAGCATCTGCCGGTGCGGTAGAATATCTGCCCGTGGCCCGTGTACCGAATATTGCGGCTTTCCTTGATGAGATCAAGGAAAAAGGTGTTTGGGTATATACGGCCGATATGGACGGTACAGATTGGTGCCAGACTGATTTCACAGGTGCAGCAGCACTTGTCGTCGGCTCGGAGGGCTTCGGTGTATCCCGTCTTGTAAAAGAAAAATCAGACTTTATTGTTTCGCTGCCGATGAAAGGCAGAATAAATTCCCTGAATGCTTCCGTGGCTTGCGGTATTCTCTGTTATGAGATTGCACGCCAGCGTTCCGGAATTCAGGCTAAAGGAGGAGCCGTGAAATGAGCGGAGAAAATAAATTTTCGCTGGAAGAGATCCTCGAAGAGGAACGCCGCGCACGCGAAGGTGTGCAGGCGGAGCCTGTAACTGAGCCGGAAACTGCCGAGGAAACAGCAGAAACTGAGCCGGAAGAAAAAGCCGAACCGGCAGAAATCGTACCGGAAAAGAAAGAGATTGCAAAGGCCGAACCGGAAAAGGAAGGCGCCTTTGTACTTAAGGTTTCCGAAGATGCTCTGGACGGCGGCCCGGTTCCCGTACCGGTCGAGGAGACTCCCGCTGAAAGAAAAAAACGCGAAAAGAAAGAGAAAAAAGAAAAGAGAAAAGGCTTTTTTGCTCGCCGCCGTGAGAAAAAGCAGAAGCAGGCCGAGTTCAACGAGGCTGAAGATATGTACTACGGCATTCAGCTGAAGCCCATCGATGAGTATACCAGAGGCTTTGATGCAACCGGTGAGATATCCCGTGAGCAGGAAGGCTTCAAAAAGCTGTTTGACGAGAACACTGCGGAGCTTGATGATGAGGTTGCTCAGAATTTTGAGCGCCTGCAGAAGGAACGCCGCCGCCGTGTGGCAGAGGCTGTAGAAAATGCCGGTGTAAATCTTGACGAAGTCGAGGATGAGCTCGGTATTGTAGCGCCGGTTCCGGTTTCTGCTTTTGCGGGAGATCCGTACGCAAAGCAGCACGGTATTGAAGCCGAAGCCGGTGAGGAAAATCTTCCGGAGTTCCAGAAGGCTATGATTCAGGATGCACAGACACGCACGATGGAGATCAAACTGGACCTCGAAAACGATTCTCTCGGTGTACAGCAGGCTAAGGTTATGCCGGAAGTCAGCGAAGAGTCCGTGCGTCGAATCCTTGAAACGGTGCAGGAATCCGAGAAGATGCCGGTTGAAGAAGAACAGTTTACAGATGTTTCGAGTTTCTCCGAAGAGAAGCAGGCCGAAATGGAAGAAGCCAAGTCCGATTTGCCGCAGATCGTAGATTTTGCTGCGCTGCAGGCTGAAAAAGATGAGGCTGAGGTTGAAGCTGCAGAGGCAACGGAAGAACCTGCAAATGAGAATGAACCGGTCGAAGAAGAGGCAGCTCAGGAGCCGGTCAAGATCTCTCTTCCTGTCAATGATGTAACAGAATACAGAACGCGCGATCTTGCGGTGCACATTATCAATGCGGATGTACTGCAGAGTGCGCTGCTCAGTGAGGCGCGTGTTTATTCGGAAGGTGAAGGCGCCGCAAAGGGCGGAAAATTCAAGCTCCGTCTGCGTGAACGTGAGACCGAGCAGCCGGAAGAGACCGTGGAAAACACGAGTGAGACCCTGGATGATTATACCGCTCCGGCGGATGCGAAGAGCATTGCGCATGATCTCCGCTCTACCGTACATGAACTCACGATCCGCATGATGGTCACCGGTGTAAGTGCACTGGTTTTGATGATCGCCGCGCTGATCGGTGAATCCGGTTTCGAGACTGGCAATACCGATCTTGGCGGTGCAATCGGCTATGCGGTTGTATCTCTGATCTTCCTTGCTGTAGCTATGGGTTTCTGTGCAAAGACCATTTCGAACGGTATTCGTTCGCTTCTTGACCTGCAGGCAAATTCCGACAGTGCGGCAGCGGTTGCTTCCGTAGCGGTACTGATTCAGACTGTTTGCGCGTTCTTCTACACAGATGCACTGGCTTCGGGTAAGATCCATCTGTATGCCGGTGTAGCTGCAGCGATCCTGTTTATGAATACGCTCGGTAAAGTAACGATGATCCGCCGTATTCAGGCTAATTTCCGTTTCGTTGCATCCCGTGAAAATAAATACGCTGTGCGCATTTGCGACGATTATAACGATTCCCTGCGTCTGGCCGGCTCCGCGGTTGTCTCTCAGCCGACGGTGGCTTACCAGCAGAAAGTGGATTTCCTGAAGCGCTTCCTGCAGATCTCCTATGAACCGGATCCCGCAGAAACAGCTTCGCAGAATATTGCGCCGATCGGCCTGATCGCATCTCTGCTGCTCTGTGTAGCTGCACTGATCATTACAAAAGACCCGGCGCTCTCCATTACCGCACTGGCAGCATCCTGCTGTGTATGTACAGCGGTTATGAATATGCTTGCGGTAAATCTGCCCATTGCAAGACTCAGCCGACGTCTGCGCCGTTCCGGTGCAATGGTATCGAGCTTTGAAGGAATTAAGCGCATGAGTGCAGTCAATGCTGTGCTTGTCGATTCCGGTGAGCTGTTCCCGAGCGGAACGGTCGTCATCAACGGTGTTAAGCCTTTTGATGCGGAGCTCCTTGAAGAAGCCGTTCTCAATGCCGGTGCAACGATGCAGAAAATCGGCGGCCCGCTCAGCGGTGTGTTTGAGCAGGTGCTCAGTGATTATGAAGGCGAGCTGCCTGAAGTACAGCAGGTTCGCTATGAAGTCGGCAGCGGTGTTGTCGGTACAGTAAACGGATGCGAAATGCTCATCGGTTCCCGCGCGCTGCTTCAGGCACACGGTGTGGAAACACCGGACCCGGCTGTAGAAAGTCGCTATATGACCGGCACACGGCAGGTAATGTATGTTGCACAGGACGGTGTGCTTTGTGCGATGTTTATTCTGACATATAATGCGGACCGCAAGAAGCGTGAACAGGTTCGCACGCTCGAAGAAAACGGTGTGGCGCTTCTGATTCGTTCGGCAGATGTTAACCTGACACCGCAGTTCCTCTCGAAACTTTTCGGTATCGATGCTTCTTCTCTGCGTGTGATCCCGGCGGATTCCGACCCGGCCTGTGACAGACTGCTTCAGGAAGAAGGCGGTCGTGTGGATGCTTATACGGCAACAAAAGGCCGTGCGGATTCCATGATGGAACTTGTAAGTGCATGCATTGACGAGAAGAAAAATATCAGCTTCATCGTAGCAATGCAGAACACGGCTGTTGTTCTGGGCTTCCTTTTGGTTGCGTTCCTGACATTCGTTTCCGGTGTAAAGCAGATTTCGGCACTGACACTTTTGATCTTTGAAGCATTCTGGCTTGTTGCGGCAATCGCGCTGCCGAAGCTGAAGAATAAAATCAAATAATTTTACGAACTGAAAAAGGTGAAGACCGGTCCGGACTTCACCTTTTTTGCTTTGAGCAGGAAGTGATCAGGAGTAAAAATGTATTTGAGTTTCGGTCAGGCACAGAAAAATGATGCATGCGTAGAATAAGATTGTGCAGGAACCTGCACGGAAAGTGCGGTGGAAGCGGAGGTGGTCGCATCCGTATCCTTTCTGCACCCGTGCCGTTCATATTCTGCTTTGAGGCTGCGGAACACTTGATGGATGCGGCAGAACGGGCGACCCGTACACTGCATGTGCTGTCTTCATCGGCGGGGCGGATCGACAGCTGCTTTTTTCTTTGCGTGACCGTGCGTTTTTCCGAGCGGATCGCGGCACGGGGGTTATTTTCGGAGTATGGCCGATATATCGGTGCGGGAGAGTATCTCGCGGCTTATATTGCGGAACAGGCCGAAAAATATATACCGAATGCTGTGGCGCGAATTGGTGAAGCCATAAAAAAAGAGTGACCGTTTTTGGACGGTCACTTTTTCTTTAGTATTATCCTTCTCTTTGCTGAATGCGGTGTATTTTTGCTTTTTTTACGAATTTATCCAGCTTTTCGGCATCCTCAACCGGAACCTCCATAAAGACAAGCTGCAGGTTGTTTCGGTATATAACGGAGATCTTGTCTGCGGAATACAGATAAGTGCGGTTGAATTCTGAGGTGTACGTGTTTTTTTCTCTGTAGGCACCTTCGCGTGCGGCATATATATGGTCCCACATGAAGAACTTCGAGTAGCAAGTCTTTGTGCAGTCATAGTAAATGATTCGATAATCTTCGCTTTCGGAGGCAGCTACACCGTTAAAAAAGCTCGGGTTATAATCATCGGAAACATCGTGGAGTTCGTAACCGTAGCGTGCGCAAAGATCGGTGAATTTTTCAGGGTTCATTTTGAATCCCGGATTATAGGAAGGCAGGAAGAAACCAATCGTGAGCAGTGCGATCATAACGAACAGACCGATCACTTCGCCGGATGGCTTAAAATCCCAGTATTCCATGTTATCCCGGATCGTACGGAACGGCCAGGTGATGATTCGAAAGATTTTTTTTATCATAAACGGCTCCTTGGCTGTTAGAATTTCAAACAGGACAAATTATAGCATAATGTGGATTCCTCTGCAACAGAAAAACAAAGAGAACGGCTCGTTTTTGAGCCGTTCTCTCAGTTTACAATTTCATCTTTTTTATAAGTTCATCGATCGTTTCGATATGTTCTGCTGAACCGCTGAGGAAGATGATTTTGTCTTCGTTGCGGTAAAGAAATACGACACCTTCCGGCTCGGATTTATAAAAGCGGTTGTAGCTTGCAGTGTATCTGTACTGTTCGCTCATGCTGTGATCCTGCAGAGTGGAGAGATAGTGCGTATACAGCGCCTTTGAAAATGCTCTGTGCGAGAACGTGTAATGCTCGATGCAGAAATCCTCGCCTTCCGCAGCCATAACTTCATCGAAAAAGATACCGTAATAGTTATCCGTGACATCCTGAAATTTATAGCCGTATTTTTCACACTGAGAAACAAATTTCGCGGAAGTCATTGTATGCTTCGGTGCAAGATCGAAGCTCGGAATAAATGCGAGGCTCATCAACAATAAAACGACCGCCAGACCGATGATTTCCGCGGGAATACGGATTTTCGGAAGTTCAAGACGGGAAAGCTTTTCCTTTAGTTTCTGAAATAGCTGTTTCATGCAGGAAAACTCCTTGCTGAAAAGAAAAGGTTAAATATCCAGCTGATCGGCAATTTTATCAAGAGCTTCGCTGTCCGTACCGATAATATGAATGAGATTCGAACCGTTTCTGTACAGAAGTGCGTAAGCGTTTTCGTTGGAAACATAATAACGGTTGTACTCAGCGGAGTCGATGAACTTTTCTTCGGAAGAACCTGTGTTGAGCTGGCTGAAAAGCTGTGCATACTGGGATTTAGCGTCGGCAGCATTTGCGAAACTGTAGTAGCCGATGGAAGTTGTGCCTTCGACATAAAGCAGAACGGTGTTGATCTGCATAGCTGCGTAATAAGCGCTTTCGTCTGTGAGTGTAAAGCCTGCACTTTCACAGGCAGCTGTGAATTCATCGGCAGCAATACTGCGGCGGCCTGCGCAGCCGGAGAAAAGCATACATACGACAAGCGTAAAAATAATTACGAGAGAAACCGATCTTTTGAGAATTGCATTTTTCATAGTAAATTACCGATCCTTAAGGTTTTTTGCCCGATTTCGGGGACTGTATAAAGATTTTACCACGTAACAGGATTTTACACAATGCCATCACAAAAAAATTCATAAATTTCCTTTTGGGAAAAGAGGACGGTGAACTTGCGGGTTTACTGCAGATGTGTTATACTTAATTAAATATGTAGTTTAGTGTCTGCAGGGGGTGACGGAGAATGCGGCATTCAATAAAAAGAATAATGGCAATGGTATTGCTGTTCTGCGTTGCGCTGACAGCCTCCGGCTGCGCGGAGTTGACAGGTCTTGATGCACAGGGGCTTATGCTGCCGCCGAAGACGACCGCAGACCACCAGGCAATTTATGAATTGATGCGCGACGGTCAGGCAGATGTAAAACTGGTATACCCCAAAAATGGCGAGTACCGCTCCGCTGTCGTTTCCAAGGATATCGACAAAGACGGTTCGTTGGATGTTGTTTCTTTCTGCGTGAACAGTGAAGCCGGCGGCATACGGCTAGAGTTTTTCTCAAGGGAAAAAGACGGAAGTTGGTATTCTCGTGCGGAATTTATTTCTACGGCCAATCAGGTAGACCGTGTATTTTTCGGTGACGTGACCGGTGACGGACAGGAAGAAATCGTGATCGGCTGGGGTGACCCGGCTACGGCTACGGCAAGTATATCCGTGTACTGTCTGAAAAATCGCAGTGCACAGGAAATACAGATGAGCGCTCAGCCGTACAGCGAAATGCTGATGACCGATTTTGAAGGAGACGGTATATCGGAGCTTTTTGTTCTGGAAACTACCGGACAGCCTGCTGAAGACGGTTCCGTGGAAATTCCGCTTGGAAGATTGTTCCGATTTGATGGGGAACAACAGGCCTATGTTGCACAGACCGTTCCGCTGGATGCTGCGGTGACGAGGTATACATCGGCTGTGTTTATGCCGGTGAATTCCTGGCATAAGGCTGCTGTAATAGATGGCATCAAGGCTGACGGACGTATGATCACGCAGGTGATCAGCTATGATGAGACGACTCAAATGCTGCAGGCTCCGCTTTCAAATGCAAGCACAGAAAAGCCCAATTTAACAGATCGGGCGGCAGCACTGTCGATCAATGCCAGAGATATCAATAACGATACAACGATTGATATTCCGACAGCCGAACTGCGTGTGCGAAAATCCAATACAGCGGTGGATTCCACGGGTTACTGTGTTACATGGAATACATACAGCCCGGAAGATAACCGGTTCACACCGGTATGCAGCAGTATTGTCAATGCCGCTGAAAACTATTATTTGATTCTGCCGGCCGGTATGGAGAACATAGCCTGTGCTAACGACACGGTCACGCGCCGTGCAACGTTCTTCCGGTATGAACGCAAGAGCAGTGATGGCCTTTTGATCGGACAGCAGGACCTGTGTTCCATCACAGTATATTCGGAGACAGGTTGGGAGAACACAGGTATACAAGAGGAAGATATTATGCTCGGCAGCTTGGCGGGACGTGTGTATGCACTGTCTGTGCTCGATCCGGAATTAAATACCGAGAGCGAGCTGATCCGCCGAATTCGCGAGGGCTTTAAAATACTGAGTGAGTAATGGGAGAAAGGATGAGTATACATGAGAAAGATTTTGGTTGCTGAAGATGAACAGAACATTCGAGAGTTTGTTGTGATCAATTTAAAGCGTGCCGGCTATGATGCGGTGGAAGCTGCTAACGGTGATGAGGCTATGCGCTTGTACGAGCAGGAGGACGGCGATTTTGATATGGCTATTCTCGACATTATGATGCCGGGTTCCATGGACGGTCTGGCTGTTTGCAAGGAACTGCGCCGCCGCAGCAATTCGATCGGCATTATTATGCTGACCGCGAAAACACAGGAGATGGATAAGGTCACCGGCCTTATGATGGGTGCGGACGACTACGTAACAAAGCCGTTCAGCCCGTCTGAACTGGTTGCACGTGTTGATGCGGTATACCGTCGTGTTGCACAGTATGCACGTACAGCGGTCGAACCGAGCTTCTCCGAAGAGATTCAGTCCGGTGAATTCGTACTCAATCTGCGTAACCGTTCCTTTACGAAGGGCGGTAAGCCGATCGAATTGACACAGGTTGAATTCCAGATCATGGAATACTTCATCTCCAATGCCGGTAAAGCGCTCAAGCGCGGCGATATTTTGAAGCATGTATGGGGCAGCGGCTATGTTGGCGAAGAGAAGATCGTCGACGTTAATATCCGACGTCTGCGCATGAAGCTGGAAGATGAACCCAGCAGTCCCCGTCATCTCGTGACGGTTTGGGGTCTCGGCTACCGCTGGGATCAGTAATTTTTCGAAGAGTTTGTTTAGAAAGGAGGACACGCCGTGTTTTCAAAAGGCATTACCCGCCGATGGCTGATTAACAGCCTTGGTGTTATGATCATTCTGTTGGCTGCGAGTATTATGGCGCTGTCCTTCGTTGTACACAGCTATGCCTATAACGGTATACAGATGACGCTGATGGGACGCAGTGATGAGCTGCCCACGGTCTTGTCATCCGGTATGAAAACGATCAACGAGTTCAACACGGCGGCGAGAAGCTATACGGAAAATTTCCCGGATAAAAATCTGATGGAAGTTATGGCAGTGAGCCGTTCGGGCATCATTCTGTCGAGCTCGACCGGTTTTGCACCGGACCAGGCGCAGCTGAAACCGGATTTCGATACGGCGCTGGAGTCCGAATCCGGACACGGCTATTGGATCGGTAAGCTTGCTTCCGGTGAAAAAGTCATGGCGATTTCGCGCGTGGTACGCAGCTCCAACGGTGCGGTGCTCGGTGCGGTGCGCTATGTTGTTTCCATGGAAAAAGCGGACAGGCATATTACATACGTTATTTTGATCCTGGTCGGTGTCGGTGCGTTGATCATTGCGCTTGTTACGGCTTCAGGTATGTATTTTGTACGTTCGATCGTTCAGCCTATTCGACGGCTGAACATAACGGCGGAGAAAATTGCCAAGGGTGATTTTGACGTTCGCGTTAAAAAAGATAAGGATGACGAGATCGGCGCACTTTGCGTGTCGATCAATGATATGGCTGCGGAGCTCGGCAATGCCGAAAAAATGAAAAACGACTTTATTTCGTCGGTTTCCCATGAATTGCGCACACCGCTGACTGCGATTCAGGGCTGGGCGGAAACGCTGCAGAGCGGCGGTATCGGCCGTGAGACGTATGAGAAGGGCATGAGCGTTATCGTTCGTGAGTCGGAGCGTTTGTCCGGTATGGTCGAGGAGCTTTTGGATTTCTCGCGTATGCAGAGCGGACGTATGCGCCTGATCCTCAATAAAATTGATCTACTTGCGGAACTCGATGAGGCGGTATATATGTTTACCGACCGTGCGCGTACCGAACATAAAACACTGATCTATGATGAGGAAGACACCATGCTGTCGCCGATTCTCGGTGACGTAAACCGTTTGCGCCAGGTGTTTATCAATATCATCGATAATGCGTTAAAATACACAAATCCCGGAGGCACGGTGCGTGTAGCGGCGTATGAGGACGATGGATTTATCCGTGTCATTATTAAGGACAGCGGCTGCGGTATCCCGCAGGAGCACCTTCCGCATATTAAAAAGAAATTTTACAAGGCAAACCAGAATGTTCGCGGCAGCGGCATCGGTCTTGCCGTGGCGAACGAGATCATGGAGTTGCATTCCGGCTCGCTCGATATAGACAGTCAGGAGGGCATGGGCACTACGGTGATCATCACGATGCCCACCTTGAAGAAGCTTGAAATGAATCCGGAGCTTTCCAACACAATGCAGATTCCGACGGCGACTGACCGTGTGCAGGTTGTAGAACTGAAACCGGACCGTTCAAACGGAAAGGAATAATTTATGGCAAAGAAAGTAACTTCCATCGGCGGACAGGCGCTTTTGGAAGGTATAATGATGGTGGGGCCGAACAAGAATGTTGCCGCATTTGTTGCGGAAGATGGCAGCATCTCTACTGAGGAAATCACGGCACCCTCTCTGCGAGAGAAATATCCGGTGCTGAAAAAGCCGTTTCTGCGCGGTGTGTTTTCTTTTATCGACACGATGCGGCTGGGCATGAAAGCTCTGATGATTTCTGCGGACAAGGCGGGGATCGACGAGGATGACCCCGAAAATTACACGAAATTTGAAAAATGGCTGAACAATACATTCGGTGATAAGATCATGAATGTGGTCGTCGGTATCGGCAGCGTGCTCGGTGTGGCCCTTGCCGTAGTGCTGTTCTTTATGGTGCCGACCATGCTGTTTAATCTGCTCGGACGCGTGGCGGGCGATTGGCTAGACGGTTGGCGTTCCGTGTTTGAAGGTGTTATGCGCATTATTATTTTTGTGGCGTATGTAGCAGCGGTGTCCCGTATGCCGGAGATTCGCCGTACGTTCCAATATCACGGTGCAGAGCACAAAACAATTTTCTGTTACGAGAGTGATTTGCCGCTGACCGTTGAAAATGTACGCCCACAGAAGCGTTTTCATCCGCGCTGCGGTTCGAGCTTTATGATCATTATGCTGCTGCTCGGCATTTTAGTCGGCTTCTTTATTCCGTTTGAAAATCCGGTTCTGCGTACGGCATGCAAGCTCCTTTGCCTGCCGGTTATCGTCAGCATCGGTTATGAGCTTATTAAGCTGTGCGGCAGACACGATAATGTGCTTACACGCATTATTTCTGCGCCGGGCATCTGGATGCAGCGGCTGACGGTGTTTGAGCCGGATGATAAAATGATCGAAGCGGCGATCACGGCGATGAATGCCGTTGTTCCGGAAAACGGAGAGGATCTGCTGAAATGACGGTACAGGCATTATTTCAGGATGCAAAGCGAAAGCTGGAAGCGGTTACGGAAGATCCCGCGTTTGAAGCACTGTGTCTGACGGAAAAGTTTTTTGGAATGGGCCGTACAGCGATGCTGCTGTACGGAAACAGCGAAGTACAGCCGGATGCGGAAGAAGCTTTTTGTGCAGCGGTAGAAAAACGTGTACAGGGGGAGCCGCTCCAGTATATTCTCGGTGAATGGGACTTTATGGCGCTGACGCTGCTGTGCGGTGAAGGAGTTCTGATCCCGCGCGAAGATACCGCAGTGCTTGTAGAAGCAGCGGTGGAACGGCTGCAGGGCGTAACAGCACCGAAAGGAATGGACCTTTGCTCCGGTACGGGTGCTGTGGCGCTGATGATGGCGGAAATCATCGGCGCCGAAGTGGAGGCGGTCGAGCTATTCGACGGTGCTTTCGGTTATTTGGAGAAAAATATTGCGCGTTATCCGGCGCTTTCGGTGCGTGCGGTACGCGGTGATGTGTTATCCGAAACATTTGCGGCAAGTGCTGCAGATGAACTCGATTTCATTGTGTCGAATCCGCCGTATATTGAAACAGAGGAGCTTCCGACACTTCAGGAGGAAGTGCAGAAGGAGCCGATGACTGCGTTGGACGGAGGCACGGACGGACTGGTTTTCTACCGTGCGATCTGCGATTTGTGGGTGAAAAAGCTGCGGGAAGGCGGCGTGCTTGCGGTGGAGATCGGCGAAACGCAGGGGGAAGCGGTGGCGGAGATGTTCCGTGCTGCAGGTCTTCGCGATGTTCGTATCCATAAGGATCTTGGGGAACTTGACCGGGCGGTATCCGGTATTAAATAAATGATTTTGGGAGGCAATACAATGGTTAAGCATGTTTTAATGATCAAACTGAAAGAAGAATGCAAGGATAAATGCGGCGAACTCGTAGAAGTATTCCGCAGCATGAAGGGCAATGTCCCGCAGGTCATCGATGTGGAAGCCGGTGCGGATTTTCTGCATTCCGAGCGCTCCTATGATGTGTGCCTGTATGTAACACTGGAAAGCCCGGAGGCACTCGATGCATACCAGCTCGATCCGTACCACTGCGATGTCGTTAAGACTTATGTTGCGGGTGTTCGTGAAACAGCGGTTGCGGTCGACTATATCGTTTGATTTTTTTGCAATATCTTTGTGCACAGGCTTTCGTTTTCGGAAGTCTGTGCATTTTAGTGTTTGATTCTTGAAAGGGGAATTATCGAAAGTAATGGCTAAGGCAGAAAGAATTCAGAATATGACAACGGGAAGTCCTGCAAAGCTCATCTTTTCGTTTGCAATCCCGCTGATGCTCGGAAATGTGTTCCAGCAGCTGTATGCGGTGGTCGATACTGCGATCGTCGGGCAGGCGCTTGGCGTTTATGCACTGGCGGCTATGGGCGCAGCGGATTGGCTCAACTGGCTCGTGCTCGGCATGGTGCAGGGATTTGCACAGGGTTTCTCTATTTATATGGCACAGCGCTTCGGTGCCGATGACCACGAAGGCCTGAACCGCTCCATCGGCGCAACGGTCACGTTGGCAGCGATGATCTCCGTGCTTCTTATGATCGTGAGTTTGGCGGCTGTCGAGCCGGTTCTGCGGCTGATGGGTACACCGGAAACGGTTATGGAGGGTGCGCTTATCTATCTGCGTATTTGGTTCATCGGTATTCCAATCGTTATGGCGTATAATGTTTTGGCAAGCATTTTGCGTGCACTCGGTGACAGTAAAACACCGCTTTATGCGATGGTGATCGCTTCGATTCTGAACATTGCGCTTGACCTGCTTTTTGTTATCGTTTTCCACTGGGGTATTGCCGGAGCAGTCATTGCCACTATGCTCGCACAGCTTTTTGCGGCAGTGTACTGTTTTATGGCTGTTCGCCGTATACATATTATTAAGCTTGAAAAAACCTATTTTCTGCCGGAAAGCTTTATGGCACGCCGTCTGCTCGGTCTCGGTTTGCCGGTAGCGGCACAGAATATGATCATTGCGGTCGGCGGAATCGTAGTGCAGACCGTTGTAAACAGATACGGTGTGTTGTTCGTGGCAGGCTTCACGGCAACGAACAAGCTGTACGGTATTCTGGAGATTGCAGCAACTTCGTTCGGCTATGCGGTCACGACGTATGTCGGTCAGAATCTCGGTGCAAACCTGCTCAAGAGAATTCGCAAGGGCATGTTCTCCGCAACATGGATCGCGCTGCTTACTTCGGCTGTGATCACAGCGTTTGCTTTTGTTGCCGGCCGGATGCTTGTCGGTCTGTTTATTTCCGGCACACCTGAAGAGGTTCAGTATTCAACTGAGGTCGCCGTATATTATCTGCGTGTGATGGCTGCGTTCCTTTCCGTACTTTATATGCTGCACATTTACCGCTCGGCGCTGATGGGACTCGGCGATACCATTACACCGATGGCTTCCGGTATCATGGAATTTGTCATGCGTATTGCTGTAGCGATGGTCCTGCCGGCTGTTATGGGACAGAACGGTATCTATTACGCGGAGATCGCGGCATGGGCCGGTGCGGCGGTCGTACTGGTCGCGGTTTACTTTGTGCGGTTCAATGCACTTTGGCACGCGCAGCAAAAAGAATTACAGTGATTTTAAAGGTGCTCCGATACGGGGCACCTTTATTAGTTTTGTCTACATAAATGTAACAACTTCGTTTCTTGACATTTGGTCTTATGAGTGATACCTTGAAAGTGTAGGATATCCCGGTAATTAGAGACGGGACCGCTTGAATCAGGAGAAAGTTTCGAGATGTATTTTTGTACACAGATCGAAATTTTTATCATATCCGAAAGGAATGGAGTTTATGAAAAAGAGCCTAGTGTTAGTGCTCGCCGTTTTGCTGTGTGTGTTTTGCTTTGCGGGCTGTAAGGAGAAAATTGCAGAGCCGCCTGAGTTTTCGTTCTTGAAGGCGACTGAGGCAAAACCTGTAAAACAGCTTGTTATTACGGACGGCGCGGGAAAGCTGGAAGATGTCGGTCATGTGCTCACATCGAGAGGTCAGTTTTGTCTGACCGGTGCGTATATGAACGGCACGTCGAGTCAGGATGGAGAGCTGTACTATTATGCGGTTCCTGAAGCGTACGTTACGCTGCGCAAAAGGGAAAACGTAGTGGGCGTGCTGCTGTATGAGGGTGTGCCTTACGGTGCTTTTGTCACGGATGACGGCACGGAGATGATCTGTACACTCGATGAAACACTTGCTGCGCAGACGTGGACGGAATTCTATAATCAGGCGCTGAAAGCGAAAAAATGAACATAAAAGAGCATCGATACTCGATAGTCGGGCATCGATGCTTTTTTTAGCTTGCAGAGTGAGAAAACGGAGAATATAATAGATTTAAGAAACATATTTCGAAAGGATGCGAGCAAATGAAAGCGCTTACACCGAGATTTCCGAAAATGCTGCACGGCGGCGACTACAATCCCGACCAGTGGCTTGATTATCCCGAAATTCTGAAGCAGGATATCGAGCTTTTGAAAAAGGCAGACATCAACTGCGTTTCCATCGGTATTTTTGCATGGGCAAAGCTTGAGCCGGAGGAAGGCGTATACGATTTCGATTGGCTTGAAAAGATCATTGATGATCTCTATAAAAACGGTATCTACTCCGTTTTGGCCACGCCGTCCGGTGCAAAGCCGCTTTGGATGAGCGAAAAATATGAAGAAATCCGTCGCGTACAGAAAAACGGCGTGCGCGATATCTCCGGTGCGCGTCATAATCATTGCTACACTTCGCCTGTCTATCGAGAGAAGGTAAAGGAAATGATCCGCCGGCTTGCCGAGCGCGTCTCAAAGCATCCGGGCGTTATTCTGTGGCACCTTTCGAATGAATACGGCGGCGAGTGCTACTGCCCGCTGTGTCAGGCTGCGTTCCGCGATTGGCTGAAGGCGAAGTATAAGACGCTGGATGCGCTCAATCACGCATGGTGGACAGGCTTCTGGAGCCACACGTACACAAGTTGGGAACAAATCGCTGCACCGATGCCGCACGGCGAAATGTCCGTACACGGTCTTACGCTCGACTGGAAGCGTTTCGTTACGCACCAGACACTGGATTTTATCAAAATGGAACGTGATGCGGTAAAAGCTGTAGATCCGGATATCCCGGTCACAGCGAATTTAATGGGTTTCTACGACGGACTCGATTACTTCAAGATCGCAAAAGAGATCGATGTGGTTTCGTGGGACAACTATCCGCTTTGGCATACGCAGGAGGATAATGCCGAGGTCGGTATGCTTTCCGGTCTTACACATGATGTGATGCGCAGTGTGAAGCACCAAAACTTTCTCCTGATGGAAAATACACCCGGTGCAACAAACTGGCATAAACACTGCATGCTTAAGCGCCCGGGTATGCATATGCTTTCCGCTATGCAGGCAGCGGCACACGGCTCAAACTCCATTCAGTATTTCCAGATCCGCAAGAGCCGTGGTTCGAGCGAGAAGTTCCACGGTGCGGTCATCGACCATGTCGGCAACAGCGGACCGTATCCGTTCGTTAAGACAGAAAACACGCGTACATACCGTGATGTTCAGGCGGTCGGTGCGGTTCTGAAGCAGATGAACGAGCTCGGTGATGTGTACGAGACCGAGGTCAAGGCGCAGGTTGCCTTGGTCTACGATGTCGAGAACCGTTGGGCGATCGACGCAGCACAGGCACTGCATAACGGCAACATGAAATATGTGGAAACACTCCTCGAACATTACCGTCCCTTCTGGGAAAAAGGTATACAGGTGGATATCGTGGACAGCGAGCAGGATATTTCCGGCTATAAGCTTGTCATTGCGCCGATGCTTTATATGTACCGCGCGGGTTTTGAACAGAAAATGCGCCGCTTCGTAGAAAACGGCGGTACGCTTGTCGGTACATACTGGAGCGGCATGGCGGATGATACCGACCTGTGCTTCCTCGGCGGTAATCCGGGCAATATGATGGATGTTTTCGGCCTTTGGAACGAAGAGACCGATGCATTACCGGACGGCATGACCAACGGCATTTTGATGAACGGCGAGCCCTATGAAGCGAAGGAGATTTGTGCACTCATTCATCCCATTTCGGCGGAAGTACTCGGCGTATATGAGTCGGATTTCTATGCGGGACGTGCGGCTGTTACGAAGAATTCTTTGTAACAGCTGCACGCCCTGCATAGAAGTCTGACTCATACACACCGAGTACTTCCGCCGAAATGGGATGAACAAGCGCACAGATCTCCT